>JBEGMH010000349.1:0-13193 GCA_041183125.1 Bacteroidota bacterium | reverse complement strand
TGTACCTGGCCGATGACTATTTTCGCAGGCAGGGGGTACGAGATAAGTCGGAAGTTCTGTTTGTAACCCCGGGCTCGGTGATTTTTGGGGTAGATCCGTTCAAAGCGACGTTGATGGAGGTCGTGGATCGAAAAGATATCAATCTTCGATTTTTTCATAAAATCGTCAAAATTGATGGGTATAAAAAGGTAGCTACCTTTGAGATTACGCAGTTTCAGGACGACCGCTCCAAGCTCCAATACAATGCCAAGGTCGTGCCGGGTGAACACTGGGTTTCGGAGCAGGGGGCTACCGGGGCCGAGCTGGTAAAGCGGGTAGAAATCCCCTTTGATATGTTGCATCTGGCACCTCCGCAAGCTGCCCCGGACTTTATCCGCCGCTCGAAGTTGGTGTATGCCGAAGGGCCGGACAAAGGCTGGGTGGCGGTAGATATCAACTCTTTGCAGCACAAAACGTATTCCAACATTTTTTCTTTGGGCGATGTGGCTGCCCTTCCCACGGCAAAGACAGGGGCTGCCGTTCGCAAGCAGGCTCCGGTAGTAGTGGAGAACCTGTTCCACTTGATGCACAACGAGGGGGCTATGAGCAAAGGATACACCGGGTATTCTTCCTGTCCGTTGGTAACCGGTTATGGAAAGATGCTGCTTGCAGAGTTTGGCTATGAGAACAAGCGCATGAGCGACCCGTTGTTGTCCAGATTTTTCGATACGTCCAAGGAATTATATGCTATGTGGGTATTGAAAAAATATGCCCTGCCCTTTATGTACTGGAACCTCATGCTGAAAGGGAAGGCCTGAGGCAGGAATCGTCTAATCCGGTAGGCCTATGGTGTTCCAGGGGTCACTATGCGGAGGACTGGCTTGAAGGTGCACCGGGGTATTCGTATCCGGGTCCTGGAACGCGATTTTCCAGGCGTGGAGGGCTATCGCATTAGGTTCACAAGGTTCGCCGCCGTAGAGGACATCGCCCAAAATGGGGCAGCCGACAGCCGTGAGTTGGGCGCGTATTTGATGGAATCTTCCTGTTCGGGGATGAACTTCCCATAAGCAGCCGTTGGCCTGGTGCCGGAGCACCCGGTACGTCAAGACAGCTTCCTGGGCGGATGGGGTCGGCTGTGGATGGGCGATAGACTTTTTTTCCAAAAGATTTTTTTCCAGCCAATGGTGTAGTACGCCCTGTGGCGATGCCGGGGTATGCCGGGTGAATGCCAGGTAGGTTTTTTGTATACTTCCCTCGCTGAATTGGGCGTTCAGGCGGGCGAGGCTGCTCTTCTTTTTGGCGATCAGCACGATACCACTGGTAGGCCGGTCCAGTCTGTGTACGATACCGACGAACGGGCGGTGCGATTGCCTGCTCAGGTATTGGGAAGCCTGGTCTTCGAGCGTATCTACTGCTCCGGGTTGGCATTCCACGCTGATACCGGGTGGTTTGAGCAGGGCCAGCCAGGATTTGGTTTCTGCAAGGACGATCGGGATTGCTTCGCTCATTGCGGGGTATTGGCTATAAAATCATAGACCATTCGGGACACATTGGCCATGATTTCGGTGGCGAGTTCGTCGGATTCCCATTGTTTGGAGAGGAGAACCAGCACATAGCGGCGCCCGTCGGGGAGGAAAACAATACCGGAATCATGGCGTACCCGGGTAATCCAGCCCGTTTTGTGCGCTACTTTGACCTCTGCGGGTAGCTTGGCGGGGATAGCGTCCTTGAATTTCTGGTCGAGCAGGATGTCAATCATTGCTTTTCCGGCTTTTTTTCCTGCGGGTTTTCCCTTTGCGATCTGTTCAAACAAGAGCATCAGGTCGTAGGCGGTGGTCGTATTGTTTTTGCCTTGCTGGAATGCTTTGGTATCTTCTACGCCCCGGAGCACTTGCATATCCATAATCCCCAGGGTGCGCAGCATGCGAGTGACCTCCCTGGCATCCACGAGTTCGATAACAATGTTGGTCGCCAGGTTAGAGCTATAAATAATCATATCGTACACGAGATCGTAGATAGCGGCTTTTTGTCCGATTTTTCCATAGAGGGCCTCTTCAGAATCATCGCCGATACTGAGGTGGAAGGGGCTTCCGTCTACGATGCTCTTGAACTCATTTTTTATCAGGAGGGAATCGTCCATGCGGAATTTGCCGGCTTTAGCCTGTCGGTACACTTCGGCCATGATAGGGGTTTTCATCGTACTGGCAGCATGAAAGGATTCCTTTTCATGGATGAGAAGGGTACGGCCTGGCCGTTCGAGTTCGCGGAAAGCTACTGCGAACGTGCCGGGGGAGCGGGAGCATTCTTTTCGGATAGCGGCGTCGAGTTCTTGGATACTTGTGGTTTGGGCGAGCCCGGGGGATGCCATAAAAGCCGTACAGAAGAGGAAGAGAGGGATTCGTGCCATGGTTACCAGATGATTTTTTTTATCGTTTTTGAATTCTTAAAAAATTTATAATCAATATTTTAAGTTTTTAAACCTACAAAATCCACCCCTTTTACGGTGGATCATTGCGCGGTATTTTGTCCCTTGACCAGTTGCGTACTAAAGTACAACTTGCAGGGACTAAATCGCAGGAATTATGAGAGAAGATTTTTTGCATTTTATCTGGCGGTACCAAAAGCTCAACGGGCTGGATTTACGTACGAGCGGTGGGGAACCCTTAGCTGTGGTATATCCTGGCGACCCAAACCCACATGGTGGGCCGGATTTTTTGAATGCCCGGATTCGGATAGGGGAAACGCTATGGGTCGGCAACGTAGAGATACACGTCCATGCATCGGATTGGCAGGTGCACCGGCACGATGCGGATGCTGCTTACGACAACGTGATTCTGCACGTAGTCTTCCAGGAGGACAAGCCGGTATATCGGAAGAACGGGGAGCGGCTGCTTTGTCTGGAACTTCAGCGGCGTATTCTTCCGGGAGTACGGGCTGCGTATTACCGTTTGCTGAACGACAAGGCCCATGGGATTCCTTGTCGGCCGCAGTTTTTTGAAGTAGGGGCATCGGTGCGCACCTTATGGGTAGAACGAGTAGCGATTGAGCGCTTAGAGCGGCGGGTAGTCCGGTTTCGCGATCTACTGGAGCGCAACGGGCAGAACTGGGAGGAGACTTTTTTCCAGGTACTTGCCCGCAACCTGGGCCAACCGGCGAATGCCGACCCTTTTGAGGAGCTGGCCCGTTCTACCCCTATAGGATTGCTCCGCCGCAAGCGCGACGACCTATTTCAGTTGGAAGCCCTGTTGTTTGGGCAGTCGGGGCTGTTGGACGGGGAACAGGAGGTAGGGTATCCGCAGGATTTGAGGAAAGAATACGCTTTTTTGAGGCGGCAATACCAGTTGAAGCCTATGGAGAAATCGGTATGGAAATTCCTGCGGATGCGCCCGGCTAATTTTCCCACTTTGCGCATAGCACAGCTTGCGCGCTTTGTACACCAGACGGAGCACCCGTTTGACAAGGCCATGTCGGCGGGAAGTATAAAGGAATACGAGCACCTTTTTGAGTTGAGCGTATCGCAATATTGGCGTACGCACTATCTTTTTGGGCAGGCGGAGTCAGCCCCAAAAGACAAGGTATTAGGTCGTACGACCGTTCGTCAGCTTTTGGTCAATACCATTGCGCCCTTGCTGTTCCTGTATGGAGAATTTCGGCAGAGCAAGCGCTACTTAGACCAGGCAGTAGCTTTGCTCGCTGCTTTACCGCCTGAGGACAACCGGATTGTGCGGGAATGGGTAGCTATGGGTTTTAGGCCCGACACTGCGCTACAGAGCCAGGGTTTGATCCAGCTCAAAAAGGAGTACTGCGATACCCGTCGGTGCCTGCACTGTGCCATAGGCCACGCCCTCCTGCAAGGGTCGGATCCAGAAGCCGATCAAAGCGGTGGCAATATCTGATGCAATACCGCTTCTGCTTTTTCGATTTGTTCTGGTCGCCCGACGTCGAGCCAGATATCGGAATCATGGGGGTAGGCCAGTATTTTTTCCGATTCAGCCGCTGCGAGATAGGTGTCTATGATGGAAAACACCGTGCGGTCAGTGGGGAAGAAGGTAAAAAAAGAAGGGTCGAGGACTTGAATTCCGCTGAACGACCAGGCTTGTGGGGAAGTATGGGCAGGTCGTGCCCATTTTTCTTCACCGGTTTGTCCATTTTTCCATCCGCAGAGTTGGCCGGTTTCATCGAAAAGGAGCATGCGGGAACTGGGGCGATGGCGTACTGCCAGCGTGGCCATCGCCCCGGAGTTCAAGTGGGTTTGATACAGTGCCCCCAGGTCTATATTGCTTAGCACATCGGCGTTGAGCAGGATAAAGGGGGCATCGCCGAGGAACCAGGCTGCTTTTTTCAGGCCGCCACCGGTATCGAGCAGCAGGTTTCGCTCGTCTGAAAGTTCAATGTGGATGCCGAAGAAGTCTTTTCTTTGGAGGAACTCCACAATTTGCTCCCCGAAGTGGTGGATATTGACGATGATATCCCGGCAACCGAAGAAAATCAGCCTACGGATAGCAATTTCCAACAGTGGAGTATGGAGGACTTCCACCAGGGCTTTCGGGCGGGTATCGGTGAGGGGGCGCAGGCGGGTACCCAAGCCTGCGGCGAAGACCATAGCTTTCATGGAGGCGCTACTTTTAGTTATGTTAACAAGTCTAATGGGCTCGACGGGCTCTTTGTTTTTCGCATAGCTTTCTTTTTAGGTTGCGTGTACTTGTGTTGGTACCGGTTGCTTGAGTACCTGCTGCCGTTCAGCAAAGAAAAAAAATCCTTTACATTTGTTGTAGATCCATTCTGTTATGATCCAGTACCGTTTGTTTCAACTGCTTTTAGCCCCCTTTTCCCTACTGTATGGGCTGGGGGTATCTTTGCGCAACGCGTCCTATCGGGTAGGGTTATTGAAGAGCGTGACGTTCAGCGTCCCGGTGATTTCCGTGGGGAATTTGTCTATGGGGGGCTCTGGTAAAACGCCCCACATTGAATATTTAATCCGTCTGCTCAAGGAGTATATCCAGGTTGCCACGCTGAGCCGGGGGTATAAGCGGTGGAGCAGTGGTTTCTTGTTGGCGGGGCCGGGATCAGATGCTGCTGTCCTGGGGGACGAGCCCATGCAGTTTACCCGTAAGTTTCCGGATATCACGGTGGCGGTAGGGGAGAGCCGTGCCCTGGGTATCCCACAAATCCTGAGTTATCGTCCGCAGGTACAGACTATTTTATTAGACGATGCCTTTCAGCACCTTGCGGTAAAACCGGGGTTGAACATCATGCTCAGTGCGTATGATCGGTTGTTCACGCGCGATTTTTTGCTTCCCTCGGGGCGGCTTCGGGAATGGCGCAGTGCGTACCGGCGGGCGGATATAGTGGTGGTCAGCAAATGTCCACCTACGCTTGGACAAAAGGAAAAGGATGCGCTGTTAGGCGAAATCAAGCCCTTTCCCGGGCAGCGGGTTTTTTTCTCGACGTATCGGTACGGCACCCCGTATTATCTATTCAATCCTTTGTATAAGGCTCCGTTGGAGGAGGATATGGACGTCGTATTGCTGAGTGGGATTGCAAACCCGGAATATTTAGTCACCTGGCTTCAGGAGCGGGTCGGTGCGATGATCCGCATAGAATATCCCGACCATCACTATTTCGAAGCCGGGGAGCTCTATGACGTACAATACAAATTCCGGGATTTTCAATCTGGGAAAAAGATCATATTGACCACTGAAAAAGACGCCATGCGCTTGCACCTACACCGGGAGTTGATCATAAAGCTCGAACTTCCCCTTTATGTGCTCCCGATAGAAGTGGACTTTTTATTTGATGAGGGCGGTGTATTTGACGAGGCGGTAAAAACATTTCTTTTAGAGTTTAAAGTTTAGGCATTGAGCGTTCCACAACTACTGCTGTACTATTTGCTGAAGGGTATTGCCCGGGTCTTTTTAGCCTTTTTTTATCCCCGTACCCTGCTCAGGGGCGGGGAGTTCCTGACCCTTCGGCATCCCACGCTTGTCGCGAGCAACCATCCCAATACATTGATTGATGTGCTAAATGCAGCAGGCCGGGTGAGCAGACCTCTGTTCATGTTGGCAAACGCAGGGTTATTCCGTTCCAAGCCTGTAGCCCGGCTCCTGTCTTTTTTGTACAGTATCCCTGTTGAGCGGCCTCAGGATGTGGACGGGAGACCTATCAACAACGATGGCTCTTTTGAGCGGTGTTTCTACCATTTGAGAAAAGGGGACCATATTTTTGTAGCACCGGAAGGCGGTAGTGAGTGTGAGCGTCGCCTGCGTCCTCTGCGCAGCGGCACGGCCCGGATTGCATTAGGCGCAGAGGCCTCTGCCGATTTTACCCTGGGGGTGCGCATATTGCCGATAGGGTTTACCTACCAGGATCCGGGGCGCTGCGGCACTGCCCTGGCGGTTGAAATCGGGCGTCCTGTGGTAGTCAAAGACTGGGAAAGCCAGTACCGATCTGATCCTCGCAAGGCATATCGAGATTTGACGCAACACCTGGAAACACAAATGCGGAACTTGCTGACGGACGCGGAGGACAGCGCTATGGACACGCTTCTCGCCACATTGGAGAAAATGAAGTATTCCGGGATATTGCCTTCTGTACAGGATGAATTCGAGCATTCCCGAACCTTGTTGGCGCGCTTGAAGGCGTACAAGAAGGTACATCCCGATGGGTATGCGCGTTTGGAAGAACGCGCCTGCGCATACGCAGATGAGCTGACCCGACACGGGTTGGAAGAAGGAGGCATGGGTGAAAAAGAAGGTTATTGGGCAGGGCTGTATTTGGCGTCGTTTCCCTGGTTCATTCCCTGGTTTTTTGCGTATAGCCTGTATGTCATACCGATCATGGGCATACGAAGTCTGCCGGGAGCACTTGGTGCCGACCGCAGCTACGATGCGACCGTCAAATGGGCGGGTGCTTTGTTGTTACTGCCCATTTGGGTATTTATCGTACTGGCGGGGGTCTTCTTTTTAGCTGGAGCCACACTAGCTTTAGCTGCTGCGCTTTGCATGTGGTTGGGTGCGGTGGGGTATGCCTTATGGTTGCCCCGTCAGCGCGTGCTTGCGGCACGGATACGGGCGGGTAGGTTTAGGGCAAAACAGCCGGGGGAATGGAAGCGCTTACAGGAGATGCGGGAAGGTATTGTCAGGGAATGGTCTGCTGTGGTATGACGATTGGCGGGGGCATAGCCATATTTGCTCTTGTAGTTAGCGGGATACAACTTGGGTATTGGCTGGTTCTTTTTTCAAGACTGGCCTTTTATGGAAAGCGGCAGCAGGCTTCGGACAGCTATCGGCCCTGTTGGATGGATGGTAAGCCCGATGCGGTGCGGCGAGAGGCCACTGGCGAAACGATTTTGTGCAACGCCAACGTAGGGCAGACGACGATTGGGGAGGATCCTGCGGTGTCGGTCGTACTTTGCGTGCGCAATGAGGCAAAAAATGTATCAAAAAATTTGCCCCATATCCTAAATCAAACGTACCGCTTATTTGAAGTAGTGGTCGTTAATGACAATTCTACGGATGAGACGTGGGTTAGGTTATTGGATTTTAAAAAAAAATATTCCAATTTAACGGTCTTAAACGTACCCTTTGCCACCCCCCCGGGCAAGAAGGCAGCGCTTTCCATAGGCATAAGAGCTGCCCGGTACGATATCCTCCTGTTGACGGATGCCGATTGTGTTCCTGCGAGCCCTTACTGGATTAGCAGGATGCGGGCGGCGCTGGATCCGGGAAAGGAAATCGTACTCGGGTTTAGCCCCTATCAAAGGGAAAGAGGTTTCCTAAACGTTTGGATTTGCTTTGAGGCGGTTTATACTGCGGTGCAGTATTTTTCGTTTGCCCTGTCTGGCATCCCGTACATGGGGGTCGGACGGAACCTGATGTACAGAAAGGAGTTGTTCTTCAAATGCAATGGCTTTGCGTCTCACCTGGGGATAGCTTCTGGGGACGACGATCTTTTTGTGAACGGGGCTGCGGGCAGCCAAAATACAGCCGTGGTGTTACACCCTGAGGCGTTTGTCTTTACCAGGCCAAAACAGTCCTGGACGAGCTACTACTACCAAAAAACCAGGCATTTTTCTACCGGATCACATTACCGAAAGCGCGATCAGTTCTTATTGGCATTGCTGGCGTTGAGCCAGTTTTTCCACTACGGCAGTATCGTCGGGTTGCTGTTGGTTCCGGGGGGAGGCCTTTTAGCATTGGTCTTATTCTTGGTGCGAATGGCGGTGGTGACCGGGTTGTATAAGCACATCCTAAAGTTGTTGGGCGAATCCAGGCTTTGGCCTTGGGTTCCCTTATTGGATATGTTGCTTCCCTTTTACTACGCGCTTTTTGCACTTAACCTGTTTTTTGGAAAGCGCACTAGATGGAGACAATAGAAAAAGTGGTAAAACAATGGAATCCAGCCGACCTGGACCAGCAATTGGTAGCAGAAGCGCTCCGGGGGAACCAGTTGGCTTTCTCTGGTCTGATGGATCGGTATCGTACTTCCATATCGCGGATGGTGTCCAGGATGGTGCCGCATGCTACGGATACGGAGGACCTGACGATGGAAATTTTTGAAAAAGCATTTTACAATTTAGGATTGTACGTGCCCAACTTTGCATTCAGCACTTGGTTGTTTCGGATCGCTATCAACCACTGTATAGATTATCTGCGCAAAAAGCGCACGCCTTATTTACCCATTGACGCATCGAATCTCTCCGTTGGGGGAAATGAAGCCATTATACATTCCTTGACTACATCGAACCCTAGTCCGGAGGAATTATTCATCTATCGGCAACGGGCAGAACACTTGCAAAAACTCATGGGGCGTTTGAGCGCAAAAAACCGAAAGGTACTGGAAATGCTGTACTACGAGGGGTTCTCGTACGAGGAAATAGCCAATCAAACCGGGGCTCCTGTGGGTACGATCAAAGCGCAGTTGCACCGGGCGCGGGAAGCCCTACTTTCGCTGATCGAAAAAAACCCGGATTTATCGCTGTACCCAGACTTTTTGCCCAGGCATTGTGTTGAAGGCGCGGAACGCCATCGCCCGAGGGGTAGTAAGCGCCGGATTGGCGAGCCCGTGATCTGATGATTGGTTGCGAGAGAGAATCACCGAAGGCTAAAAAGGGGCTTTTTCGCCCGTACGGGTGCCTTTTTTGGGAATGCGGAGTATACTGCCATCCAAGAAAAAATACTAAAGCATATTTAAGGTGGCCAATAGATTTCAGTGTTTTATAAAAAAATATCGAAATGAGATAATAGTAGGTATAATAGTGTTTCTGTTCTACCTTTTTAGGGATATAATTAAATCATTCAGCATATAAAGTCGCAGGTACGAGTAGAGTTTGGATATTTTTTGTGCATACTCGTATCTATCTGGTTTAAAAATCACTTTACACAGGGTACATGAGGGCAGATTTTTTTATATTTAGAGCGTATTCAGAGCCATCTGCCAAGGCACAGAGGACCTCTCTGTAGCCTCTACAGATAGTCCCGAACACGCTCTTAGCTTTTATAAAAAGTCTGAAAAAATGGAAGCATACGCACTTAAGCCGCAAGCATATTCGTCTTTCTGCCCCCCCGTCCGCCGCTTGATGGGTCCCGGCCCTTCCGATATTCATCCGCGCGTAATGCGCGCGTTGTCCCAGCCCACCATCGGGCATCTCGACCCGGAATTCATCCGCCTTATGGATGAGGTGAAAGCGCTGACCCAATATGCGTTCCAGACGCAGAACCAGTTGACTATGGTGGTTTCGGCACCCGGATCGGCAGGTATGGAGGCAGCTTTTGTAAACCTGGTAGAGCCGGGCGACAAAGTGATTGTCTGTCGGAACGGGGTGTTTGGAGGCAGGATGTTAGAGAATGTACAGCGGTGTGGGGGCATACCTGTCGTCTTGGACGATCCCTGGGGTTGCCCGGTGGATCCCAACAAGGTCAAAGAAGCGCTGGATGCCCATCCGGATGCTAGGGTACTGGCTTTTGTACACGCAGAAACCTCCACCGGGGCGCGTTCTGATGCAGAGACCCTCAGCGGGCTTGCCCGGGAGAGAGGCTGTTATACTATAGCGGATACGGTGACCTCGCTGGCAGGCGTACCTGTGTATACGGATGCCTGGGGCTTGGATGCCGTATATTCTGGCAGCCAAAAGTGCCTTTCCTGCGTGCCGGGGCTCTCTCCGGTGACGTTTAGTGCGCGGGCAGTGGAAAAAATCCGGGGACGGAAGACAAAGGTACAGAGCTGGTTTTTAGACCTCAATTTAGTCATGCAGTATTGGGGGGACGGACAGGCGCGGCGGAGCTACCATCATACGGCTCCGGTCAATGCGTTGTACGCCATGCATGAGGCACTTCTCATGCTGCAGGAGGAGGGGTTAGTGCAATCCTGGAAGCGCCATGCGGAGCAGCACCGCCGCTTGAAGGTTGGATTGGAAGCCCTTGGGTTCTCTTTTTTAGTGGAAGAAAACTGGCGTCTCCCACAGCTCAATGCGGTGTTCCTGCCCGAATATGTGCGCGACGAAGCCCAGTTGAGGCGGCGCCTGTTAGATGAGTTTAACATGGAAGTCGGTGCAGGCCTGGGCGACTTGAGTGGGAAGATATGGCGTATTGGCCTTATGGGGCATACGGCACATCCCGAAAATGTCGATTTTCTGCTGGAGGCCCTGAGCGAGTTGCTGCATTAGGCTTTGTCGTGCATGGGATAGCATTTTCCGTCACTTTTCAGGATATGTGCTGGCGGGACATATCCCCGGGCGGGGGTCAGGGGATAAACCCGGCTGCCCCTACCGATGACGGTACCTGGAAACACGACGGCATTGCAGCCAACCTCCGCAAAATCACCTAATAGTCCCCCTAATTTGTTAAGTCCGCTAGGGATTTGGATGCTGTCGGACAAGCGCACGACGATCTCGTCCCCTGCTGCTTTGAAATTGGAGAGGATGGCACCTGCACCCAGGTGCGCCTTGTGCCCAAGAATAGAGTCGCCGATATAATTGAAGTGCGGGGCTTGTGCTCCGTCAAAAAGGATGGCATTTTTGACTTCAGAGGCATTCCCAACGATGGCACCATCGCCCATCAGCACACACTCCCGGATAAATGCCCCGTGTCGGATTTGGCAGTTTCGGCCGATGATAGCGGGGCCGACAATATGTGCATTCGGGGCGATTTCCGTTCCGCTACCGACCCAAACCCCCGGCTTGACCTCGAAAAAATCGGGGGGTAGGGCAGGGGTTAGTACCTCCAGGAGGTCGCCTATTGTCGGCAATATCTCCCATGGGTAGCGAGCTTTTTCCAAAAAAGGAGCTGCGAGCGTATGCTGTAGATCAAACAGGTCTTGCCAGGGTTCTAATGCTGTCATAGCCCAGCGCGGTGTAGGTTATTCGCCCGACATCAGCACCCAGGGGGAATCTGGGGTATGTTGGGTTTCCAGTCGGTAATACAGCTTGACAAAACGCGCAGCGACGGCTATCAAGTCTTTGGTCTCGAGGATGAGGCTGAAGAACAAGATGCTGTTTCGGGCGCTGTAGGAGGCCGTTTTGATACCGGTCGTCTGTTGAGCGAGCAGGTGTTCGATTTCTTTCAGTAGTTTTTTCTTATTGGCTTTGATGGATGGGAAATCGGAAAAGTCGCGGGTGCGCAGCATATAGCTGCACAGGTTGAAGTATTCGGCCAGGCCTTTTGCGATTTGGTTGAGTTGTTCGTACTGTTCTTTTTCCAGGGGGGCGAGTACATCTTCCACGTGGTTGCGAGCGGTATCGGCGATCATGACGGCGGACTGTATGAAGTCCTGCATGAGGTCGTACGTGAGGAGATAGGTGCGGCTGCCTTCTGCAATCCCTTCTTCGATGCGCTTGATAGAGCCATAGAAGGCATAGCGGAACTCGTCGTTTTCCGTTTTCACCCGTTCCATAGCCGTAGCCACCTTGCGGAGCAGGCTTCTGTCCTCTAAGGAAAGCCCCCGGATGGCCAGGTCATACGCATCGCGCACAGCTTCCAGGTTATTGGCGATGGAGTGGGCGGTATCGTGGATGATTTCGAGTGCGGGTACGGATTCCGATTTATGGATGGCGCTCAGGATTCGTTCTTTTTTCTCCTCCCGCTGCCTGTGGATGATAAAGGTGTAATAAAAAGACGCGACGACAAAGGCTACCAGTAGCCCGAAGCCTACCCAGCCCCCTTTCATCATGACGAAGGCAAAGACCGCAGCGACGCCAAAAGCGATGAAGGCGGTCAAAAACCAGCCTACCATAACGCTGACCACGCCCGAGACCCGGAACACGGCACTGTCCCTGCCCCAAGCCCGGTCGGAAAGCGAGGATCCCATCGCCACCATGAAGGTGACATAGGTGGTGGACAAGGGAAGTTTGAGCGAAGTCGCAAAGGCAATCAATATACTGGAAACGGTCAGGTTGACGGAGGCGCGTACCAGGTCGAAGGCGGGGGCATCTTTGGCATTCTGGAAAGCGCCGCTTTCGGGGGTTACCTTGAAACTGGTTTCAATCTTTTCACGCCACTTATCCGGTAGAATCGAAACAGCACCGTTCATCCCTGCGGTGGATCGAACCAGCCATCGTGCAACGAGGTTGGAACTAAAGCGCTCCAGCCCCTCGCTTTGGCGCCCGAGGCTAACTTCCGTATCCGTTACCGTCCTGGCTTTTCTGGAAAACCAAAGCGTGAGCACCATGATGATACCAGCGGGCACCAGCATGTACGTGTTGGCCGGATAAGCTGCCGATAGGGACTCCATCAGGTAGGTATCCGCGTTGGCACCGCTGGCCGACCAGTCCAGAAACGCTTCGAACCCCGCCAGGGATGGGCCGATAAAATTGACTAAATCATTGCTGGCAAAGGCCATCGCCAAGGCAAAGGTGCCAGCCAACACTACGAATTTGAGGATGTTGAATTTCGTGAACGCGTTGATCAGAAAGGAGAGGATGGACCAGAAAAGAAAAGCCCCTAACAGCAACCAGCCCGTATTGGCCTCCATCGTTTCGAGAAAAGGCTTGCTGACGAACGGGGCATCTTTTAATCCTTTAAACAATAAAAAGTGTGTTATACCCGCCAGGGAAATACCGGACCAAATGATTCCAACCCCTTTTATGCGTTTTTGATAATCAAATGAAAAAAGCAAACGGGCAACATACTGTACGATGATACCCACCGTGAAGGCAACCCCCACCGAGACAAATATCCCGGAAATAATGGTCACCGTATTTTCATAGTTGATATATTCGC
>JBEGMH010000348.1:0-7721 GCA_041183125.1 Bacteroidota bacterium | reverse complement strand
GGGGTAGATGTCCTCTCGTTTTTGAAACAGATCGGGGTATGACCCCGGCAACCTTGCTCGTTCTGTGCCTATGGGCAGGGATGTTGCCCGCTCCGGAACCCCATGCGCTCTATATCGGCATGGTGGACGTATCGCAGGGCAGCACACCGCGTACCTTAGATGTCCGCGTACGGGTCTTCGCAGATGATTTACAGAGCTGTGTGCGCAGCGCGTTTCCGGAGCAATACGTCGCCGACCGTCCCGAAGGATGGCCGGGGAAAAACCGGGAAGCGGTTGCGCGCTATTTCAGGCAGCACCTCTGGTTTTCGACAGGCGGAAAAAAGGGAGCGCTGCGCTTAAAAAGTATCCGCCTCGAGGGGGAGCTGTATTGGCTTTCCCTCGAGGCGGATTGCGCGGCGAAATGGACTACGCTGGAAGCCCATGCCGATTTTTTTATGGAAGTGTTCCCATCGCAGTCCAACATGGTACAACTGAGCAGGGGAGGCGAAACGCGCTATGGCCGCACTAGGGCCGATGCCCGCCAGGTATCGTTCTCCTTTACTTCCCGTTGAATAAATCCATGAGCGACTGGCTGGATACCAGTATTCCGGTCTCCAAAGATTTGTTAGGATCGGGATAGTAAAAGGGGGAGTGCAGGCCCGGCATGTCTTTGCTTTTCAGGCGGGCATCGGGTACGGTCCCCAACCAGTACAACACCGTGGGCACCTTGTGTTCGGTGCGGCCGTAGCGCGCGAAGTCTTCGCCGACCATCTGCATTTCCGCTTCTACTACGTTGCTTTCCCCAATGGCCTTTTGGGCGGAGCTTTTCATGCGGTCCACCATCAGGTGGTCGTTGAAATTAGCGGGGGTGAAGGTGACGCCAAAACTGACTTTCGGCATTTTGTCTTCCGGTAGCCCTGCTGCGATAGCCACCCCCCGGCTGATTTCCTCAATGCGGCGGTGTACCATCTGGCGGGATTCTTCAGTGACGGTGCGCACGGAGAGCTGGAGCGTCACCTCGTCGGGGATGATGTTGTGTTTGGTGCCGCCCTTTATCGCACCTACTGTTACCACGGCGGGTTCGGTGGGTTTCATGTTGCGGCTCACGATGGTCTGGAGCTCCATGACGATCATACTGGCGATAACGACCGGGTCAATGGACATCTGGGGCGTTGCCCCGTGGGCACCGACGCCGAAAACCTGGATGTCCACGCTTTCAGAGTTGGCCATGGAAAACCCTTTGATGAAGCCTACCTTACCGGCAGGGATGGTGGGGCTGCAATGCAGGCCAATGCCAAAATTGGGCACCCCAAAGCGCTGGTACAAGCCGGCTTCGAGCATGAGCTTTGCGCCGGCGCCAATTTCTTCGGCAGGCTGGCCGATCATGAGCAGGGTGCCTTTCCAGAGTTTTTTGTTATTGGCCATGAGACGGGCCGTTCCAAGCCAGGTCGTCATGTGCATATCGTGCCCGCAGGAGTGCATGGCCCCGGTTTCCTGCCCGTTGTACTGGACTTTGACCTGGCTGGAATAGTCGAGGTTGGTCTTTTCCAGCATGGGTAGGGCGTCCATGTCGGTGCGGTACAAGATCGTAGGGCCTTCCCCGTTTTTCAGTACGCCTACGATGCCGTAGCCACCAAAATTCTCCACGACTTCAAAGCCTACTTTGCGCAACTCGGCCGCTAATTTTTTAGAGGTCTCTTTTTCTTCTAAGGAAATTTCCGGGCTCTTGTGGAGTTGCTTGTAAAAGTCAATCAGATAAGGCATATCTTCCGCGAAGAGTTGGGGATGGACAAGGGGCGGCTCCGAGGCCCACACGCGGCATACGGCCAAAAAAGTGAACAAAAGAGGGTAAAAATGCTTCATCATGGTATTTTGTTTTGCTGTGCGGCGAAGATAGGGAAAGATTGGGAGCTTATACCGTCCATTTCTGGATGAGGTATGCGCCTTCCCCCTCCCTTAAAATTTGGGGCATAGGATCGTTTCGTTGCTGTAATTCCCTAAAAAAGCGATGGAAATTTCAAAGGCGGCGTTCCGCCGTCCGCTGGTATTCAGGCTGCTGAGCCCTAAATCGTAGCTCATGCCGATGAGGAAATTGCTGTACTCGATGCCGAAAAGGGCTACCGCGGCATCGAGCGAGAAGTTCTGGTCGCTGTTTTTGACAGGCCTGAGCCAGCCCCCGACGTGGAGGGCGTAGCCTTTGGTGTCGTTGACGAGCATCCTGAGGTTGGCACCGGCATTGGCTGCTAAGTGCGGGCCCTGCATGTAGACCAGTGCCCGCGGGGAAAATTGCAAAAAGTTGTTCAGCGGCAGCAAAAGCCCCGCATGGGCCGAATACTTCCGGTGGAGCTTCTCTACGGCTTCCCCGCTGGCAGCTTCCCTGTAAAAACTAAAGTTGGGCTCCAACAGGTGATAAGAGGAAAACCCGGCGTAGATGCCCGGCTGCCGTTTGGGGGCGTATGCGTAATGGATGCCGGTGGCCATGTCAACAATGGCAAAGTTGTTCTCCGGGAGTACTTCCTGGGTGCCATACACATACCCATCGCGGATGTGGAACTGATCGTTGAACGTGATGTTCTCGTAGTTGATGTTGCGCTGGGAAATACCAATCTGGAAACCGGCAGAGAGGAAATGGTCCCCTTTTCGGCTCAAAGACTTGTGGAATGCCCCCGCTAACGCGATTTGGTTGGTGTAAAAGTTGATATCGGCACTCCGGTCGCTGTAAAAAATAACCCCGGCACCAAATGCGTCTTTGCTGCTTTTGCCCGTACCCTGCGCCGCAAAGCGCAGGTCAACAGCACCGCTGAAGGTCGCATACGGCGAACCCAGTATCCCGCGGCCCTGGTCCCTGTAAATCGTCGAAAGCCGATACCCACCGTCGAAAGCCCCGCTCAACGCCGGGTTGAGGGTCAGCGCAGAGGCATAGAACTGGGAAAAATGCTGATCCTGGCCGCGTCCGACAAAAGGTTGCAGCAAAAGGACCACATAGATCCAAAAAGGCATTGTGCGCATGGCCGTTCGTGATTTCTTGTAAAAGTAGCGCTTTATTTAAACTAATACACAACGGAATATGGGACTTTCTTATTACTTTTGAGACAATTCTACAGAATAGCACCGTTCACGAACCGTCTTTTGCGCATGCCATTTGGGATTTGCCCTCTCAGCGTTGTCCCCGTCCGCGGGTTCGCCTCCCACCACAGCGAACTGCACTCCCAACTCCTTTTCGGGGAAATGTTTGAAATTCAAGACTCTAAGGGTAAACAATGGCTCCGTATCCGCACTGCGACCGACGGGGTGGAAGGTTGGGTTGACCAGACGCAGTGCCGCCTCCTGTCCGAACCGGAATTCCTGCAGTACCGGGAACAATACGCCTACTCCCTCGAATTGGTGCACGCCGTTATGGCTTCCGACCACTTCCTCCCAGTCACCATAGGTGCGCGCTTCCCGCGTTTCGATGGCCTACACTTCCGCTTGGGGGAAACGGTCTATACCTTTAGCGGACAAACGCTTACATTAGGAGAGAACCGCTCCGGATCTGATTTTTTGTTGAAAATGGCCCGCCGCTATCTCGGTGCCCCATACCTGTTGGGGGGAAGGTCGCCGTTTGGTATTGACGCACCTGGGTTCACGCAATTGGCTTTCCAGTTTGTAGGGGTATCCCTGCCGCGCAGTTCCGCAGGCCAAATCGAGATGGGCGAGGCGGTGGATTTTATCGAGAACGCCCGACCGGGCGACTTGGCGTTTTTTGAAAATAAATTTGGAAAAATCAACCACGTCGGTATCGTGATGCCCGAAGGGCGCGTTATACATGCCCTCGGCTCTGTCCGCATTGACCTGCTGGACCACTTCGGGGTGTTCGACGAGGCGAGGGGCTACTACTCCCGGCGCCTCCGCTTGATAAAGCGCATTTTACCGGTAGAGGAAAAACTGCCAACCCCCGGCCGGGAAGAACGCGAAGCGATAGCTACCCAGGTGGCTTTGTTCTGAAAAAATGATTCTACTCGTTTCTACCACAACCTATCTTGCATGAAAAACATCTCACTCCTCTTGCTGTGCCTGTGCGCCAGCGCCCTCTCCGCACAAGCCCCCCTGCCTGAATCGGCTATTGAAAAAGAATTGGTGGAAAGCCAGTTGCGCTTCCTCGCCTCCGATGACTTAAAAGGACGTAGGACCGGCGCGGAAGGCAACAATATCGCCGCCCGGTTTATCGCGGAACACCTGCACGCCTATGGCTATGCCCACGCTCCCGAGCTCAATTCTTTTTTCCAACCCATCCAGTTTGAGTCGGGCACACCGCCTACTTCCGCCTCGCTGATGTTGGGCAAAACGAAATACGACTTCAAAGAAGACTTCGTTATCACAGGGGGCGATGCCGCTAACCTCGCAAAGGCAGAGGTCGTCTTCGCCGGCTACGGCTGGGCCGACGAAAAAACCGGCCACGATGACTATAAGGGAAAAGACGTAAAAGGCAAAATCGTGCTCGTACTCTCGGGCCGACCAGACGTATCCGACCCGCGGGCTTCGTTTATGGCCGGGGATACTAAGCGCAGCCTCGCCGCAGCAAAGGGTGCCGCCGCCTTGTTCGAAATCTACCGCCTGCCCCTGCCCTGGGGTATGTTCTCCAACTATGTAGGAGGCGAAAGCCTGAAACCAGCAGACCCCAAAAGCACAGCAGCCGGTACGCGCATGGTAACGGGTTGGATCAAAGAAAAAACAGGCGCCCCGGAAATAAAAGACCTGCAAGCGGGAAAACCGCTCAAAGCTTCTCTGGTGTCTAATGGGTACCAGCGCAAGCCAGTACCCTCCCAAAACGTCATCGGCGTGCTGGAAGGCTCGGACCCGCAGTTGAAAAACGAGTATATCCTCCTGACCGCCCACTACGACCACGTCGGCGTCGGCCGCCAGGGTGGGGGTAGGACTACGTCCACAGACAGCATCTTCAACGGTGCCCGCGACAACGCCATGGGGGTCGTTGCCCTGCTTACCGCCGCTAAGGCGTTGGCCAAAGAACGCCCCCGGCGCTCCGTCATCGTCCTGGCAGTCACCGGGGAGGAACTGGGCCTGCTGGGAAGCCAGTACTACGCAGAAAACCCGCTGATCCCGCTCAAAAATGTAGTCTATAACCTCAATACGGACGGCGCAGGCTATAACGATACCAGCTACGTGGCAATCATCGGCTGGGGCAGGACGGGCACCAACGCCCATATCGAAAAAGCTACCGCTACGTTCGGCCTCAAGCCCTTCCCCGACCCCGCTCCGGAACAGGGCCTCTTCGACCGCTCCGACAATGTGGCCTTCGCCGCTAAAGGCGTCCCAGGCCTGACCTTTAGCCCCGGTATCACCGCTTTTGACGACACGATCAATACCTACTACCACCAGGTGGCCGACGAAGCAGACCAAGTGGATATGCAATACCTGCTGAAATACGCCCAAGCGTACGCCCTGGCCGCCCGCTTGATCGCCAACGACCCGGTCAAACCGCTCTGGAAAGCAGGCGACCCATACGAAAAAGCAGGTAAAGCGCTGTATGGCAATGACTAATAGGTTCCGCCCTGAAAGAAGAAGCCCCCTGTGCCAGCGGCACAGGGGGCTTCTTCTTTTTCATACAAGCGAAGCGCTATTTCCCTTCTTGCGGCAGGATAAGCGCCGGGATTTGTTGGTTGCGGAAGGCTTCGTTGTAGGCGGCGATATGGGTGCCCTGGAGCTCCTTCATCGCGTTGCGGTGCTTGTCCCACTCCGCTTCCAGGTCTTTTAGTCGGTCGCGCGCGCCTTGCGTGACGCGGGGATCCTGGCTGTCCATCCCGCTGCGCAAGTCGAAGAGGTCGGCGTTCAGACGGTTGGGCCAGTTGATCACGTCCTGGCCGTTCTTGGAGCGGCCTTCTACCAGCATAGATTCCCAGGCCTCAATCTTTTTGATCAAATCCGCGCCCATCTGCACGAGGGCAGTAGCCTGCGGCATACTTTTCATAGATTCGTTGTAGCCCTCGACCTGCTTCTTGACCATGCGCATTTTGTTCACGCTCTCATGTACGTCCTTGATGTGGGTGCTGATGCGCGAGAGCATGGCCTGCTGCGCGTCCCAGTCGGCCTGGGTGAACGAGGTGCGGGGATCCTGCAGCAAGCTGGCCTGTATTTCCGCCGTTTCGCCCTTGTAGCTCAAACGGACGCGGTAGGTGCCGGGCGCTACTTGGTAGCCCCGATGGTCGCCATAGACGAATACGCCGGGTACACCGGGCGAGGTTTCCGTGCGGAAATCCCAGGCAAACTGGTTGATGCCCGCGTTGGCCGGCAGCACTTGCGGGGCAGGAGGGCCGCCAGGATAGGACTTGAACGCTTCGTCGCGCTGGTTGGTGTAGCTGCGCACGAGCTTGCCCGATGCGTCCAGTACGTCGAGCTTGAGCAGGTTGGTGTCCGCTTTTTCTTTGAGGTAATACCGGAAAACCATACCGCTCACGGGGTTTTGGCCAATCCCGGGGACGGGCGTGTCGGAAGCAGCCCACCAGGAACCACCGCTCATGCGCACCGTGGGCTTGGTGGAAAACAACTTCATCGCGCTCTCGCCAAACCCGCCCTGCGATTCCTGGATCGGACTGATGTCGTCGAGGATCCAAAAAGAACGGCCTGCCGTGGACGCTACCAGGTCGTTGTCCTGGATTTTCAAATCCGTGACCGGTACGACCGGTAGGTTGAGCTGAAAGCGCTGCCAGCTCTCCCCGCCGTTGAAGGACAGGTAGAAACCGTGCTCAGCACCGCCGTAGAGCAAGCCCTTCGCTTTTTTGTCTTCCCGGATGACCCGCAAGAAGTCGTCGGCGTCAATGCCATTGGCTATTTTCGTCCAGGTCTTGCCGTAGTCGGTCGTTTTGTACGATAGGGCCGACATGTCGTTGAACTTGTAGCGGGTAGCGGCGATGTAGGCCGTACCCGGGTCGTGCGGGGATACCTCGATGCTGTGGATCAGGCACTCCGGCAACCCTTGCGGGGTGATGTTGGCCCAGGTTTTGCCACCGTCGCGGGTCAGTTGTACGAATCCACAGTCGCTGCCGGTGTAAATGACCCCTTTTTCAAGGGGCGATTCGATTACGTAGGCCAGGGTGTTGTAGTTTTCCCCACCTGCCCCTTCATTGGTGAAAGGGCCGCCGCTGGCCCCTTGGCGAGACGTGTCGTTGCGGGTTAGGTCCGGACTGACCACCGACCAGTTCAAGCCGCCATCCATAGATTTGAACAGCACGTTGCCCCCGTGGTACATGACCTTGGGGTCATGCGGCGAGGTGATAATAGGTGCGTTCCAGTTGAAGCGGTATTTCATTTGACGTGGCTCAAAGGCCAGGTTGAGCGCCGGATACACCCGGATATCCTTGCTTTCGCGGGTGCGTACGTCGAGGGCGTCAATCTGCCCCTGGTAGCAGCCGCCAAAAAGGACAACGGGGTTGTTCGGGTCAAACGCCACAAAGGCACTCTCACAACCCGGGCCGACGAACCAGTCGGTTGCCGTGAGGCCGCCGCCGTTGTTGCGGCTGGCGATGACCACCGAGGTGTTGTCTTGCTGTCCACCATATACTTTGTACGGGAAAACGTTGTCCGTATTGACGCGGTAGAACTGCGCCGTGGGCTGGTTGCCCTGTGGCGACCAGCTCCGGCCGGCATTGAAGCTGATTTCACCACCGCCGTCATCCCCTAAAATCATGTTCTGGTTGTTGGAAGGGTTGATCCACAGATCGTGGGTATCGCCATGCCCCACCCGGATG
>JBEGMH010000347.1:0-9947 GCA_041183125.1 Bacteroidota bacterium | reverse complement strand
GCGTAATAGCGCACAAGGAAGGGGATTTTGACCGCGCTTATCAGGCAGCCAAGAAAACGCTGGAAGCTACCTACGAGCTGCCCTTCGCCGCCCACGCGCCCATGGAGCCGCAGAACGCAGTAGCGCATGTCACGGCCTCGAAGTGCGAAATATGGGCACCGACCCAAATCCCCAACGGAGCGGTAGATGCCCTGGCCACCTACCTGAAGATGCCCGCAGCGAGCATCGAGCTCCACCACACGCTGTTGGGCGGAGGCTTTGGCCGCCGCCTCTTCGAGGATTACATCACCGAGGCCGCGTATATCTCCCGTGAGGTCAAAGCGCCCGTAAAGGTCGTCTGGACCCGGGAAGACGATATGACCATGGGTCCCTTCCGCCCGGGCACGCTGAGCGCGCTGCGGGGCGGCCTCGACGCGCAAGGTAAGCTGGTGGCCCTGCAGCACAAGGTCGTCGCCCCGTCTATCCTGTACCGCCAGTTTGGCGGAGACCCTGCTAAGAAAGAAGACGAGGGCGCGATGGAAGGTATCGGCGATAGTTGGTACGAGGTGCCGAACGTCAAAGCGAACAACATATACGCCGAGACGAATGTGCCCCTGGGCTGGTGGCGCGCGGTCTATTCCACGACGACGGCGTTTGCCCACGAGTGTTTCATAGACGAACTCGCCCACGCCGCCGGGAAAGACCCCATCGCGTTCCGGCTGTCCCTGATGCACAAAAACGAGCGGATGAAAGAGCTCCTCGTGCAGTTGCGCGACCGCAGCGGCTGGGCCGAGCCCATGCCCGAAGGCTGGGCGAAAGGGGTGGCCATCTGGCAGTTCTTCGCCGGCCAGGCAGGGCACGTGGTGTTCGTGTCGCGCAAAGGGAAGGGCGTCAAAATCGAAAAAATAGTAGCTGTCATAGACTGCGGGTTAGCGGTCAACCCCGACAACGTGAAAGCTCAGGTCGAAGGGGGCACCCTCATGGGCCTCGGTGCCGCTATCAAAGACGAAATCACCTTCAAAGACGGAAGGGCAGTACAGACGAACTTCCACGACTATGCGCTGCTGCGCATGGGGGAGCTGCCCCCCGTCGAGGTACACATCTACGAAGGCGCCGAAGAACCGGGTGGGGTAGGGGAACCAGGGGTTCCGCCGGTGGCCCCTGCGCTGGGCAACGCAATTTTCGCCCTCACGGGCAAGCGCATCCGAAAGTTGCCTGTACGGCTCGACGAGGTGTGACGGCGGGTTCTTTGTGAGCGCCCGCCAAAAAGAGGGCCTTTTTCGCTGCTCGGCGTTTCCGCTCGAGAGAACTCTGTTATCTTTGGCCCTCATACGCCAAAACGAAACCAATGGCACGCGCTTACCTGGAGAAGAAGTTGTTTTTATGGGCTGCCTTGGGCATAGCGGCAGGGATGTTGCTGTGTTTGGGAGCAGCGCCGCTGTACCTGGAGGAGCCGCGTCGGGCCCTGATTGCCCTGGAGATGTACCACTCGGGCAACTACTGGGCGGCGACGCAGTTTGGGGAGTGGTATTATTACAAGCCGCCGGTGTTCAACTGGGTGCTCGTGCTGTTTGCCCGTTTGGGGGGAGGCTTCGACGAGTTCTGGCTGCGGCTGCCCACGGTGTTGTCGGTATGGGGCATGGCCGCATTGCTCTGGGCGGCTGGCCGTCGCTGGGTCGGTTTGTACTTTGGCTGGGTATCGGCGCTCACCTTTTTGAGTTTCGGTAGTATCTTATTCTATTTCAGTGCATTGGCGGAGATAGACCTCTTTTATGCGCTCATCGTATGGGCGGGGCTTTTGGCGGTGTATTATTTTGGGGAAAAAGAGCGCTACCTCTGGTTGTTCCTGTCTGCTTACCTGAGTTGTGCCATCGGGGTACTGACCAAAGGGATGCCCTCTTTTGCGTTCACGGCCATTTCGCTGTTGGTGTATTTTGTAGATAAAGGGCGCTTTCGGGTGCTGCTGTCGGCAAAGCACTTCATGGGTATCGCGCTGCTTGCGCTGCTGTTAGGGGGCTACACCTGGCAATACCGCGCGTACAACGACCCTCTTTTTTTGATCGAGACGCTGTTTGGCGAGTCGAGCGAGCGCAGCATTGGGCATTCGTTAGGGGAGTTTGTGGCCCATTTGTTGGCGTTTCCCTTTGATTTCCTCAAAGATTTGTTGCCGCTTGCTCTGTTGGGGGTCTTTTTGCTGCGCTCCGATGTGCGCAGCCTGCTGTTGGAGCGGCATCCGTTCATCCGTTTCTGCGTGCTCATGCTGCTGTCGAACATCGTGTTGTACTGGCTTTCCCCGGGCACGCGCATGCGTTATGTCTATCCGCTTTTCCCGTTCGCCGCGTTGTTATTGGCCTGGGCTTGGGAGCGCCGGGCGGAAGCGCCGGTATGGGCGGGGCGTTTTTTTCAAATAGCCCTTGTCTTTTTGTGCGGATTATAAGAACAGGGCTTGGCCGTGCTGCCGCTGGTACCGGACCTGGCGTTTTTATCGTATCGCTGGGCGTTGGCGGTATTGGGGGCTAACGGGTTCGCTGGGCTGGCGGTCTGGGTGTACCAGCGGCCGCGCTACGCGTTAGCGGGGCTGTTTTTAGCCCTGGCCCTGGGGCGTATCGCCTTCGACCTCAGCGTGCTGCCTCTGCGCGCGAAGAGCGGGGAAGCGGCATCCAACAAAGCATTAGCGGAAAAAATATACGCCCTCACGGGCGATGCGCCGCTGTACTATTACGGGGAGCCCAAAGTCCTGCCGTTCACCACCGGGTTTTACCTGAGCCGGCTGCGGAGCCGGCCGGTAGTGCTGCAAGACCAGCTCAGGCGGGGCAGCTTTTACCTTTTGCCTGCCGAGCAGGCGGGTAAAAAAGACTCTGTATGGTTGGAGACCATGTACAACGACACGGCCAAGGTGCTGATCCTGAGAAAATAGGGGCCCCGTTATTCCAGCAGGTACTCGATATCCCCCCGGCTGAAATCTGCGCCGCGCACGTTTTCGAGGATATCCTCGGCCAATTTGGACTTGCGCGTTTGCAACTGCAGGATTTTCTCCTCGATGCTGTCTTTGGTGATGAACTTCACGGCGATGACGTTCTTCGATTGTCCGATGCGGTGGGCGCGGGCGATGGCTTGTTGCTCGGTGGTCGGGTTCCACCAAGGGTCGAGGATAAAGACGTAATCGGCAGCGGTGAGGTTGAGGCCTACGCCGCCGGACTTGATGGAGATGAGAAAGGACTGCACCTCGGCCTCCTGCTCAAAACGTCGGATATTTTCGACGCGCTCCTTGGCGGGCATGGAGCCGATGAGCAGGGAGTACGGCTGTTGCCGCGCTTCAAAATCTTCCCTAAACAATTCCAAGTACTGAACGAAAGAGCTGAAAAACAGCGCTTTGTGGTTGCTTTTTCGGATGGTTTCCCAATGTTCGAGCACATCGTTGAACTTACCGCTTTCCCGTTGGTAATCGGGGAAAGCCATGCGGGGGTGGTTGCAGATCTGGCGCAGTTTGGTGAGCGATTGTAGGACCAGGATGCGGTATTGCGGGCTGTTGGCGTCGAAATGCTCGAGCAGATAGTTTCGGGCGGCGGATTTTTCGCGTTCGTAGAGTTTTTTCTGTTCGGGTTCCATTTCGGAATAAAAAACCTGGGTGCTGAGCGGGGGTAGGTCCTGGGCGACTTCCTCTTTGGTCCTGCGCAGGAGGTAGGGGGCGACCAGTTGGCGGAGCCGGTTTTTCTTTTCCTCGTTGCTTCGTTTTTCGATGGGGGTGATGAATTCTTTTTGAAAAAAGGCGTAGCTCCCGAGCAGGTCTGGGTTGATGAACTGCATCTGCGCCCACAGGTCGGAGAGGGAATTTTCGATAGGGGTGCCGCTCAAGGATATTTTGTGCCGGCCTTTCAGGTGGTTGATGGCGCGGAACACCTTGCTCTCGCGGTTTTTGATTTGTTGGCTTTCATCTAATATGATGTATTCGTATTCCAGTTCGCAGAGCAGTTCGACGTCGCGCAGGGCGGTCTGGTAGGTAGTGAGGAGGATATCGAAGCGGCGCAGGAGGCGTACGTCGGTATATCGTTTGTTGCCCATGTGGAGATAGACGCTGAGGCTGGGGGCGAATTTGCGGATTTCCGTTTCCCAGTTGAACACCAGGGAGGCGGGGAGGACGATCAGGGCGTTGAGGGGTTGCAAAAAGTCCTCATCCCCGGAAGGGGCGGAAAACAGGTTGAGCTGAGGCGCACCAGCGGGGGTATCCGGTGCATATTGGGCCAGGGTTTCCGGTTTGCGGCTTTTGGCGTGGAGTAGGGCGGCCAGGGTCTGGATGGTTTTGCCCAGGCCCATATCGTCGGCCAAGCAAGCCCCGAGCTGGTTTTGGTAGAGCTTGACCAACCAGCGTGCCCCTTCGTACTGGTAGGGCCGCAGCGTGGCCTTGAGGAGGGGCGACACGATGAATTCCTCTATGGGATCGTTGAGGGGATGTTCTTCGTCTCCGTACAAGCCTATTCCCTGGAGCAGGGGGAACTGGTTTTTGTTGAGCCGCAGGGTATCGTTTTCTTTGCGCCCAAACTGGACGAGGGACTTGTACTTTTCCATCCATTCAAACGGGATGAGGAAGTAGGTTCCGTCGGGGAGCAGGTAAAAGCGGTCTTCGTCCCGTATGTGGCGGGCGAGCGCGGAGAAGGGGATGGTGAAAGAGCCGATCACGACCTCCCCGGAGATGTCGAACCAGTCAATAGCCTGGGTGCTGCGCAACTGAAGGGTGGCTGCGTCCATACAGATGCTGCGGTCATCCATTTGTATGGGCGCGACCCGGATCCTCTCCTTTTCGAGTTGGGTGCGCTTGGCGATGAGCCAGTGCACCAGGACCATGGGGTCGCCATCGGCAGTATCGGGGAGGGCAAAATGGCCGCCTTCCAATTCTTTGAGGCCGAGTTGGCGCAGGGCATCTATGTAGTGCTGCTCCGCTTGCGGGTCCCGGCGCACGGTGATGATGCCGATTTCCTCTCCTTTAAACTCCAGGGTGGTGCGGTCGGGGCTGGGGCTTTGTAAGGGGGCTTTCCAGTTGAACTCGGCATGGGGGTATTCCATGACGGGTAGGATGGATTGCTGATGGCTGAAAAAATTATGCTTCAGTTCCAGCCTGCACCCCTGCAGGGTATCGAAGTGGCTAATATCAAACCCTTCCGCCTCGATATCGAGCCGTTTGGCCACTTTGAAGATGAACTTCTCGAAATAGGTCTTTACCGACGTATTGGGTATTTTCAGCTCGTCGCGCTCCCGGAAGGGCTTGACCATATTGCCGTTGATATGGGCGACCGGGTAAATCGTACCGTCCAGCAATACCCAGGCGGGGTGGTTGGTGATGGGCCAGACCTCGCGGGAGCTCAGGCGCCAGATCATGGCGCCGCGGCGCAGCCGCAGCCGGTAGGTGACGCCTTGCGGGGTACGGCTGAAAGACAGGTCGGGCTGCAGGACCTCGGTAGAAACGTCCACCTGGAAATCCTTGACCAATACGCGGCGGTCCACGTTCAGGGTGAGGGGGAGCTGGTAGCGGGAAACGTATTCCAGGAGCTTGGCCACTTTTCGGTGTACCAGCGAGTACACCTGTTTTTGTACCTCGGGTTCCTGGAGCAGTTCTTCCAGGGGTTTTTCCTTCTTTTTGGGGCTGAACTTGCTTTCCAGGGCTTTGGGCTGTGCTTCTTCGATCAGCGCGAACAAGGTGCGGCGGGTGTCGTCGAGGGCCAGGTGGAAGTGCCCAATGGTATCGGGGGTTGCTTTTTGCTTGATATGGGCCAGCAGGCCGCTTTTGTCGCGGCTCACGATGAACGCGGAGGGGATAAACAGGCCTTCGGCTGTTTCGGCTAAGTTATAGACGACTTCGAACAGTTCTGCCATTTCCGTATTGCCCGACATGATAGCGTATTGTGGTAGTAAAGGGACAAACCCCCGTTTGAAAAAACGGTTTCAGCTCAAAAAGTCAGCAAGGTCGGAAAAAGGATTGAATTTTTTCAGCAATTACGCGGGCATGTCCTTCATTGGATTCAAAAGACCATCCGGCGATATGGGGGGTGAGGACGACCCGCTCGGAGCGGAGCAGTACCTGAAAGGGTTCGGGCAGGGCTAGCGGCTGGAGGGTTTCAAATGAAAGTTCTTCGTACTCAATGACATCCAATGCGGCACCGAGCACTTTGCCGCGCTGCAGGGCGTCGGCCAGGGCTGCGGTCTCGAGCACGGTTCCCCGGGCGGTATTGACGAGGAAGATAGGTTTGGCAAAAGCGTCTAAAAACGCGGCATTTACGAAATAGTGGTTTTCCGGCAGGTAGGGGATGTGGATGCTGAGGATGTCGCTCTCGGCCTGCAGGGTTTCCAGGCTTACCGCTTCGGCGAAGGCGTTGCCATAATCGCTTTTGTACTTGTCGTAGGCCAACACGCGGGCTTCGAATCCCGCTAACCGTTGGGCCAGGGCCTGGCCCATGTTGCCATAGCCCAATATGCCCACGGTTTTTCCCTTGATTTCCACGCCGCGGTTGCCTGCGCGCACCCATTCGCCCTGCCGCACCTGCCGCTCGGCGCGGCCGAGGTGGTTCATCAGCATGAGGAGCATGCCCAGGGCGTGCTCGGCGACGGTATCGCGGCTGCCTTCGGGGGAAATGAGCACCTCGACCCCTTGCGCACGGGCAGCCTCGAGGTCAATATGCTCCACGCCGACCCCCAGACGGGCGATGAAGCGCAAGCGGGGCGCCGCTTGCAGAAAGGCGCGGTCCACGCGCAAGCGGCTGCGCAGAACCACCCCGCAGGTATCGGCCAAGGCACTAAGGACGGCCTCGCGGCTGTCGTGGTACATACAACGGCAGTCGAAGCCCATGGCTTCCAGCCGGTGGAGGAGCAGCGGGTGCGGCTCGTCGAGCAGCAGGATGTGGTTGGAATCTGGTGTCATGCTACAAAAAGGTCGCAGGGGCGCTAAAAGTTCTCCGTCCCGGGCAGTGCGATAGACGTCAGTGCGGGGGTGCGCGTCGGTTCTTTTTGGGTGAAAAAAGGCGGTTCTTCCAGCATGAACCCCTTCACGATCGGCGCGATGAGGGCAAACTCCACCAAAAACCCGTCGTGCCCGTACGCGCTGGGGATGATTTCATAGCGTGCGTTGGGGATATGGGCGGCCATGTATTCCTGTTCGCGCAGGGGGAACAGGATATCGGAGTCTATCCCGATGATGAGGGTGCGGGCGCGCACCCCGGCCAGGACGCTGGGCACTGTGCCCCGGTTGCGGCCTACATGGTGGCTGTCCATGGCGTGGCTGAGCGCGAGGTAGGAGAACGGGTCGAAGCGCTTCCAGAGCTTATGGCCCTGGTAGCGCTGGTACGAACTGGCGCGGTAGTCGCCAATTTTATCGGGGTCTTTTTCCGTTTGGGAACGGGTGTAGGCTTCGTAGCTGCGATAGGAGAGCATGGCGACGGCACGGGCGGCTTCCAGGCCCTTGCGCCCTGCTTCCGGGGCGTCGGTGCCCGTGGTCGGGTCGGCCAGGATGGCCATGCGCTGGGTCTCGTTGAACGCGATGCCCCAGGGCGAATGCCAGGCGTTGGACGCCATCAGGACGATGTGCTGGATGCGGTCGGGCTCTTGTACTGCCCATTCCAGCGCCTGCTGCCCCCCCATGGATCCGCCCAGGACGACGTGGATGCGCTCAATGCCTAAATGTTCGGCAAGGGTGCGGTGCGCGTTGACCATGTCGCGGATGGTGATGGCCGGAAAATCGCCCCGGTACGGCTTTCCGGTATCGGGATGGAGCGAAGCCGGACCTGTGGTGCCGTAACAGGAACCCAGGTTATTGGCACAAACGATAAAATAGCGTTCGGGGTCGAAGAGGCTGCCCGCCCCTATCAACCCCGACCACCAGTCTGCCGCGTCGGAGTTGCCGGTCAACGCATGGCACACCCACACCACGTTCCCTTTGCCGGGCCCGAGGGTGCCGTACGTGTGATAGGCAATCTCCAAACGGGGCAGTACGCCGCCCGCTTCCAATGCGAAGGGGCGGTCGGTGCAAAATGTTTGAACCATATCAGACCAGCGCCGCAGCGCCTACTTTTGCGAAAGCTTGTTCGAAATCGGCTTTGATATCGTCAATATGTTCGATGCCCACCGATACGCGGAGCAGGGTGGGCACTACGCCGGCCGCCCTTTGCTCCGCTTCGCTGAGCTGCTGATGGGTGGTGGCCGAGGGCTGGATGATCAGCGTCTTGGAGTCGCCGACGTTGGCTAAGTGGCTCACCAGCTTGAGGTTGTCCACGAAACGTGTCGCGTTGTCCTTGCTGCCTTTGAGGGAGAAGGAGAGCACGCCCCCAAAGCCGTTGCGGAGGTATTTCTTGGCCTGCGCATGCGCCGGGTGGCTCTTCAGACCGGGGTAGGTGACCCATTCCACGGCGGGGTGCTGCTCCAGCCACTCGGCGAGGGCCTGTGCGTTTTCCACCGTGCGTTCTACGCGCAGGGACAAGGTTTCCAGCCCCTGCAGCAAGAGGAAGCTGTTAAAGGGGCTCAGCGCCGGGCCGAAATCGCGCAGCCCTTCCACCCGGGCCCGGATGATGAAAGCGATGTTGCCGAAAGGCCCGTTCGTGCCGAAAACATCCCAGAAGACCAGGCCGTGGTAGCCGTCGGAAGGCTCGGTGAACTGCCGGAACTTGCCGTTGCCCCAGTTGTAGTTGCCCCCGTCTACGATCACGCCCCCGATGGAGGTGCCGTGGCCCCCGATCCATTTGGTAGCCGAAGCGACCACGACGCTGGCGCCGTGCTCCAGCGGGCGGAACAGGTACCCCGCTGCCCCGAACGTGTTGTCCACGATCAGCGGTAGGTCGTGCTTGCGGGCCAGGGCGGCAATGCGCTCAAAATCCGGTACGACAAAGCTGGGGTTGCCGATGGTCTCGCAGTAAATAGCTTTTGTATGCTCGTCAATCAACTTCTCATAGCTCTCCACGTCCTCGCTTTCCGTGAAGCGCACCTCGATACCGAGACGCTTGAACGCTACCTTGAACTGGTTGTACGTGCCCCCGTAGAGGTTGGAGCTCGATACGAAGTTGTCGCCCGCTTCCAGGATGTTGTTCAGTGCGATGAACTGCGCTGCCTGTCCGGAGCCGACCGCCAGGGCAGCGACGCCGCCCTCGAGCGCCGCGATGCGCTTTTCGAACACGTCGTTGGTGGGGTTCATAATACGAGTGTAGATGTTGCCGAACTCTCTGAGCGCAAAGAGGTTGGCGCCGTGCTCGGAATCCTTGAAGGTGTAGGAACTCGTCTGGTAGATGGGCACGGCGCGGGAACGCGTGGTGCCTTCTACCTCTTCCTGCCCGGCATGCAGTTGCAGGGTTTCAAAGTGCAGTTTAGAACTCATGGTAAAAAATTTGAGAAAAAAACAATTGGGTGATTAATTACACAGAGCAGCAGATGCCAGGTTTTCCACCGGGCAGCGCTCAGAGTCGGTACCGTGCAAAAGGAACGTCAACAACAACAGCGGCGCATAGCGCAGCAGCACAAGGAGTGGCTCGTGGAAGGGAGCGGGTCGAAGACGCAGGTTGAATGGATGGATGCCATCGCGTGTTGATTTTATAGGTCCAAAAAATTGGCGGGTATTGGCACCATAAGTGCGAATCGCGAAGACGCACCCGGTTGCCAGGGGTTCACGGAGCCCATTCTCTCCCCCCTTCGGTATAAAACAACACCTCTTTTAGAAGTGAATGCTTCGCAAATGTAGGGGCTTTTGCGGAAAATGCAAAGCGATGTCTTTTTTTTTACAAAAAAATCCTATCAAAATAGTAGGAAAATGATGTAATAAATTGGTATTTAGTTTTTTGTGTGAAAAAATAAATTTTATGACAAAAATTAACAGACTGGTTGCGAGGGGTCAGCGAGGTGGATAAAAAGAGTCATTTTTTATCCACACGAAGGCTTTTTGAGGGAGTCTAACTGCCTTAGATGACCGAAAAAAGGCACCCTGTGGGAAAAAAAGGGCC
>JBEGMH010000346.1:0-4232 GCA_041183125.1 Bacteroidota bacterium | reverse complement strand
CATAGGTGACCTGGCTGGAATAAGCACCCTTGAAATCCGCTTTTTTGAATTCCCGCGAGCGGTATTTGAGGAACATAAAGCGCCGGCCCTCATGCAAGGCCTCGTAAAAACGGGTTTGCGTGCCCCGTGAAGCCGCATCTACCAGGTTCTCAGGCAGGGCCAGGAAGCGCTGTGCCCCTTGTGCCGATTCGAAGCCGAGGTAGTCGAGTTTGTCGCCAGGAAGGACGCCTATGCTGCCGTTTTGGTAGGAAACGGCGGCAATTTGCTTTTCCAGGTCTATATTCAATTGGATGGGGCCGATGAGCTTGTCAGTGCCCTTGATCTTGAGCATGCCCTCTTTCCAGGTCTCAAACAACAATGGGGTACCCCGTACCCCTTCGTAGCGGGTGTCAAAGGCAGTGGCGACAGGTGCCAATCCTGCCTCCGCTAAAGCCCTTACAGTCAATTCATTGTATTGGTTTCCTGCGGTATTTTGCGCGGTAGCGCCCAGGGCAGGACAAGCAAAAAATGCGATGAGCACAAGTTGTCGGTACATAGTGGATGTGGGTTGGTGTACGTTTATCCGGTATGGGGCACTAAAGTAGCGTTTATCCGGTATTTTCTTCAGGATAATTCCACAATCAGATCGTCTTGTTCCACCAGGGTCTTTTCTTTCAAATGTACGGTTTTGACTACACCTGCGCGGGGGGCGGTCACGGTGCTTTCCATCTTCATCGCTTCGATGACGAATAAAGGTGCGTTGGCGTCCACCGTTTCGCCGGGCTTGACCAGGATACGGGCAATGCTGCCTTGCAGGGGAGCACCTACTTCGTCGGGGCCTTCTGCTTTGCGGTGGGCGACGGCCTGTATGTTGACTTTTCGGTCGCGCACGGGCACGGAGCGGGTTTGTCCGTTCAGAGAGAAGAATACAAGCCGGTTGCCGGCCTCGTCGGGCTCCGAGAGGTTCAAGTATTTGATGAGGATACTTTTACCGCGGTCGAGGTGGACGATAATTTCCTCATTGGCTTTCAGCCCGAAGAAAAACGCCGGAGTAGGGAGACGGTCCACGGGACCGAACTGCCGGTAGTGTTCCTGGTATTCGCGATAGACTTTTGGATAGAAGGCGTAAGACAAAAAGTCGTTTATGCCCAACCGCTCGCCGAACTCCTGCCGGAATGCGGGCAGCTCGCGCCCGAAGTCCAGCGGCTGCAGGTGGGCATTGGGCTCTTCGGTATAGGGTTTTTCGCCTTTGAGAACGATGCGCTGTATCTCTGGGGGGAACCCGCCGGGGGTTTGGCCCAAATCGCCGCGCAGGAGGGCCTTGACGCTTTCCGGGAAGGCGAGTGCTTCACCGCGTTGCAGGATATCCTCTTTGCTGAGTTGGTTGGCGGTCATGAACAAGGCCATATCGCCTACCACCTTGGAGGAGGGCGTCACTTTGACGATATCGCCAAAGAGGTCGTTGGCGACGCGGAAGTTCTGTTTGACGGTTTCGAAGCGCTCTTCCAGGCCCAGGGCGCGGGCCTGCGGCCGTAGGTTGGAGTACTGTCCGCCGGGGATTTCGTGGTCATAGACCTCGGCAGTGCCGGCTTTGAGCTCGCTTTCGAAGGGGTAGTAAAAGCGCCGCACTGCTTCCCAATAGTTGGAAAACTCGTTGAGGGAGGGGAGCTGGACGGGCATTTCCCGCGAGTGTCCTTTCATGAGGGCCACAAACGCATTGAAGTTGGGCTGTGAGGTCAGTCCCGACATGGAGGCCAGGGCGAGGTCTATGATGTCCACGCCGGCTTCCACAGCTTTGAGGTAGGTGGCGGCCTGGATGGAGGCGGTGTCATGGGTATGCAGGTGGATGGGCATCTGCACGGTTTCGCGGAGGCGGGAAACGAGCAGCTCCGCGGCGTAGGGCTTGAGCAGCCCAGCCATGTCTTTGATCGCGAGGAGATGCGCCCCTTCGTCTTCGAGGCGGCGGGCCAGGTCGAGGTAGTACTGAAGATTGTATTTGGGCCGCTGGGGGTCGAGGATATCGCCGGTATAGCAGATGCAGGCTTCTGCCAGCGCAGGGGTCCGTTCCCGGACAGCGCGCAGGCTGGCGCGCATGGAGTCCACGTAGTTCAGCGAGTCGAAGATGCGGAAGAGGTCAATGCCCGTCTCGGCTGCTTGTTCGATGAATTTTTCGATGAGGTTGTTGGGGTAGGCGGCGTAGCCGACGGCATTCGAGCCGCGCAGCAGCATCTGGAACAAGGTATTGGGAATCGCTTTGCGCAGTAGGGCCAATCGCTCCCAGGGGTCTTCTTTCAAGAAGCGGAGGGCGACGTCAAAGGTAGCGCCGCCCCAGACTTCCATGGAGAAGAGCTCGCCGCCATGGTGTTTTCCAAAGCTTTCGGCGACGCGCAGGAGGTCGAAGGTCCGCATGCGGGTAGCGAGCAAAGACTGGTGCGCATCGCGGAAGGTAGTATCGGTGTATTGGATGCGCGGCTCTGCTTTCAGCCATTGCAAAAAAGCGTCCCGGCCTTCTTCGAGCAGGCGGTCGCGGGTACCTTTGGGGTAGGGGGCGTTGCGTGGACAGGCGGGCACGACAGGTTCCAGCAGGTGGGCATGAGGGTCGCGCCGCTGTACATCGGGGTGGCCGTTGACGATGACCTCTGCCAGGTAGCGCAGCATTTTCGTGCCGCGGTCTTGCCAGTTGGGCGGGCTGAGCAACTGCGGGTTGTCCTTGATGAAATTGACGGTGACGGCGCCCTGCTGGAAGGTCTCGTGCTGCAACAGGTTGAGCAGGAAGCCGATGTTGGTCTTGACCCCCCGGATGCGGAACTCGCGCAGGGCCCGGTGCATGCGCTGTGCCGTGGTGGGCAGCGTGCGCCCCCAGGCCGTCACCTTGACGAGCATGCTGTCGAAGAAGGGCGAAATACGGGCACCCGCGTATGCACTGCCGGCATCGAGGCGGATACCCATGCCGCCGGCGCTGCGGTAGGCAATTAAGGTCCCGTAATCGGGCTTGAACTGGTTGGAGGGGTCTTCCGTGGTGATGCGGCATTGTATGGCTACACCTGACATTTCCACGGACTCCTGGGAGGGCATGGCCAGTTCCGGGTCGGAAAGGCGGTAGCCCATGGCGATGAGCAACTGGGCGCGCACGAGGTCCACCCCGGTGACTTCTTCCGTCACGGTATGCTCAACCTGTATGCGGGGGTTGACTTCGATGAAGTACACAGCACCGTCGGGGTCCACCAGGAATTCAACCGTGCCGGCGTTGTTATAGCCTACCGCCCGGCCGAGCTGTACGGCATAGCGGTACAGGTCCTCCTTCACATTTTGGGGCAGGGTGACGCAGGGGGCCATTTCGACCACTTTCTGGAAGCGCCGCTGCACGGAGCAGTCGCGTTCGAACAAGTGGACCAGGTTGCCGTGCCGGTCGCCTAACAACTGGATCTCGATGTGTTTGGGCGCCTCGATAAATTTTTCTAAAAAGACCGTTCCATCGCCAAACGCTTTGAGGGCTTCTCCGCTGGCTTCGGTGTATTCTGCTTCGAGGCGGGCATCGTCGTACACGACGCGCATGCCCCTGCCCCCTCCGCCGGCAGCGGCTTTTACAATGACCGGGTACCCGATGCGGCGGGCTTCTGCCCGGGCGATTTCCGGGCTGCTCAGGTCGCTGTGGCTATCTTCGATCATGGGGATGCCCAGGGAGCGGGCCAACTGCTTGGCGGCGACCTTGTCGCCCAGGCGCTCCATGATTTCCGGGTCGGGACCTACGAAGTTGATGCCTACTTCGCGGCAACGGCGGGCGAACGCTACGTTTTCCGAGAGGAACCCATAGCCCGGGTGGATGGCGTCCGCCCCGTTCTCCAGGGCGACGCGCAGGATTTCTTCTATGTCGAGGTAGGGCCGCAGCGGGTCTTTGTCCTCTCCGATTTGATACGCCTCGTCGGCCTTGTAGCGGTGCAGGGAGTAGCGGTCTTCAAACGTATAGACCGCCATGGTGCGCAGTTGGAGCTCGGAGGCTGCCCGGAGTACGCGGATCGCGATTTCGCCCCGGTTGGCGACGAGCAGTTTTTGGATGGGTTGGATAGATGTCATAGCGAGATGTTGTCGGGTTCATCCAAAAATACAGCCCCCGTCGCAATCCCGCAACTTATTTTTGATATTAAACTAAATCGGGTATTTTACAAAATTGATTTTTTATAAAAATAAAATTTGTAAATATTGTTTAAAATAAAATAAAATTTTAAAACAAACACCAAAATATACCATTTTGC
>JBEGMH010000345.1:0-4089 GCA_041183125.1 Bacteroidota bacterium | reverse complement strand
CCGTATTGCCCAAGTGGCTCCCAAAGACCCTGCCCTTGTCGTACATGGCGCTGCTACACTGGACGTGTGTGCTAAAAAGATACCAAGGAACGACAAGTGCTTCCGAAGGCATTTGAACAATGACTAGCGGTTTTTCTTCTTATGGCGGTTCTTGCGCAGGCGTTTTTTGCGTTTGTGCGTAGCGATTTTATGGCGCTTACGCTTCTTACCACATGGCATAGCGTTTGATTTTATGAGTATAAAACGATAAAATTATTGCACCCCCTCTTTTGGGGAAATATTGGTTTCGCAGCGGGTTTGGGCGGCCTCTGACTTGGCTTCCTCTCCCGTTTCCGAGTAGGCTTGGGCGAGGAGGCAGAAGGCCTCCGTGCGCCCGGGGTCCAGATCGGTAACTTTTTCCAATCGGGCGATGGCTTTTTCATATTGGCCTGTGCGCAGGGCAAGGCGGCCCAAGTGAAAAAGGATGCCCGGTTGGTTCGGAAAGGTTTTGTCCAGGTCAACGAGCATCAGGATCCCTTTCATCGGATTGTCCTGGGGCGGACGATCGGTATAGATCAAAGCCAGGTTGATCTTATGCGACAATTCCTCCGGCTCCAGGGAAATAGCGTTTTCAAATGCCTGGACGGCCCGGCCGGTGCAGTATGCCTTGGCTTTCTCGGCTTCGCTCCGCTGGATTCCGACCGCGTAGGTGGCGCCGGCAATACCCCAACTCTCGCCCGTTTGGAGGGTTTCTGCTATTTGCTGGGCGTAATAACCAGAGATAGCATACTCGCCCTGTTCGAACCATCGGCCGGAAAGTTGCTCTAATACATCCGTTTTGGAGCGGTCATCCGAGGGCAGTTGCGCCAGGGAACGTTCGATTTCCTCCAAAGAAGCTGCACGTTCAGCGGAAAGCTTTCCTTTGGCTTCGGCCAAAAGCACGTTGATATCCGTCTGTTCAATAGAAAAAGACCTGGACTTTTCCAGGTTTTTGAACGTATGGGGCACTGTTTCACATCCCACGTACATGCCCAGCGTCAGAGCAATTGCTGAACCGATAAAACCGATTTGGAGCCTGGTCATGTAGATGATTTAAGCGTATGAGGAACTACTCGTCGTCTTCGTCCCCAGAGTCCTTAGGCATCGAGGACACCTGGCTCTTCACCTGTTCAACAAAAACTTTGGCGGGTTTGAACGAAGGGATGAAGTGTTCTGGGATTTCAATAGCCTCATTCTTTTTGATGTGCCGCCCTATCTTTTTTGCCCTACGCTTGATGACGAAGCTGCCGAAACCCCGAATGTAAACGTTTTCCCCATTGGAAAGAGAACCTTTCACTTCTTTGAAGAATTCTTCCAGGGCTACGAGCACATCTACCTTGGGAACCCCTGTTTTTTCGGTTATCGCGGCAACGAGATCAGCTTTTCTCATCGTTATGTATTTGGTTTATAGACAATTATGATTTAAATCAAGATTTTAAAGAATTGCAAATTTCTGAATTTTTTGGATAATACTAAAGAAAACGTAAAAATTCTTTTTTGATTCGGGTTAATATTCAAATGATTAGGGGTGTGGGGTAAGGTTTTGTTTTGTTAGGGGGCTTTCCAAGGCATCCCGTTGTGCGCAAGTCGAATAAGTTTACCTATCTTTAACGGCGCAAACTGCGAGGAGGTATTGCGCGTTAAAATACATTGGCCGTTCCGCTGTTAAACTTAATGGGATCCCATGCTATCTTCCATGACCGGTTTTGGCCGGGCTAACAAATCGCTGCACAACAAAAGCTTCACGATAGAGATACGTTCTCTCAATAGTAAGTTTACCGACATCCGGATCAAGACGCCGCAGGTGTACCGGGAGAAGGAACACGAAATCCGGCGCATCCTGAACGATCGCCTGGAGCGGGGGAAAATAGAATTCACCCTCGACATTCAATATATGCAGGCAGATGACGCCCCCGCCATCAATGCGCCTCTTTTCCGAAAATACTACCAGGAAATCAAGGGTTTGATAGATGAACTCGCCCTTTCGCCAGGAGATATCGTCCAGTCGGTACTCCAGTTGCCCGATGTGGTAGCAAACGTGCGGGAGGCGGTCAGCGAGGAGGAATGGATCATCGTGCAGCAGCTCATGGAGGAGGCGCTTGCTGCCTTTGAGCAATTTAGGCAGGCAGAAGGTGCTGTAATTGAGAAGGACATGCTTCAGCGCATAGCCATCATCCAGGAAAAACTGCTCGAAGTAGCCCCTTTTGAAACGGAACGCGTAGATAAGCTTCGCCAAAAAATCTATCAAAACCTGGAAGAATACCTGGGGAAAGACAAGGTGGATGAAAATCGCTTTGAGCAAGAGATCTTGTTCTACCTGGAAAAAATAGATATCTCTGAGGAAAAGCTGCGCCTCGGGCAGCACTGCCATTACTATCTGGACGAACTCGGGCTGAACGCTTCCCAAAAAGGGAGAAAACTGGCGTTCATAGCCCAGGAGATTGGCCGGGAAATCAATACCCTGGGGGCCAAGGCCTATTCTTCTGAAATCCAAAAGCGGGTAGTGGTAATGAAAGACGAATTGGAGAAAATCAAGGAGCAAATCGCAAACTGCCTGTAGATTATGCGAAAACTCGTTCTCTTTGCAGCCCCTTCCGGAGCTGGAAAAACTACTATAGTCCGGCGTTTATTAGACCTTTTCGATCAGCTCTCCTTCTCGGTGTCGGCTACTACCCGGCCCCGCCGTGCTTACGAAGAAGAAGGCAAGGACTACTACTTTTTGGATGTCCCCGCATTCAAAAGGCGGGTGGACGCCGGCGACTTTGTAGAATGGGAAGAGGTATATCCCGGCACATTCTATGGGACGTTGAAAAGCGAACTGGAGCGTCTGTGGGCATCGGGCAAAGATATCGTGTTTGATGTGGACGTGCAGGGCGCCCTTCGCATTAAAGAAGCTTACCCCGACAATAGCCTGGCCATTTTTGTAAAGCCTCCTTCCAAAGAGGTTTTGTTCCAGCGCCTGCAAGGAAGAAAGACCGAAAGCCCCAAGACCCTACAGGAAAGAATGGCAAAAGCAGAAGAAGAGCTCCAATTTGAAAACAAATTCGACTACGTGCTGGTTAATGATGCATTGGATGAAGCAGTGCGGGAGGCAGAACAGCTCGTTCGCCGCTGGATTGCCTCTTCCTGACCAAAATAAACATCCAGGGCATCATGGAAAGTATGACCACGAACGGTATTCAGGTCCGGGTTGAGTGTTCTTATCAGCCCAACTATTCCAATCCTTTGGAGCAAAAGTTCATCTACGCATACCGCATCACGATTGAAAACCTCAGCGATACCACCGTACAACTTCTGAGGCGGCACTGGCATATCCACGAATCCACCGGGGTCGTGCGGGAAATCGAGGGGGAGGGCGTCATCGGCCGGCAACCGGTCCTGAATGCAGGGGAAACCCATCAGTACGTTTCCTGGACCCACCTGCAGACGGGTATCGGCAAGATGAAGGGAACGTATCAAATGCTAAACTGCGATACGGGGAATACTTTCTCTGTGTCCATACCTGAGTTTCAACTAGTCGCCCCCTTTCTACTAAATTAGGGCACACTTTACCACACTATGAAAAATTGGTCTATAGCTATCGCTCTGGTCCTCTGGGCCGGCCCGTACCTGTTTGCACAGCAAGTATATCGCCTAAGCGGCATTATCCGGTCATCCGAAGACGGGGAAACGCTGCCGGGGGTGTCCGTGCTTTTGCCCGCATCGGGCACAGGCACCAGTTCAAACGAATACGGCTTTTATTCCTTGACCGTACCAGCGGGCGATTCGGTGGAGGTATCGTTCAGCTTCGTCGGGTTCCAGTCCCAGGTGAAGCGCTTGCTGCTGCGGGCAGACCTACGGCTCGACATTGACCTGACCCCGGGCGTGGAGCTGGAAACAGTGGACGTGGTGGCCGATGGCTTCAAAGAGGTGTTCGAAAGTACCCAGATGAGCACGGAAGTGCTCAGTGCCAAAGAAGTAAAAATGATCCCGGTGTTGTTAGGCGAAACCGATATCTTGAAAGCCATCCAGTTGAAGCCGGGCATTCCCTCGGGAGGGGAAGGGGTTTCCGGTATTTTTGTACGGGGCGGG
>JBEGMH010000344.1:0-76219 GCA_041183125.1 Bacteroidota bacterium | reverse complement strand
ATGGCGCCGAGCTTGCCGATGCCACCTCCATCCTCTATGGTGGCAGCGTCAACGCAGGGAACGCGGCCACCCTGTTCTCACAGCCGGATGTAGACGGCGGACTGGTGGGAGGAGCTTCACTGAAAGCAGAAGAGTTCATTCAAATCATCCACGCTTTGGCGTGACCTACCATGAAAGCATTTGAAATAAGCGCTACGATCGTTTACGTTCCCCTCGAAGGGGGGTTCTGGGGTATTGAGGCGGATAACGGTGCGCAATGGCTGCCCTTGAACATGCCGGCGGGATTGAAAAAAGCCGGTCTCCGGGCAGTGCTTCGCCTCCGGGAACGCGACGATGTGATGACCCTACACTTGTGGGGGAGCCCCGTCCGCATTCTATCGTATCAGATCGTGGAGGGATAGAGTATGCTATCATGAACACGGGGGCATTGAGGGTGGATCCACCCTCAATGCCCCCTTGTTCATGATAGAGGAATGCTAGTTCTTTTGTTCTGCTTTGCGTGCCTGCTGCATGGGGTTTTCCATGGGCATGCCGCCGAACCGTCCGCCTCCCTGCTGTTTGAAGAGTTCAAAGCGGGAAGGGGTTACGCCGCGGGGGAAGGTATTGTTCGAGGTGTCCACATCGGCTGTTTCCTCGTGGGGGTCGAGGATGAATTGGGCGACGGGTTTTTCGGTGACAAAGACCTTGCTGACCTCCTTGTCGTTTAGTTTCCAAATCTCGGCGGGGATGCGCTTTATCATGCTGGAGCCATCTTCGAATTCGAATTTGATGATCAGCGGCATCACCAGTCCGCCTTTGTTGCTGAAATCCAGTTGGTAGAAGTGCTTGCCGGATTCGAGGAGCTCGCGCTCTTTGGGGCCGAGGGTCTGCACATACTGTTGGTAGCGCTGTTTGTCAGCGGGGGTAACGGTATTTGGGTCGTAGCTGTTGTAAAAATCGCGCAGGGCCGGGTTGCGTTCTACGGCTACGGTTTGGAGATCGCGCTTATTGGCCTGGTAGGTTACGTCGTTTTCGAGCTGGTTTTTGGTCTTAGCGGCCAATACCGGTTTTTCCTGGTCCGGGTTTTTAGAGTCAAGAGCGAACTCCGTAACTTTATCCAGGGAGATATCCACATTGTCGGTAGTATAGAACCAGCCTCTCCAGAACCAGTCGAGGTCAACGCCGGAAGCGTCTTCCATCGTGCGGAAGAAGTCGGCGGGGGTTGGGTGTTTGAACGCCCAACGGCGGGAGTATTCGCGGAACGCAAAATCGAACAGCTCGCGTCCCATCACCGTCTCGCGGAGGATATTGAGTGCGGTAGCGGGTTTCCCATACGCATTATTCCCGAACTGGATGATGGATTCCGAGTTGGTCATGATGGGGTTTTGCACGCTTTTATCCGCTTTCATGTAGGGGATGATGCTGCGGGCAGGGCCGCTGCCGCTGGGGTAGTCGCGCTGCCACTCCTGTTCGGCCAGGAACTGGCAGAAAGAGTTGAGGCCTTCGTCCATCCAGGTCCATTGCCGTTCGTCGGAGTTGACGATCATGGGGAAAAAGTTGTGGCCTACCTCGTGGAAAACGACCGACAACATCCCGTACTTGATGCGGTCGGAGTAGGTTCCGTCTTTTTCAGGGCGCCCGTAGTTGAAGCAAATCATCGGGTATTCCATACCGTTAGAGGCTTCTACGGAGATAGCGACCGGGTAGGGATAGGGGAAGGTGTGCTTGGAATAGACCCGCAGGGTATGGGCAACGGCTTCTGTGGAGTACTGCCCGTAGAGCGGGTTCGCTTCTTTTGGGTAGTACGACATAGCCATAATGGGGTTGTGCGCTGCGCCGTCCAGCTTGACGCCCATAGCGTCCCAGATGTACTTCCGGGAGGTTCCGAAGGCGTAGTCGCGCACGTTCTCCGCTTTGTAAATCCAGGTTTTTTTGGTAGTGGCTTTTGTTTTCTCTTTGGCGGCCGCTTCTTCCTGGGAGACGATGACCACGGGTTTATCGGAGGTCTTGGAGGCTTCGAAGCGGCGAAGTTGTTCAGCGCTCAGGACGTCTTTTGCGTTTTGCAGTACGCCGGTAGCGGCTACGACATGGTCGGAGGGAACGGTGATCGCCACGGTATAGTTGCCGAAAGGCAGGGTAAATTCGCCCTTTCCGAGGAATTGTTTGTGCTGCCAGCCGTTGTAATCATCGTAAACTGCCATTCGGGGGAACCATTGTGCAAGGGTGTAGAGGTAGTTCCCATCTTCCGGGAAGAACTCATAGCCTCCGCGTGAGTCGGCGGACAGCGCCGGGTTCTGGCGGTCGTTGATGTTGTACCACCAGCCGATCTGGAGCACTACTTTCCCGGTTTTCGGCGTCAGCGGGGTGGGTAAATCCACGCGCATCATGGTTTTGTGGATGACGTAGGGCAGCGCTTTGCCCGTTGCGTCCCGAACATATTCGATTTTGAAGCCCCCGTCAAAGGTGGTATCCGTCATCATGTTCAACTGGGTGAGCGTAGTGCGCTCGTTCATCTTATTCGTAGTGGTCTTGTAGGTATCCGAATTGGGGTGTACCACGTTCTGGTCGAGTTGTACCCAGATGTAGCTCAGCGGGTGCGGCGATCCGTTGGTGTAGGTAATGGTTTCTTTGCCATACAGGCGCTGCTTTTCATCGTCAATCTCGACTTTGATGTCGTAATCAGCGCGCTGTTGCCAATAATCTTCGCCCGGGGCACCGGAAGCGGTGCGGTAGGTGTTGGGCGTGGGCAGTTCGACGCCTAACTGGCGGAACCGGGTCTGGTCTGTGTTTTGCCCGAATACAGAGGATACTGCGCACAGGCAAGCCAATAGAAGGATGGAAAATGAACGCATCATGGATAGAAATAGCTTTTTAGAAAGTGTACAGCAAGTTTACAACAAAGGTAGGACAAATTTCGCCCATTGCGGCGACAAACGATGAACGGTTGTTTTTCAACGCCCAATAGCGTCTTTGCAGGGCTTACAAGTCAATTTGCTCTTGTACATGCCCTTTGAAAAAGCGAAAACTGCCTTTCTTTTCCCCGATTTCGATATTGACAATGTTGTTTTGGTCTTCGTGGAGCCCGATGAGCGCATCGCCCCGTATGCGGATCTGTTTGGGGCGGGAAAGGTTCGGGTATTCCACGTACACCCAGATGGCCCCATTTTCGTATTCCTTTCCCAAGTAATTCGATTTCAGTGCTTTTCCATTCACTACGACCTGGAAGTGGCCGTCCAGATATTGCCGGATGAACTGGTCAGATTGTGGGTGTTCTTTGTCGGTATTCAAAAAAAGGCGTACAGGCGTTCCGCTTTCTTTGGCTATTTGCTCAATGTGCGCCTCCAGGTCATCCACAAACAGTTTATGGGTGACCTGAAGCGATTTTTCTTTTTCCGCGTACAGGACATCGGAAAGCCCCAGGTGTATGGGGTGCGCGGTGGCCATGAGTGCGAAATACCCTGCAAGGATTAAGTGGTACATCTCTTTTTTGTACAAAAATAACCATCCTTGGATATGTGGGGCAATAGACTTGTGGAGAGGGGTCAGTATAGTGGAAAAAAAGATGCATTTATTTATTCACGGATGCGATTTGGTCTCCCTTGATTCCCCTCGCAACAAGTCTAATATAAACGCAATGCGAAAAAGTAGTAAATTTGTAAAAAAAGCCGGGCGATTAGCCAACACAGGTGCTGTGGCGCGGCTCCTTTGGTCATGGAAGAAAATACAGAGGGAAGGGGATTACCGGTAAAAGAAGGTTTTGGAAAAAAATCTCTTCCGAAGCGCATGGCCCAGGTGGCGCGTGTGCTGTACCGCGTCTTTTCTATCCTGTTCATCGTCCTGTTCTTTTTAGCGCTCACTTTTCAGATTCCTTTTGTACAACGCTGGTGTGCAGACCGGACAGCGGCCTACCTTTCGGATGTACTGGATACAGAGGTGGAGATAGGGACTTTCCGCCTGGGCTGGATGGGCAAACTCGTGCTGGGAGGGGTGTATGTCGAAGGGCTTTCCCAGGACACCTTGTTGCAATGCGGGAACTTGAGCGTGCGCTTTAACCCCAATCCTATCCGCTACCTCAGGAAAGGCCTGACGGTCTGGGATGTATCGGTACAAGATGCGGTCTTTCACCTGCGCAATGTGCCGGGCACCCAGAAAACCGATGCAGCCGTATACCTGGAGCGCTTGTTTCCCCCGAAGCCCGACCAGCAGCCGAAACAGCCGCTGTCGCTCGACCTGCGGAAATTGTCCGTCGAAAACCTTTCTTTTTCAAAAATAGACGATGAGCGGGGCAGTTCGCTGGAGGTCGCGCTCAGAAAAGGCTTCTTCAGGATAGACACCCTGGACCTTGCGGGCAAACGCCTGCGGATCCGACAGGTGGCCTTGCTCGGGCCGGACCTGCGCGTAGGGGTCTTTGCTTCGGCCCCTGGCTATGTGCCGCCCGCTGAAACGGAGCTCACAGCAGAGGACACCCTGCGCTGGGATATAGAGGTGGCTGGCTTTTCCTTGCGAGAGGGGGCGTTCCGCCTGGACAACTATTTCAGGGAGCCCAACGAGCGTTCCCAGCAGGGGGCCATCAACTACCGCCACCTCCAACTGCGCGAGGTAGGCCTATGGGCAACGGGGTTCAAGTATGCAGGGGAGACGTATTCCGGGGTGTTGGACCGACTGGCTTTCAAAGAAAAAAATGGGTTCGTACTGAACGGACTTTCTGTAAAAGACGCCCGGGTAAATTCGGAAAGCATACAACTCAACGGGCTCCACTTGCTCACTCCGCAATCGCGTCTCGGCGATACCCTGAGCCTCCGCTACCGGGCCTTTTCGGATTTTTCGGATTTTTCTGAACGCGTGCGCATGGACCTTCGCTTTGCCCGGTCTAACATTGCCATCCGCGATCTGTTGCAGTTTGCTCCCGGTTTGCATAAGGTTTCGCTGTTTAAAGAGAACAAGGGCGAAGTGTTGGCCATTGATGGTCGGGTGAGCGGCCGTGTGAACAGCCTGAACGGGCAGAACCTGCGCCTTGCCCTCCAGGACGGAAGCCGTTTTGAAGGGTCCTTTTCCTCCCGCAACCTGGCCGTCAAACACGAAGAAGCCCTAAACCTACGCCTTGCGCAGTTCTCTACGACCATGCGCCGCCTGCGCCAGCTGGCACCGGGAATAAACCTGCCCAAAAACTTTGATCGCTTGGGGCGCCTGGACTTTAACGGCTCCTTCACCGGCTTCTTCGAAGACTTTGTCGCCTTCGGAAACCTGAAAACCGATCTGGGCAAAGCTCGTATGGATATGCAGATGGTGCTGCGCAACGGCAAAGAAAAAGCCAGCTATGCCGGCAAGCTACAACTGATGGACTTCGACCTCGGAAAGTGGACCGGCAACCCCAACTTTGGGAAAGTGAGCCTGGATACACGCGTGATCAATGGAAAAGGCCTGGAAAGCGAAACCGCTGAGGCCGACCTCGAAGCTACGATCAGCAGCTTCCAGTTTAAAGGCTATGCGTACGAAAATGCCCGGCTCGCCGGGAAACTCCGCGCCAACCGCTTCAACGGGGGCTTCGCCCTGCAGGATGACAACATTGATTTTAATTTCCTGGGACAGGTGGATTTTTCCCGGGACGCCCCGGTCTATGATTTTCAGGCCCGTATCAACAAGCTGGACTTCAAAGCACTCAACCTGAGCACCTCGCGTAACCTGGGGCTTTCCGGCGATGTCCGCTTGAATTTCAAGAACCAAAAAATGGCCGATCTGGAAGGGAGCGGCCTGGTGCGCAACCTCGAAATCACCCTCGACGGCCAGCCGTATCAGGTGGACTCTGCGGCGATGGCCACCTATCTCGACCCCCTGGGCAATAAAATATTCAGCATCCAGTCGGATGTGCTGAAAGCAAAATTCAGTGGTTTGTTCGAAGTGGAACAAATCCCGGCCATGGTGTTGCAGCACCTGGCAAAACACCATCCAGGTTTTTCCAAAAGACTAAAAATCAACCCGAAAGATACATTGGCCAGGGCAAGCCGCTTCGACTTTTTCCTCGAGGTGGTGAACAGCAAAGGCTTTGAAAACCTCATAGACCCCAATCTGGGCTCCCTGAGCGGCACGAAACTAGAAGGACATTTTGACAATCGCCAGGGCGTGTTGAACGCAGACCTACAATCACCCTGGTTGCAGTACCATCGCTTCTACCTCGAAGACATCGCCCTTCAAATCAATACCCGCAACGGAAAAGGCTCCCTCGATTTTGGCGTCCACCGCATGGTGCTCAATGAAAAACAAGAGTTTGAACCCCTGGCCATACTCATGCAGGTGCACGGCGATTCACTGGATTATGGCCTGAACTACGCCCGGAAGAAAAAAGAAAACGCCCAACCTGGATTGGATAACCTGAATATTGACGGACGGCTTTTCGTGCAGGACAGCAACACGCTGGTCAACCATATCGTCTATTCACAAATCGAACTGTTAGGGGATACCTGGATCATCAACAAAGAAAATGCGCTCATTTTCAAAAAAGACCAGTTCATCGCCAGGGAGTTCATCCTCACCCGGGGCAATAAGGCCATCGTGCTGGAAAGCAAAGGGAAAAAAGGCCTGGAACTGTCTTTCCTAAACCTGGAAATCGGCGATATCAACAGCCTGATCAAATTCAAACCCATCGCTTTCTCGGGCAGGATAAATGCGGTTGTCTCGGCAGGGGATATCTTCAAACTGAAAGACGTACAGGTGGCCGCGGTCTCCGATTCGCTCTTTATGAACGGAAAGGATTGGGGCGTGCTGCGCGTAAATGCCCGCATGAAAGACCAGGGCCTGCCGATCCACGCCTATGTGTCCCTCACGCGCGACACTACACAGATGATCGCCGAAGGGTTCTATAACCTGCGCGATAACGGGGAGGAACCTATCAAAAAAGCAGGGTATTTCGACCTGAACCTGAATGTCCACTCCTTCCCGCTCTCCGTCGCTGAGTATTTCATAGGGACTACCGTGAGCAATACCCGTGGGATTTTCGATGCTGATATGCACTTCAGCGGCTCCCTCCCGGAGCCCAGGACCTCGGGGGAAATTTACCTCTTCAACGGCGCCACTACGGTAAATTACCTCAAAACCCGATACACCCTGGATCGCGCGGTCGCAAAAGTCAATGATGCCTTGTTTGACATCAGCGGGGCCGTGCTGAAAGACCGCTTGGGGAACACCGCTGTCATTCAAGGAGGGGTGGTGCACCGCTACCTGCACAAATTTGGCTTCGGTGCGCGCCTGATCACCGATAAATTTCTCGCGCTGGAAACCCAAAAAGGCGATAACAGTACTTTTTACGGAACGGCCCTGGGCAAAGGGGAAGTCACCTTTTCCGGATTGTTCTCAGCTCCCAATATCTATGTGAAGGCCCAGGTGGGGGAAGGGACGGAAATGGTCATCCCCGTCAGTTCGGCGCGCAGTGCGGGCTCCTTGAGCTTTATTTCGTTTGTGGACAAGAATAAGCCCAAGGCACAGACCCCCACCACCGTGGCCGGTCCGCCCAGTGGGGTGAGTTTTGATATGGACTTGGTCGTGGTCGAACCCGCCATGCTCCAGATTATCTTCAACGAGCAGACCGGCGATATCATCAAGGGCAGCGGACGGGGTGCCCTGCGCATGAGCGTGCCCCGCAACCAGAGCTTTCAGATGTTCGGCGATATCGTCATTGAAAGGGGCGAGTACTTGTTTACCCTCTATAACGTCATCAACAAGGACTTTGCCATCCGGCGGGGCGGCACCCTGAGCTGGTCAGGAGACCCTTTCAAGGCGATCATCAATATTGATGCAGAGTACAAAGACTTGAAGGCACCCGTCAGCAATTTCATCCAGGAATACCTGGCCAATGCCCCAGACAAAACCCGCACCCTGGCCTCCCGAAACACCGACGTGGACCTCACCCTTCAACTAAAAGGCGACCTGCTGAAGCCCACCGTTTCGTTCGACCTGGCTTTCCCCACCTTGCAGAGCGAACTGCAAAGCTATGCGGAAAATAAACTCCGCCTGCTGAAACAGGACCAAAACGAAATGAACAAACAAGTGTTCGGGTTGATCGTGGCCGGGCAGTTCCTTCCGGCAGACTTTTCCTTCCAGGGCTCACAGATCCTCTACAATACCGTGAGCGAACTGTTGTCGAACCAACTCTCCCTCTTGATCACCGAGCTTTTCTCCGATCTGATGGGCGGCGGAAAAGTGTCCAGCGTTGATTTTGACATCGCGTACAGCCAGTACCAAAGCGCCCTGTCCCAGGATGGAAACCTGAACCGCGGCAACGAATTACAGGTGAGCCTGCGCCAGAACTACTTCAACGACCGCCTCTCCATCCTGGTGGGGGGCAATATCGGATTGGGCAACAACTGGCGCACCGCAACGGGTGCAACCGGGGCGTTCATCGGGAACGATGTGGCCATCGAGTACCAATTGGTAGAAGACAGAAGCCTCAAATTGAGGATATACCAAAAACTTCAGCCGGACATCGGCGGCCGCATCCTTCAAATTGGCAGCGGCCTGAGCTACCGCAAGGAATTCAATACCTTTGGTGAATTTTTGCGCAACCTGCGCATAGACCTCCAAAAACAACGCCCGCCGACGCCCTTCGTGAAGCCTCCGGACGCGAAGGACAGCCTGCGCTAAAGGCTGTGCAAGGCATCGTTGAGGTCCTGTAACAAGTCTTCTGCGTTTTCGATGCCCACCGAGTAGCGCACGAGCCCTTCCGGTATGCCGAGCTGCTTGCGTTGTTCAGCGCTCAGCTCTACATGGCTCGTCGTGCGGGGAGGGCCCGCGAGGGTGCTCACAGAACCTAGGCTGGCGGCTAAGTGTACCAGCTTTAGCCGCGTGAGCAGCGCGGCAACCGATGCATAACCACCTCCTAATGAAAAACTTAGGATTCCTCCAAACCCGCTCATCTGTTCGCGGGCTATGGAATGCCCCGGATGGCTTTCCAAGCCCGGGTAAAATACCTGCTCCACTTTGGGGTGTTGTTGCAAAAAATGGGCAATGCGCAGCGCCGATTCGTTCTGGCGGGCAATGCGCAGCTCCAGGGTTTTCATGCCGCGGGCTATCCGGTAGGCAGGGTCTGCCTGCAAGCTGGCCCCGTTGATTTCCCGGAAATGGAAGACCTGGCGTACAAGGTCTTTTTTTCCCGCCAACAACCCGCCCAGGGCATCCGAATGGCCAGACAAGAACTTAGTGGCGCTGTGGAGGACCAGGTCGGCCCCTAAGTCCAGCGGGTTTTGGTTGATCGGGGAGGCAAACGTGTTGTCCACGACGACAATGGCCCCGGTGCGGTGGGCCGCCTGCGCCAGCCGACGGATGTCTATGATTTTGAGCGTCGGGTTGGTGGGTGTTTCGAGGTAGAGGAGGTCACAGCCTTTGGCTACTTCGGCTTCGATTTGCGCATGGTCGGTCGTGTCGCAAAGGGTAACCTGTACACCGTATTTGGGCAAAAAATCCAAAAAAATCTTGCTGGTGCCTCCATACGTGTCTTTGAGCGAAACGACCCGTTTCCCCGTGGTCAGGAAGGTAAACAAGGTGTTGCTGATCGCAGCCATGCCCGTGGCAAAGGAAGTGGCCGCTTCCGCGCCTTCGAGAAGGCGTATTTTTTCTTCCAGCACCGCCACGGTGGGGTTGGTATTTCGGCTGTAGATATAGCCCTCGGCGTTCCCCAACGATACCTGGTGCCAGTGGTCGGGGTCTTCATACGCAAAGGCCACGCTGTGGCTGATCGGCGTCGCTATCGAACCGTCGGTTTGGATATGGTCTTCTCCGCCCCAGACGGCAGTCGTACTTTTTTTCAGGTTGCTGAAATCCATCGTCTATCTTTTATAAAAGCGATTATTATAGGAAAAGAAATGCCCTCCGGATGATTTTACCGCATAATTAGCCGGGCGCAACAGCCATTCGTCGAAATACAAGGGGGCTCTGCCCAACATTTTGTTCTGTACGCTGACGTGCAGGTACATCCCCGCGGCGGCTTGTAGCTCATATTCGACCAAAGCCCACCCTTTCGGGTCAAAAACGGTGGACCAGCGATGCACGCCTTCTCGTATTTCAAAGGCGGTTTCCCCTGTTTGGGGATGGTAAACGCGCACGTGCACCTCGCTGCGGGAACGCAGGTCCTCATCCACAAAAGCCCAGAACGACATCGCATAGCGCCCCTCCGGCCCCGCCAGAGGCAGGGGCCCATCGTAAAGCGTCTCCGCTTTATGTGCGGAGGATTGTAAGGCACCGCCCCCCTGGTATGTTTTCCCACTTTTTAACCTGTCAAAGCTGCGCCGTACGAAGCGCAGCGGGTCGGGTTCAGCCAGGGTATCGGTCAGCGTGGCCATCTCCTGCTCCCGTTTGCCCAGGTTTTTTTCAAAAAAGCTGAGGGGGAGTTTGTAGAGGTTGAAATCGTTGGTGGTAAAGAGCAGTTCTATGCTCATCGTGTCCAGGGCACTGCGAAAATGGTCCCATTTGGGCGATTGGGCAGCCGCTCCGCGTTTGTCGTACAACAACAGCAAAGGACGCTGGTCGGGGAGGTCCTTCAAAAGCACAGGCGGGCGGTATGGCTCGCTCATGAGCTGTAGTTGCTTGATCGTCTGGCTTCTGGAAGTACGCGACAACATGGCGTTGCACAGCGGCAGGCCTGTCCGCAGCGCCAATACCATCGCCTCTTGCTGCAAATGGGTGGGTTCCCACCAGAAACTTTCCGAACCGAGATGGAAAAAGGGCACTGTGGTGATGGCCTGGTAATCGCCTGGGGCAATCAGTGCCTGCTGGGCGAGCGACGCGTTAGCCTGCAGACTGGGTACGGGGTCTAATGCCAGGTTGCGGGCCATGATGTACTGGTACGACTCGACGCAGAGCAGGGCGGCGATCGCTCCCAGGGCCCACTTTGCCCTCCGGAGCAGGTGGCTGGCCCAGGCTAACACGAAGATATTCGCAGCGAAATAAAACATCCACGAAAAGCGCCCCAGGGCCCGGAATTGCTGAAGAGGGCCCGTAAAACGGAGTAAAGGCTCAACACCCGGCAGGGCGAACGGCAGCCCCAAGGCAAACAACAAAAGGAGCAGCGATGCCGGCAACAGTCGGACCAGAAAGGCCCGTTGGGGCACAGCATCTGGCAAGAGCGGCCTGCGGAACCCGGCGCGGAGCTGTATGGCCAGCAATAAAAAGAGGCCAAACCCGGCAAAGAGACCGATGTAATTCTGCGCTTCAATGTCCAGGTCGGGAAGTGGGGAGACCCAGCGGTCCACCCATTGCCACTGCCGCTGCTCGGCAGAGGTGAACAGCCCCTCTAACCGCGCCCGGTAAAACGAGAAACCCCAAGGCTGTGAGGCGCGGTCGGAAACCTCAGGCCCGCTGCCCAGCCAGGTGTTGAGCAGTACAAAGGGGACCAACACCTGCAGCGCATAGTGCGGCAACATGCGCGCCCAATGCCGACCCCGCCGGATAAGCATAAAATCTATAAAATAATATAATGAAATACCCAATACAAACAATCCAAAATAATGAAAATGAAACAAAGAAAAGAATAAAATAGTGAAAGCTAACAGGGCGCTGTACCCCCACCTTGGGCTCTCCTGAAAGCGCATCAGGAAATAGAAGGCCATGGGCAGGGCTGCGGGTTGGGCAAGCCCGAAATGGAAGCCCATCCGGGCGACCATAGGGGCCATAAAGCTCAAGGCCAGCGCAGCAGTACAGGCCAGCCAAACCGGAAGCTGTAGCCGCTCCAGGATGAGGTATAGAAACAGGGCCGAGACCAGAATAGACAACAACATGGACAAGTGCGTCCAGCGGATGGTCTCGTCTATCAAATCGCTGCCAGGGCTGTGGAACAGCTTTAACCCATTGGCCACGATAGGCATGGGGTCCGACATCACCAGGTGGTCGCCGTAGGGATAGTGCATGCCCTGAAAAAGCGTCCAGGTACTGTCGTATAGAGCGTGATAGGCAGGCGACATGTACGCTTTCAGGCCGTCCCCGTACGGTTCTATAACCATCCCCTTTTCAAAGCGGAGGTAATCCCCAAAGCGCAGGAAAAGGAGAAAGGCGCAGATTGCGACCGTGGCGAAGGCCCCGATTAGCCGAACAGGTACGGGCATATTTGCTTTGCTTTCTTGCAATGTTACAAAAAAAGGTAATTTTATACGCTTATTTTTTCTCATTTGGCTAACCCCTCGTCACCCGTCTAACCCAATATTTGGCACTATGAAGCATGATTTGCAGCCCGTTCCCTACTGGACGCCCTCCGAGGCCTTCCTCACAGGTGCTCCCATCAACGATTACCTCACTTGGCTCAAGCAACACCGGGACTTGGAATTCGAGGATTACGAAGCGCTCTGGCGCTGGTCGGTCCGCGATATCGAAGCCTTCTGGGGAAGCCTGTGGGAGTATTTTGGCATTTTAGCTGATGGGCAGTACGAGGCGGTACTTGCCTCCCGGACGATGCCCGGTGCAAAATGGTTTCCGGGCACTTCGCTGAACTACGCCGAACACGTCTTTCGCGCTGCTTCCCCGCAGCGCCCGGCGCTTTTGTTCCGCTCCGAGCGGTCCGGGGAGATCAGGGTGTTTTCCTGGGAGGAGCTGCGGCAAAAAACAGCTGCTTTTGCGGCATGGCTCAAGCAGCAGGGGGTTGGACCGGGCGATCGGGTAGGGGGCTACCTTCCCGCCATACCGGAGGCGACGATCGCGTTTTTGGCGTGTAGTTCGATCGGTGCGGTATGGTCGTGCTGTTCGCCGGATTTTGGGGCCAACAGCGTAATGGACCGTTTTCAACAGATTGCCCCGCGCATTTTGATCGCCGTGGACGGCTATACCTATGGTGGAAAACCCTTCCATCGCCTCGACGTAGTACAGGAGCTTTGCGCATCGCTGAGCTCTCTGGAACACCTCGTCCTGGTGCCCAACCTCGACAAACGGGCAGCCGTCGTTACAGGGATTCCGCAGGTCCTTTGGGAAAAAGCCAGTTCCGACCCGCTTGCGGTACTGAACTTCCAGCGTTTGCCGTTCGACCATCCGTTGCTGGTGCTGTATTCTTCCGGCACGACCGGGCCACCGAAGGCGATGGTACATGGCCAGGGCGGGATCTTGCTGGAACATTTGAAATACCTGGCCTTCCACAACAATGTGCGGGCAGGCGAACGCTTTTTCTGGTACTCCACGACCAGCTGGATGATGTGGAACTTTGCCCAGTCTTCCCTGTTACTTGGAGCGACGCTGGTGTTGTACGACGGAAGCCCTTCCTGGCCGGACCTCAGCGTATTGTGGGAATTGGCCGACAGCGCGGGCATACACCATTTCGGCACGAGCGCTTCCTTTCTGGTCGCGGGCATGAAGATGGGCCTGGAGCCCTGCAAACGCTTTGATCTCAGTTCAATCCGCTCGGTTGGTTCCACCGGTTCCCCGCTTCCTCCAGAAGCATTCGATTACGTACAGAAAGCCATCGGGAGAGAGGTCTGGTTGTGCTCGATGAGCGGAGGAACAGATGTTTGTACCGCGTTTGTGGGCGGTTGCCCCCTGTTGCCGGTGTACCGGGGCGAAATCCAGTGCCGTGCCCTCGGCTGCGCCCTCGATGCTTTTGATGAGCATGGAAACCCTTTAGAGGATGAAGTGGGGGAAATGGTGGTGTTGCAGCCCATGCCCTCCATGCCAACCGGCTTTTGGAATGACTCCGATGGCAGCCGTTATCGCGAAAGCTACTTTGATATGTACCCGGGCGTTTGGCGGCACGGGGACTGGGTGCGCATTACGCCTCGTGGCACCTTGGTCATCTACGGACGTTCGGACGCTACCCTGAACCGCCAGGGGGTCAGAATAGGAACCGCGGAAATCTACCGCACCCTGGACCGGATTCCCGACATCTCAGATAGCCTCGTGGTCAACCTCGAGTTGCCACAGGGGCGCTTTTTTATGCCGCTTTTCATTGTACTCTGCCCAGGAGTATCGCTCGACGAGCGGCTCCGGCAAACGATAGTGCGCGCCCTGCGCACGGAGCACTCCCCCCGACACGTACCGGATGCCATCGTTGCCGTGCCGGAACTGCCCTACACCATCAGCGGGAAAAAAATGGAAATGCCGGTAAAGAAAATACTGATGGGCAAAGCACCTGAGAGTGCCGCCAACATAGACTCCATGCGCAACCCCGACAGCTTGTACTTTTTTGTGGACTACCGGAAATCCATGCAGGCAAACGGGGCGTTATGACGAACACAATAGGGGTGTTGACCCAAACCGGACTTAGCTCCCCGCCTTCCGGTAAGCAACTGCTTTTCTTCATGGAGTTGTGGGAAGAGGCAAACCGCATGGGCGTCGAGCTGTTCTTTTTTGGCCCCCAGCCAGGCATCCGCCCGGTTTTATCCGGATGGGAATGCCAAAAGGGCAATTGGGTGCCCAAAGAAAACCCTTTGCCCACACGGGTCTATGACCGCTATTTTACGGAAATCCCCTCTGAGCGCTCGTTTTACGAGCAATTCAGGACGTATTTGGCGGAGTGTGGCACCTGTTTCGCCAATCCCGTCCCGTTGATGGAGCTGACCAACGACAAGTGGGCGTTCCACGCTTTCCTGGCCCGGCACTCCATCCCTTCCCTCCCGGCCTTTTTATACTCGGAGATGGACGAACAGCAGTGCATAGCGCTTCTCGAGGCGTCGGGCTGTCTCTATGTGAAACCCGTTACGGGATCCAGGGGAAAAGGTATTGCCATCGCAGAATGGCAGGAAAATGGCGTGGTCGTGAAAGCAGAGGGTAAAGTGCGTATCCTTGCCCCCCGGGAGCTCTTTTCTTTTTTGCAAAGCCATTTCCCACCTGTCCAGTACCTTCTGCAGCCGGGGGCAGCGTTGATCCCCTTTGAGAACCGCGCCTATGATGTGCGCGTACTGGTACAGCAAACAGGAGAAGGCCCACATCAGGTAAGCGGGATGGGGGTTCGGGTTGGCGCTCCCGGAAGCCCGGTGTCCAATCTGCATGCCGGGGGGGAGGCGCTGCCTTTGCAAGCACTGGATTCTGTATTCGCCGCGGCGGGTTCTGGGCACGAGGCCTGGGCACACCGCATCGAAGCCCTATCGCTGGATTGTGCGCGGGCTCTGGCAGCTGATTTTGGCCCTTTCGCGGAACTGGGCCTTGATATCCTGCTCACCCGTGACCAGGGGCCTATTATGCTCGAAGCCAATTCCAAACCTGCCCGCTGGATTTTTAACCTCCTGGCAGCCCATTTTCCGGAAGGTTCTGAGGAAGCCTTGTATTACAGGTGGTTGCGAACCCAAAGCGTAGCTGCCCCGCTGCGTTTTTTGGCCAAACACCAGCGGTAGGGCTGCTACCCATTCCACCAAAACGTCCATTTGGCCACCAATGCCCGGTTTCGGATTTGCAGGTTTTCAGAGGCGTAATTATCTGTATAGACGATAAAGAAATCCGAAGCCGGACTATAGCGCCATTGTACGCGGAGGTTCAGGTTCACATTCTTATTCTGGTTGTTGAACTGGACGAAGTTGGTGAAAAACAGCTTGTTGGTCAGGGTGAGGTCAATACGGGGGCCCAACAGCCAAAAATTCCACTTGCTGTTTTTCAACGCCAGGGGCAATACAGGCTCTTCATCAAAGGATAAATAGTTATAGTTTACGCTCATAGTGATGGCGGCGTGGGGTTGCAAGCGATAGCCCAGGTCGCCCCCCAGGCGCAGCCGTTTGCCCCGGGCATAGTACCCGCCGTAGCGCCAGCTCGCCGACCAGGTGAACAGGCTCTGGGGCTTGGAAGTGAAGTCCCCACCAAACGAGCCCCAGTGGTGGGTTGTACCGGAGGCTAATTGGTGCCCGGAAAAGTTGGTAGGGTCAAAAGCACTCAACAAACGCACGTAATCACGGGCGGTCCAGAGCATCAGTTCGCTGCGGTTCTTATAACTGAGGCGATAGATGAAGACGTGGGTATATTCCGTTTGCCGCCCTGCGGGATCCAAATAGCTGTTGGACATTAGGAGCGGGCCATGGCTCAGCAGGGGACCGGATTGGGTGAAAAACAAGCGGCCCACCTGGGCGTTGAGGTACTGGTAGCCCGTCCGGGGCACATAGCCCACATCGGCACGGTAGTTTTTGCCCACCTGTTCGTACTGGAGGCCATAGGTCCATTTCCGGTTGTTGAACTGGATGTTTCCGGCTAAGATTTGGTCTTTTCCGCTTAAATTCGGGGAAAACGACTTTAGGTAGAGCAGTTTACCTCTCCAAAAATTATTGGAAGACAGCAGGTTGTACTCAAAACCTACATTTCGGTTATAGCGGCTGACCCGGGAAGGGTCGCTGATGCTTTCAAAATCGAAGGTCTCTTTGTTGATGGCCAGGGCCGTGATATTAGAACGGGCAAACAGTTGCCGTTGCAGGGCGAACACGGCAAAGTTTTGTGCGGGTATGCCCTGGTCGTTGGCGCTCGTCTGCATGTCCATGAGCCCGATACGCCAGTTTTTGTCGAGTTTGCCGCTGAGGCGTGCGCCATACTGGATATTGGTATTGAGGCCGATGCGTCGGGAGAAAAAAGGCCGGATAGATGCGTAGCCAAAGTTGTTGAACAGATCCCCGTTTTCCAGAAAAAACTGTCGGCGCTCAGGGAAGAACAGCTCAAAACGGTCCAGGTTGATCTGCTGCCGGTCTACTTCTACCTGGGAGAAATCGGGGTTCACGGCGAGGTCGAGGTTGAGCGCGGAGGTGATGCTGATTTTTGCATCCAGGCCGGCGTCGAACCCAGTTTTTCCCTCTTTGCCGGAGACATAATCTTTGGAGGTATTTCCCAAAAGATAGGGGATGACTGCGAAGTTCAGCCCGGGAGGCGGGGGCGGTTCATCCCAGACCAATACGCCGGTATAGGCTAAGGATGCCGTGGGGAATTGCCGGGGCACCGGTGTCCAGCTCGATTTTTCCGTGGTTTTCAAATCCAGGCGGCTGAAATTGACGCCCCAGCGCGTTATTCCGCTTTTGTAGCGCAGCGTTTTGAAGGGCACAGCCATTTCAAAGGTCCACTTATCGTCTTCGGCATGCACTTCGGAGACCCACTTATTGTCCCAACCCAGGTTGGCGCTGCCCCCGTCGAAGAGGAGTCCGTCCCATTGTGCCCCTTCCGCGTTGGAGCCGAAGGTAAAACCGTTGGTCTGGTCGTCGAAGGGGTCCAGAAACAGCAGGAAGTTGTCGTTTTTCCCGAAGTTGAAATCCCTTCGCAGGGATTCGACCATGTAGGGGCCGGGGACTTTTTCATAGCACACAGCCAACAGGTACAGGTTCAGGTCGTCGTAGAGCATACGCACCTCGGTGCGCACCTGGGCTTTGCTGGTATCCATCGGCAGGACCATGTAAAAATCGCTGGCTATGGCTGCCTTTGACCAGGCGGAATCAGCGCCCGACCCGTCAATGTGTATCGGGTGGGCAGCGCGGTGGATAGGGTATTCGAAAGACGCGTTTTTCTTTTGGGAGAACAGCAGGCTATTGCAAAAGAGCAACGACAAAAGGATAAAAAAAGAGTGTTTCATAGTATCTATAACCAAAAAAAGGAAGCTAGTGGACGCGGGCGGGAGGCCAGCGGAGTGAGGCGAAAAAGGTCTTTTGAGCCCGTCTCACCCCGCTGAGTCCCCGAGGAGCCCCTCCCGGCTAGTCTAATTATGGTAGGCAGCGTTGTGCGCCAGCATCTGGCCGCAGGAAGCACAAGCTACGGCCGTCCCTGCACCGCCTGCACAGCCTTTGCTGCACGTGTAGTGCCAAACCCCGGCCGCATTCTGGGGCGGATCGGTGGTTTGTGGTGCCGGGGTGGGAGGTACTTGGGTGCTGATTTGAGGGCTGGCCTGGTCGTGGTATGCCTGGTTGTGGATGTAGGTCGTTCCACAGGTCGGGCAAGTACCCGTCGCATCCCCGCCGCTTCCGGCACAGTTGTTGGGGCAGATGTAGTGGGCGACACCGCCGGGGGCAGCAGCTGTAGCCGTAGCTGGATTTGGCGTAGCGGGCGTAGCGGGCGACGGTGCCTGGACGCCGGGCTGACCGAGAGAGCGCTCTGCTTCTTCGCGTATCCCTTTGTCGTTGTTGCAGGAGAGGGCTATAAAAGAAAGGCCAAGAGACGCCAGGAGGATGAATTGCTTCATGGTGCTGGTATTATTCAGGTTGATCAATGTTCAAAAGTAAGAAAAAAATCAGGAAGTACCTGTTTTTCTTCCGCACTGCAAGGCTTTGGAGGTTTTTTTGTACATTTCCAAAATAAATACCGACCGTCTTGGCGCTTTGGTAACGAAAACAGTTTTTTATGGATAACAAAATAAAATTTTAATTATGTTAAAAAAATCAATTAAAATTCTGACAGTGACGCTGGGCGTATTGTTTTTAGCCTTTTCGTCCCTCAAAGTATATGCGCTCTACCTCACGCGCAAACTGCCCTGGCAGCACCCGGTTTTTGACACAGTGCGCCCTCCTGACCCTGGAAAAATTGGTTCTAAAGGGGTTTTGGTGTTCACAAAAACCAATGGGTTCCGGCATACAGAGTCCATCAAAGTGGGCACGGAAACGTTCCAGGAGATCGGCAAAGCAAAGGGCTGGGACGTAGTGGCCACGGAGAACGGGGCGTTTTTCAACGACGATTACCTCTCGCGTTTCAAGGTGGTAGTGTTTCACTGCACTACCGGAGACGTGTTGACCCCTGACCAGGAAGCAGCGCTCAAAGGGTTTGTAGAAGGCGGCGGCGGCTTCGTGGGCATTCACTCCGCATCGGACACCGAGTATTCCTGGGAGTGGTACGGCAACCTGGTGGGAGCGTACTTCAAAAACCACAGCATGCGCCCGCACATGCCGGAGGCGACCATTGTCACCGAAGACGGCAAGCACCCGACGACCCGACACCTTCCACCCACCTGGAAAAGGGCAGATGAATGGTACAACTTCAACCGCAACGTACGCGGTAGGGGAGACATCCACGTGCTCGCTTCGCTCGACGAAAGCACGTACGACGTAGGAGAAACAGGAGGTATGGGCAAAGACCATCCCATCAGCTGGGTGAACAAAGCGGGCAAGGGAAGGGTGTTTTACACCGGTATGGGCCACGCAGGGGCGATCTTCGGAGAGCCGTTGGCCCTAGAACACCTGATCAGCGCCATCGAGTGGGCCGGGAAATTTTAAACAGGGTTGATCCGAGGGTATCTTTTTGGCGTATTTTTCCTTATGTTTGCGTTCCCAAATGATTTTTTCACACACGATTATACGCTATGAACACGCTTTATTGGATCATTCAGGTCGTTTTAGCCGTATTGTTCGGCCTGGCCGGTGTCGTCAAGGCCACACAACCGATAGACAAGTTAGCCCCCAACATGCCTTGGGTAAACGATTACCCCGTTCAAACGGTCCGGTACGTCGGTATAGCGGAGTTGTTGGGGGCAGTGGGCTTGATCCTTCCCTACGCAACGGGAATCCTGCCCTGGCTGACGGGTCTCGCAGGTCTTGGCTTGGCTGCCATCATGGTCATGGCTGGCCTCTACCACTACCGAAAAGGGGAAAAACAAGCCATTATCATCAATGCCGTGTTGTTTATCCTGGCGCTGGAAGTTGCCCTCTACCGGCTTTTCTAGGAAAAAGGGGGCTTACCCCTTTTTCCTGGCTACATAGAACAGGTCGAAGCAGCTATCGTCGGCTTCCCCTAAGCAATAGTCCTCCTTGGTGATTTCGCTCACCAAGGAGTTGTTGTTTTTGAGCAGTTTCCTACGGTTCATCCGGTTGAGGACGTCGTAGGGAATTTGTAGCAACTGCCGCGGCAACCGATACTGGAGCTTGAGCACATCAAAGCGGGTAATCGCCTCTACGGAAGCCTTGTTCTTATCGTAGTAGGCCATGATTTTTTCGTTTCCGAAAACGCCGGAGGCCTCCACCGAATCGAAGCGTTTCAACAGGAGGGCTTTCAGTTCGGATACGGTGTATTCCCTGACGTGCCATGGGTTGCGGGTGAGGGACATTTTCCGGTTGGGGGTGGTTACGATAAACTTTCCGCCGGGTTTGAGTACCCGGTGTATTTCCTGTACGAACAGGTTGTCGTTTTCAATATGCTCGATGACCTGGAAAGAGATGACGAAATCAAACGCATCGTCCGGGATGCCCGACAAGGGCGGGATGGTCATGCGGATGAATTCGACGTTGTCCCTGCGCTGGATTTCCTGGCTGGCGAGGATAGCGGGCTCGAACTTGTCCAGGGTGACAAAGCGCTCGGTCTGGTCAGCGATGACCCCGATGCCATAACCGCTGCCGGTACCTATTTCCAGCACTTGGCCGGATACGAGTTTTGCGGCTTCGATATACGCCAATACAGAGCGTTGAAAGACGTAGTTGTCAGACAAGTCGTGTTGCGAGACCCGTTCGGCCGTCTGTAGTAGTTGCATAACAATGGGTTAGAGCAGGTGGTTAATGCACTTCATCGCGGCAGAGGCCTACGATGGTGTGGAATACGTCGTGTGCTTTGTTGAGCGCTTCGGTGACGGTTTTGTCGTCTGCTTTTTGCTTCACGAGTTTATGTACCGTTTTAGCCTGTGCGATCAATGCCTTGACAGAGGTATTGATGTTGGGGGTATTGAATTCGGCGGGCTTTTTGGAATCGGGTAGGGCGAGGGCTTTTTCCACCATTTCCCCGCTGCGGGTACGGATGGGCTCCAATTTTCCTTCCTCGCTGGGGTGGAACGTTTCCGACATCACCTTGTGAAAAGCTTTCATTTCTGCCCATTCGTCAAAGAGGCCTTTGCGGCGCTTCATCCCCTCTGCGAATCGCTTACTGACCTCGGTCCAGTTGACGACGTTCCAGATACTGGCTAAGTAGTCGCCGCGTTTGTTCTGATATTTGAGGTAATACGCGTGTTCCCAGACGTCGATGCCCAGTATGGGATATCCTTTTACGGGGGCGATGTCCATGAGTGGGTTGTCCTGGTTGGGGGTGGAGCAAACCTCTAATTTGCCGTAAGGCGTTACGACCAACCATGCCCAGCCCGAGCCAAAGCGCGTGGCTGCAGCCTGGTTCATCAATGTTTTCAAGCTGTCCACGGAAGTGAACGTATTGGTGATGGCTTTGGCTAATTCTGTGGAAGGCTGGGTGTTTTTCTCCGGCGTGAGCACGCTCCAGAACAACTCGTGGTTATAGTGCCCGCCGCCATTGTTGCGCACCGCTTCCGGGAATTTGGAAATGCCGGCCAATATTTTCTCAAGGTCCATGCTGGCCGCCTCCGTGCCGCTCAGGGCTTTGTTTAGGTTGTTGATGTATGCTGTGTGGTGTTTGGAAAAGTGGATTTCCATGGTTTGGGCATCAATGTAGGGCTCCAGTGCATTGTACGCGTAAGGCAGGGGCTTTTGCGTGAATTGTGCGGACAAGCTCTCCACGGCAAGCAAGCAGCACAGGAAAAGGAAAGGGACGGTAACTCTCATGACAGAAATAGATTTTTTTGTAAAAATAAAGATAACAGACTGGTTGTGAGGGTCGGCAAAGGGTTTTTAACCCTTTGGGGCGTACCCCCTTTCAACAAGACCATCAAAGCAACTCTGAAACGCATGGCACAGAGGGTTGGTTCAATGCGAACGGGCCTGGCCCGCCCCTCTGGGCGTGCGGATATCGTCAATCATGTCTTGTATGTGGGCGGGCGGCGGAGGCGTAAAGCTGGAGACCAAAAAGGTAACGGCCATGTTGATCAGCATCCCGATGCTCCCTATGCCCTCAGGGGAGATGCCAAACAGGTAGTTGTCCGGAGACCAGCCCAGGAACTTAAACCCTACAATATACGAGGAAGTGAAGAGCAGGCCGCTCAACATCCCGGCCACAGCACCTTCTTTGTTGATGCGTTTGACAAAGATACCGAGCAAGATGGCCGGAAAGAAGGAGGAGGCTGCCAGCCCAAAGGCAAATGCGACGATAGCTGCCACGAAATCAGGTGGATAGATGCCGATCAAACCCGCCAGGGCGACGGCTGCAGCGGAAGCGATTCGGGCAGCGAGAAGCTCCCCTTTTTCTGAAATATTGGGCTTGATAGCGCTTTTCAACAAATCGTGGGAAACGGCAGAGGAGATGACCAGCAACAGTCCGGCTGCGGTGGAAAGGGCGGCAGCAAGGCCTCCGGCAGCTACCAGCGCGATGACCCAGGCGGGGAGCCGGGCAATTTCCGGGTTGGCGAGCACCATGATGTCCTGGTCTATGGTCAGTTCGTTCCCTTTCCAGCCCTTTTCAGCGGCAGCAGAAACAAAAGCAGCGTCCTGGCTTTTATCGTTGTAGTACTGAATGAGCCCGTCCCCGTTTTTGTCTTCAAACTTGATCAGGTTCGCTTTCTCCCAGTTTTTCATCCATTGCGGCGCTTGTTCGTAGCGCTTCCCGGAAACGGTCTCCAGGAGGTTGGTGCGCACGAAGACGCCGATAGCCGGTGCCGTAGTGTATAAAATGGCTATGAAAATCAATGCCCATCCTGCCGACAGGCGCGCGTCCCGCACTTTGGGCACCGTAAAAAAGCGCACAATGACGTGCGGTAGCCCTGCCGTGCCTACCATCAGGGCCGCGGTGATGCAAAAAATATCCATCAGCGGCTTCGAGCCTGCGGTATAAGCGGCAAAACCGAGCTCGGCGTTGAGCCCGTCCAGCTTGTCGAGCATCCCGCCGAAGGCAGCTTGCGGAACAGGGTTCCCCGTCATTTGAAAGGAGATGAAAATAGCAGGCACCATGTACGCGAAGATGAGCACGCAATATTGGGCTACCTGCGTATAGGTAATGCCTTTCATACCGCCCAGGACCGCGTAGAAAAAGACAATGCCCATGCCGAGCAGCACACCCATGTTGATCGGTACTTCCAGAAAACGGGAGAACACAATCCCCACCCCGCGCATCTGCCCCGCGATATACGTGAAGGAGACGAAGAGGGCACAAACTACGGCCACTATGCGCGCCGTTTGCGAGTAATAGCGCTCGCCAATGAAATCCGGTACCGTAAATTTGCCAAACTTGCGCAGGTAAGGGGCCAACAGAAGGGCGAGCAGGACATAGCCCCCCGTCCAGCCCATCAAATATACGGAGCCGTCATAGCCCAGAAAGGAAATCAATCCCGCCATAGAAATAAAGGAAGCTGCCGACATCCAGTCGGCAGCAGTCGCCATGCCGTTTATTATGGGGTGTACGCCCCCTCCAGCCACATAAAATTCTTTGGTGGAACTGGCCCTCGTCCAGAGGGCAATGGCAATGTACAGGGCAAAAGATAACCCTACGATGATAAAGGTCCAGGTTTGAACTGTCATAGGAACCAAATTAAAAGGTAGACAAAAAACGACTCTTTTAGAGGTTGGCGAGGGGTCGGGGAAGTGGGGAAAAAAGGCCTTTTTGACCCCTTGATGATCCCCACGCAACCAGTCTACTATTCATCCACGTCATACTCCTTGTCCAGGCTGTTCATCAGGCGCACATAGACGAATATGAGCGCGATGAAAGCGAAGATGGCGCCGTTTTGCGCAAACCAGAACCCAAGTTTGAACCCGCTGAAGGATAGGGCGTCCAGTTGCTTGCGAAAAATAATCCCGAACCCGAAGGACGCAAAAAACCATATCCCAAGAAGGGAATACAGATAGTTCAGGTGTTTTTTCCAGTACTTTTTAAGTCGCTGTTCAGTCATAAGATACAATGGCTTTAGGTTTCGGGTAAAAATAATAATTTTAAGCAAAATTCAACAACTTGTGCCTTTAGCATAAAAAGAGGTTTGTGGCGGGGAGACTCCCTCTGACTCCTCGCCACAAACCCATTGATTTTGAAATGGAAAAATTCCATATTTTCATGTATCGAATTCAAAAATGTCTGGCTTTGGCCCTTGCCTTGTTCGCCCTGGCCCGCTGTTCTGAGGACGGGGGCGATGCCGGGCTTTGGAACTTCCGCGACAGCAGCGTTTTTGATGCGCGCTTCCGGATAGCCCGATACGTCGAGCTCGATCATCCAGACTGGTCTAGAAGTGCGGTATTCTACCGGGTCAATATCCGGCATTTTACGCCCGAGGGCACGTTCAAGGCATTTGAAGCCCATCTGCCACGCCTGAAACAAATGGGGGTTGAGGTCATAGGCCTCATGCCCGTACACCCCATCGGCGAACAAAACCGCAAGGGAGCCCTCGGCAATTTGTACGCCGTGAAAGATTACTACGGCATTAACCCGGAATTTGGCACCCTCGAAGATTTCAAATCACTGGTGGACAAAATCCACGCCCTGGACATGTATTTAGTGATCGATTGGCCGGCGAGCGCTACCGCCTGGGACAATAGCCTGCGCAGCGAACACCCGGACTGGTACCTCAAATCGCCGGAGGATGCCTTCCAACCAGCCCCCTGGACAGACGACGGCGATATCGTAGCGCTCGACTTCAGTAAGCCCGGGCTTCGCAAATATATGCTGGAAGCCCTCAAGTTTTGGGTAGCCGAAACGGAAATTGATGGGTATCGCTGCGCCCGCGCAGAATGGGTGCCCCTCGATTTTTGGGAAATGGCCCGCTCGGAGCTCGACAAGATCAAACCGGTCTTTATGTTGGCTGACGGTGCATCGAGGGACTTGCATCGTCGTGCTTTCGATGCAACCCATGCCGGCAACTTCCAACAGGCCGTGCAGCAAATCGCCATGGGCTACCCCGATACCCTGGGGCTAAAACGGTATCTCGCGCATGAAACCAATGCGTTTCCCACCGATGCCTATCGCTTGCTGTCCCCGGGACTATTGGTAGAAGAGGATGCCGCTATGGCTGCCCTGGTACTGGCAAGTGCGCTTCCGGGTATGCTCGAGGTACATGGCGGCCAGGAGGCTGGACTAAACCACCCTTTACAGGAAACCGAAAAAGACACTATCGTCTGGAACCCTCATCCCGTTCTGGCACCCGGATTGAAAACCCTGATCCAGCTCAAAAAGCGCAACGAAGCCCTTTGGAACGGAGCCGATGGGGGGGCGATCCAGGAGGTCCGAAATGACGGAAAAGCACTCTTTGTATCCTTTTTTCGCGGAAAATCGGGCGATAAAGTGCTGTGTGCGGTCAATTTGAGCCCGTCCCCTGTAAAAACAGTGCTGTATCCCGGACCCAGACAAAGAGGGGCTTACACAGATGCTTTTACCGGAAAGAAGCGCAGCGTCAAAGAGCGGTACCCATTGGAGCTCCCACCGTGGGGATACCTCTTGTTAGAAGCAGGGGATGCGCGCTGAGCCTTTATCGTTTTGACAGGTACTCAAAATGCTTCCCGAGCCGGTCAGTCACAAGATGCCCTACCGCTTTGCCCTGCCAGACTCCCTGCTCTATGGCATCCCGAAAATGTATGCCGCCGTACAGCCTCGAAAGGGATGCTTCTTCGGCGGCCGAAGCAAAAGAACGGAATTTGCGCACCGGCAACCCAAATTCGACCTCGGTATCGTCGCTGAACGGAAAGTCGGCCCCAAAAATACGGGTCAGCACCACGGATGCTGCCGTGGACGCGACGCTGTGCCCGGAAATATATTCCGGGAAGGGGGGCGTTTGGAGGATGGTCTTCCAGGTTTTGTCCACGTGTGCCTTTATGGTTGTCTCGGGCCGCACCCTGTGGCTGCGGTACTTTTCGTCCCAACACGCGATGAAGGCATCGTGCAGGGCTACCGCCAACAAGGTGTGGGCCATTACCGTATGCCCCAGCGGGAGTTTTTCTTTTTTACAGGCGATTCCGGCAATCCCCATCCAGTGCCCGCCGGGTGAAATTTTCTTGGTCCCGAATTCTACGTGCCCAATTTGTGAGATGTGATAGGGGTTGCAGTCCCAAAAATTCGCAATAGCTTCTTTTTCGGGGTTTTTGGAGCGGACGCTCTCATATACTTCTTGCAGAAGCGTATAAAACGGGGAGTTTTTGTCTAAATCAAACGGCGTGGGCGGCAGCGGTACAAACTGGTCGGCAGAATCCAGCACGAGCGTGCGGATGGTATTCCAGTGGGGTTCTACCGGGGCCATGAAGGCAGGGCCGGTAGGCTGCCAAAAAGCAGGTCCCCGCTTGGGGGTGTAGCGCTGGAGGTTGTTCAACTGAAGGAACCCGTCCCGGAGCGCCCAGGCGACGATTTGGCCTACGACGCTGTCTATGAGCATCCGCCCAGGCCTGGATAGATGGGAAGACAGGGAGTCAATGTCCGGCTTGAGCTGGCTTCCAGAGGGCAACAGGGCGGCAGCAGCTTTCCACAAGGCCAGTTTGGAACAGGTCAGCAAATCCTTTTCCTGCGCCGGGGGCAGTTCGAGTGGAAGGGGATGGGTGAGCGAGCCGATGAGGGACGGATATTGCCCCGGCTGGAAGGCTGCCAGGGTTTCGTACGCTGCCAAAGTCGTATAGGCATAATAGCGGGCAGAGGCCACGGGCGAAGTGACGTCGTTGACCATAATGTCGGTGACCCGTTTCAGGGCAGACACATATTCTGCGGCAGGATCGGTTTTTGCTGCGCAGAGCCTGCTCGTCGCAACCAAAAGCAGGAGGAAGAGGCGCCATTTCATATTTGCAGATTTACCGTGGTTGGGTTGAGGACTAATCTCATCTGGTTTTTAAAATCAAGGGGGACTGGTTGTTGATTCCCACCAGGATAGACGTATGGCCTTCGCGTCCTCGGATGGGCCTTATGCTTCTGACTGCCCCACGTATGCTCAGGCCGGAGGCCAACTGCGGGACATAGGAAAAAGTCCCGTTTCCGTTCCCTTTCAGCAGGCAGCCATAATTGGCATCTGTTCGGCCAATCCGTATCCGGGTATATTCAACGTTGCCGGCCAGAAGGATATCTACGCTTCCGTCCCGGTCGAAGTCTTGTACTAAAATGGCATGGACGGGCGAAAAGTTGGCTTCCGATGGGAAACTTCGGGGATGGAGCACCCCATTTTTGTTTTCCCACCACATCGTCTCTAAGGTATTGACTTCGAGCCGGGGGCTTTTGGCAACTTGTTCGGTACTGAAAATGTTGGGGAGGGTCGCGTTGGCATACGAATCGTAGGTCACGAATTTCTTTCTCAAGCCTACGATTTGGTCTGTTATTTCGTCGCGGGTTGGGAAGGGGCAGGATACGCCGTCAATGTAGTAGCACATAATGGGGTCTAGGTACCCGTTTCCGTCAAAATCATCGTAGTAGAGCTCAACCGGTTCTTTGTCAGAAGCTTTGAACTGCGCGTTTAAACCCCAGTTGCCGGCGATGAGGTCCGGGTCTCCGTCGGCATCGAGGTCGGCGGCGTGGAGCACGTTCCACCAGCCTTTCCGGGGGTTCGGCATGATATTTTTCGAAAGTTCTAGAAACTGGCCCTCGCGGAACCCAAAGAACTGAAGGGCGGACCATTCCCCGCAGACGGCCAATTCCAGGCGGCCATCCCTGTCCAAATCTGTGGCCAGGGCATGGGTGACCATGCCCAATCGGGCTTTCCAGGCTATGGTGAAAACGCCTTGGCCATTGTTCTCTAAAAAGACGCTTTCCGGGGCATTGGGGTAATGGGCCTGTTCCACACGTGCCCCGATGAAAAGGTCCATATCGCCGTCCTGGTCGTAGTCCCAGGGCACCACGACAGAGCCTGCAAAATCGAGCGCAGGCAGCATACTGTCAGCAGCCGCGAAAAACATTCCCCCTTTGTTGAGGTACAGGCGGTCGTGGAGGGGCAAGCCAGAATCTGTAGCACCGTATCCACCGGAAACTACGTACAAGTCCTGGTCTTTATCGCCATCCGCATCAAAAAACGCCGCATAGGTATCTTCGTATCGGGCATCTGCTAAAAGGGCAGGCTGGTTGGAAGGAATGAACGCCCCATTTTTCACTTGGAGAAAAATCATACCCGGCTGCCCCTCGGGGCCACAGATGTAGAAGTCTTCCAGCCCATCGGCATTGATATCGCCCACTGCGGTCTCCGGGCCGTGATAAGAGACCATGTTCGGTATGAGCGGTTGCACTTTAAAATCGTTGACCAGCCACTCCTGGTGCCTGTATTTCAGCGTATCCGGAGGGTTATGGAAGATAGGGGTCGTTTTGGATACCACATTTGAGGCAGGCACACAGGGGTCGCTGTCCCGGAAGGACCAGGTTTTTCCGCTGCTCAAGTTCTGCTTCACGCACTGGACCTGGCCGCTCGGCCAGGTGATGATCATGGAGTCAATCGTTCCTCCAGGCAAGCCGATGTGCAGTGGCCCGGACATAGAAGACTGAAACCCGTGGACGGCGTTGTTTTCAAAGGAGTAAATCCCGTCCGGCGTAAATACGCGCACTTTTGCGCCTAATGCGTTCGTATTTTTCGTATTGGAAAGCAGTTCTACCCGAATGAATCCCTTGGAGCGTTTCGTCTCTGTAGCTGTATTTTTGAATACCCCTGCCGGGGCGTTCATGCGGTTGAACACGAGATCCAGGTCGCCATCGTTATCGAGGTCGGCATAAACGGCTCCATGTGCGAAATCGGCTCCTGCCAAGCCCCAGGCGTCGGTGCGGTCTGCAAATCGGTTCCCTTCGAGGTTTTCGAAAATATAATTTTGCAAAGGGGTTGAGCGGATGGACTGAAGCATGCCAAACATTTTATCATCCGTACTGCCTTGCAGGTGTTTGAGGCGTTCGTTGGCGTAGAACTTCATGAAGTCCCGGTTGATCATGTCCCTACCATAGCCATTCGTCACGAATAGGTCTTTGCGGCCATCGTTGTTGTAATCGGCAAACAGGGCAGACCAGCTCCAGTCGGTGTTGGAAATGCCGGCAAATTGGCCGATTTCGCTGAAGGTGCCGTTGCCGTTGTTCAGGTGGAGCATGTTGCGCATCAACTGGTGGTGGAACCCGTTTTCCACCATGTTGTTGTACAGCTCGAAGTTGTCGGGGGCGTACAAGAGCTTTTGGCGTTCGTTGTCGCGCGGAAGCATGTCGAGGGTGAAAATATCGGGCCAACCGTCGTTGTTGACATCTGCGATATCCAGGCCCATAGAAAAGTTGGAGATATGGGGCAATTGTTCCTTGAGCACCTCCCGGAAGGTGCCGTTCTGGTTGTTGAGATAGAGGTAATCTTCTTCCACATAGTCGTTGGACACGTAGATATCCGGCCATCCGTCGCCGTTGATATCCGAGATGTTCAACCCGAGGCCATAGCCCAAGGGGTTTGACTTGATACCTGCCTGCTGGGTGATGGGATGAAAAACGCCGTTGCGGTTTTCATACAAGTGGTCGCCCGCGTCGGGATCGATTTGGTTTTTCACGAACGCAGCATCGAAGTTCCGGAACTGTTTGATGTTGTGGTTGAGCACGTAGGCATCGAGGTCCCCGTCGCGGTCCATGTCGAAAAAAGCGGCCATGGTGCTGTGTCCGGAGTCGTCGAGGCCCATTTCGGCGGCTTTTTCCGTAAAGGTCAGGTCCCCGTTGTTGATAAAGAGCAGGTTTTTTCTTTTTTCAGGAGCTACTTCACCGGATCGGCAAACATAGATATCGAGCCACCCGTCGCCGTTCACATCGGCCACGGAGACCCCGGTATTCCAGCCCCGGCTGCCTTCGACGCCTGCTTTTTTAGTGATGTCCTCAAAACGGAAACCTCCCCGGTTGACAAACAGCTTGTTGGGCCCGAGGTTGGAGGTGAAGTACAGGTCTATCCATCCGTCCTTGTTGAAATCCCCGGCGCCTACGCCTCCTCCGTTGTAGAAGTACTCGTAGGTGATGATGTTGAGTTCGGGGGTTTCCGGCAGGGTGTTTTCGAAAGTAATGCCCGTAGAGGCGGCGGGCATGGACTGGAACAAAGGCTGTGCCTGGATTTTGGCACCGGCGCAGAGTGCAATATACAAGACACTGAGGGGGAAGAAGTATTTTGGAAGATGTCCCATACACAGAAGGTTGGATTGGTTTTATGGGGTTTATCCGGGACGAAAGGTAGTATTTTTTATGAAAAAACGCGCCCTTTTTCCCGGAGGAAAAAGGGCGCGTCGGGGTTCATAGGGAGTGAGTCCCCTTATGCCCTGGAACGATTATTTCCCACCGTCCCACCACACGCGGGTGGAGAACTTGTCGCCTCCCATGCGGTTTACGGCGGCGGTGTAGTTGGCAGGGTTGGAACCTGCTTCGTTTTCCCAGTAGATCAAACGGCGCGGGATGACGTTGCCCTCGAACGCGTTGGCATCTTTCGTCGGCGTGAGCACCGGATAGCCGACCCTTCTCCAGTTGGCGTAGGATTCCATGTCGTTGAGGAAGGTAGCTGCCCAGAACTCTTCGCCGATGAGGCGGATTTTGTCTTCCGTAGCGGCGGCGGCAAACTTGCGGCCGGCGATGTAGGCATCGATGTCAGCTGCGGGACGGGCGAAGGAAGCATCGAATGCCGTCCAGGCCTGGATGGCACCGCGTACCCCATTGTTGAAGTGCGTTTCTGCATTGGCTGTGATCCAGCCGCGGACAGCCGCTTCAGCGGCGAGCAGTTCCGTTTCTGCGTAGGAGATGAGGTAGTACGGATCTTCCCAGTCCATATACTTGATGTTCAGCATGGAGAACATGCGGGTGCCGACGCCGGGCGTCTGGAACGTCGTCTTGTCAGCGGCAGAGAGCACGTTGAGCAGGGTAGTACTCGTATAGCCGTTGGGCAGGCCGCGTTGTGCGGCCGGGTCCGTGTTCCAGGTCGAGCTGACTTCCGGGTTGCCCGTACCGCCGGTGACGATCATCAGGCGCGGGTCGTTGGTGGCTTTCATCCAGTTGACGAACGTTTCGCTGACCTTGCAATCGCGGGAGTACTTATACGTGTTCCAGTAGCCGTCGTTGAGGCCGTTCCGGTTGTGGCCTTGCGGGCCGTTCAGGTACTTGATGGTACCGTTGTCGGCGTTGGAAGAGAACGTACCGGAGGAGTATGCCTCTGCGAAGATCGCTTTGCCAGTATTGGCATCCACTTTCTGCATACGCATGCCGACGCGCATGAGCAGCGCATTGGCGAACTTCTTCCACTTGGCAATATCGCCGCCGTAGATGACATCCTGGGCGCCGAGCTTATCGCCGCTGGGATTGAGCTTGTCGCGGGCTGCCTTGACATCGCGTACGATAGCCGCATAAACGTCTTTCTGGGCCTCATACGTAGGGAACCAGTTGTCCGGGCTCTGCAAGCCATAGCCTGCCTGCGTGTAGGGGATGTCCCCGTGCAGGTCGGTGAGGCGGTGCAGGTCGAATGCGCGGAGGATGGTAGCGACCGCGTTCAGGTTGGCGCGGGTAGCATCCCCTTTGGTTTGTTCGATGATGTTCGAATACAAGCGGATGACGCCGGTGAAGTGCGTTTCCATGTAGGCACCGCTGTACTGCGCGTTGTAGTAGTACTTGTCGCCGCTGAAGTAGCCAGCCGTGGAAGCGGTGTGCTGGATCATGGTGGCCGCGTACAGCATATTGGCGCGGGTATTCTCATATTCGCCACCGATGCGCAAAGTCGCCGTGGTGAGCAAGAAGGCGGGATCCATCGAGGTCACCGCGTTCTCGTTGACGTTCAGTTGGGTGAGATTATCCTCGTTACAAGCATTGAGCACGAGGAGGCCTGAAAGGACCAACCCGATTCTAACGAATTTATTTTTCATTTGCAAAAGATTAGAGTTTAACAAATTAGAAGCCTACAGAGAGGTTGATCCCCACGTTCCTGGACAGCGGCATCGCAAAGAACTCCAGGCCCTGGTCGGCACCCGAGTTGGAGTATGCGGATTCCGGGTCGATGTTCGGAACGCTGGACCACAGCAGGGCGAGGTTCCTGCCAACCACCTGGATGGCCATACTTTCGATCGGCAGCTTTTTCAAGGCGCTCTTCGGCAGTTTGAAGCCAATGGCCAGTTCCCTTAATTTTGCAAAAGAAGCGTCGTACACGATGTTTTCGGTGATGTCGCTGTAGCGGGACCAGTAGTCCGACAGACGGGTAACCGGTACCGTTACGTTGACCGGTGCGCCGGCTGCGGTCACGCCGCTGACTTTGATGCCCGTTTCACGCCCTTCGAGCGTTTCCTGGTGCAAGCCCCAACGGTATGCCAGCCAGTTGGTGCCCGAGAAGATAGAGCCGCCCTGGCGGATATCGATCAGGAAAGAAAGGGTAAGGTTCTTGTAGGAGAAGGAGTTGATCAAGCCCGCCGTGATCGGGTGGCGGCCATAGCCGAGGATGTTGTTGGCCGTGGCGGAGCGCACGGGCATACCGTCTTCCGTGTAGATTTTGTTCCCGTTGGCATCGGTGGCATGTTTCCAGCCTACGATGGCACCGAGCTGTTCGCCCACGATGTGGCGCACGCGCTCGCCCTGGCGTACGCGGGACTCGTTGTAGTTCAGGAACTGGATGGGTTCCCCTTTGGCATTGTTGCCCAGGTTGACCGCTTCGCTGACGTTGTTGGCAAAGTTGAGCGTGACGTCCCAGTTGAACTTGCTGCTGCTGACCGCAGCCACGTTCAGCATCAACTCAACCCCGCGGTTGACAAGCTCGCCCACGTTGATCTGGGTGCTTCCGAAGCCGGAGGTGGCGGAGATGCCCGCGTTGAGGATGTCGTTGGTCGTCGTGCGGTTGTAGTAGGCTACGTCGAGGCCGACGCGGTTCTTGAACAGGCGCAGGTCAGCACCCACTTCAAATTCCGTGGAGGTGTAAGGGCTCAACGTCGGGTTGGGGATCGAGCCGTTGGTGATCTGGCCGGCGTTCGCCGAGCCGTGCGGTGCGCTCAGGAGGCCATACTGTACGTTGAGCGCGTACGGATCAGGGCCGCCGCCGCCCACCTGTGCCCAGGAGGCGCGTACTTTGGCGAAGTTGATCGCCGCGGGCAGTTTGAAGGCGTCGGAGAGGACGGCGCTCACACCGGCAGACGGGTAGGTCAGGGAGTTGTTGTCGGCAGAAAGCGTGGAGAACTGATCCTGACGGCCGGTGAGGTTCAGGTACAACCAGTTCTTATACCCTACGTTCGCAGACGCATACACCGAGTTGATGCCGAACTGGGAGAACCCGTAGATGCGGCCTGGCGCCTTGACGTTGTTGACGCTGTGGAAGAAAGGCACGACGAGGTCGTTGCCGCCCGTACCTTTGGTCTCGTTGAAGTTGCGCATGCGGTTGCCCCCGATCAGGTAGTCGAAGGAGATGTCGTTGAACTGCTTCTGGCCGCCAAGCATGACCTCGAAGTTGTTCTCCCTCCTGTTGACGAAGGTCTCGTTGTAGTCGCCGAGCGGCTTGTACGCGGTACCGTACGCTTCCGAGCTGGCGGCGTCGCGGTTGGTGAAGTCCGTACCTACGCGGCCCATGACGTAGAGCCACTTGGTCAGGTCGTAGCGCGCAGAGACATTTCCGAACAAGCGGTTGGAGATGTCCCGGCGGTAGAACTGGTACGCTGCCCAGTACGGGTTGGTGGAGAAGGTGTTGCCCTGGAAGCGGAGTTCCGTCAGGTCGGCAGCGGCGCCTTTCTTTTCACCCGGGCCGATAATGGCGCTGAGCGGGATCTCCCGAGGCTTCAGAGCCACGGCGAAGTTGGCGTTGCCCGGGGAGTCGGACAAGCGCGGGCGGTTCTTGGCATCCTGGTAAGCGTAGTTGACCGAGACGCCCAGCGTCAATTTTTTGAGTTTGCTGTTCACGTTCAGCGCCACCGTCTGGCGGTTGAAGCTGGCGTTGGGCATAACGTCCTGGTTGCGCAGGTCGGATACGGCCAGGCGGTAGTTGCCCGATTCGTTCCCGCCGGAGAAGGACAGGGAGTTGTTCAGCGTGGAGCCATCGCGGTAGAAATCGTTGATCGTTTCGCCTAAATAGGAGTACGGGCGGCTCTGGCCATCGAACTGGATGGTGTTGAGCCCGTCGTACTTGGCGCCCCAGGCAAGGCTGGAGTTGGAGAGGGCCTCGTCCTGGGAAGCGAACTTCTTGCCCTGCACGCCCTGGCCATACTGCGTCTGGAAGTCGGTCATGTCAATGGCACGGTCCATCGTCAGGTTGGAGTTGAACTGAACGCCAATGCCTTTGCGAGCCGTACCCGATTTGGTCGTGATGATGATGACGCCGTTGGCTGCACGGGCGCCGTACAGTGCCGCGGCCGTGTTGCCCTTGAGCACGGAGATGTTTTCAATATCGTCCGGGTTGATGGCGGCGAGGCCGTCGCCACCGTCGTTACCGCCCCACAAGCCGGCCTGGCCGTAGTTGCTGGTTTCGATGGGCACGCCGTTCACGACGTACAGCGGCTGGTCGTTGCCGCCCAAGGAAGAACCGCCCCGGATGATGACCCGCGTGGAACCAGCAGCGCCCGATGCGGGCGGAGACACGTTCACCCCGGCGATCTTACCCGTGAGCGCGTTGCCTACGTTGGCGGTGCGCACTTCCTGGACCATCTCGCCCTTGATCTGCTGGATGGAATACGCCAGGGCTTTCTTTTCCCGGCTCATACCCAAAGCAGTCACGACTACTTCTTCCAGCACTGCACCTTCCGCCAGGGAAATCTGCAGGTTCTGCTGGGCGGAAGACACCGCTACAGACTGGGAAGTGTAGCCGATATAGCTGACTTCCAGTGTGGCCGGCACTGCTGTGAGTTGGAGGCTGAAATTGCCGTCCAGGTCGGTAATCGTACCGTTGGTCGTCCCTTTCTCCAAGATCGAAGCCCCGATGATAGGGCTGCCGTCGGAAGCAGACGTGACTTTGCCCGAAACGGTCTGGGCGCTAAGGCTGCCCGCGAAGGAGCACAAAGCAAAAATCAAGGCTAAACCCTTCATGCCCAAGGCATTGAGAAGGTTTTGCCCCCTGCTTAGTTTAGGTATTTTAATCATACGTAAACAATTTAGTGATTTGAAGTTATAAAATTAAGCATTGTGTAAAATCAATATCCTTTCCCGATTCAACGGGTAGAGAACTACAGACTGGATGCCGTGGAGATAGTTTGCCCATGGGGTACTTTGAGAGGAATACCGCCAACCCCCTGGAGAGTTGGTCTGGCAGGCGGGCAGGATATTCGGGTGAACATCCCGCAAACAAAGGACTTACAAGGTTTGTAGCCCAAAGATATACCGTCATAGTGAGTGTGTAAAAACAAATTTATTCTGCTAAAATACACCTTTTTCGATAGAAAAAAATGTTTTTGGTCGAATGTTGGAAAAAAGTTGCGAAACGGAAAATTGCGTTTATAAATTATTGATCAATAAGCAATTGGAAATGAGGTTTCGATATAATTCAACCTTCGAAAGAACCTCTGGGTCTCCCAGCACGATCAGGAGTTCCCGGGCGCGGGTGAGGGCCACGTTGAGCTTCCGGTCAACCCCTTCCTCGGAAAAGGAACCAATGCTGCGCAACTGGCGTTCGGAATGGGCGCACAAGGAGAGCACAATGGCATCCCGGGCACCGCCCTGGTAGCGCTCTACCGTGTCAATAGTGGGGTAATCACCTTCAAAACCAAAGGATTGGAGCGCATGGCGAATTTGTGCAATCTGTGCGCGATAGGGCGTAATAACGCCTAGGCTCCCTGCTTGCCACGTTCTGCCACAGCGCCCGTACAAGGCCTTCAGGCGGATGCAGATCCGTGCGGCGGCTTCCGCCTCTGCGACATTGGTCTTTTTGGTACCCGGGCCTGGCTCCGAGGGCACGGGCACAAAGATCATCCGGTTTTGTGCCAGGGCGGCTTCAAACGCATTCGTACAGACCGATTGAGGGAAGAGTTCACGAGCAACTTGTGCAAAAAAGCCCGCATTTCCTTCCGGAAGGGTCTGTAAGCGCCCTTCGTAAAAAAAGCGGTTGGGAAAGGCCATGATGGCTTGGTGCATGCGGCCTTGGTGCGACAGACAAGCATAGGCATGCTCCCACCCTTTGGCCTGGCACCGTCGGTACAGGCGCTCAAAAAGCGAGTTCCGTAGGTTGTGTACGCCCAGCTCGTTTAAAGCAGCATCTTCTACCGCACTCCATGCCTCGGGCTGGGCGACCACTGCCGGCAACTGCTTGTGGTCGCCGATCAGCGTGACGTGTGCAAACCGGGTCAGCAAACCGATCAGCATAGGCTCTGGAATTTGGGAGGCTTCGTCTATGACCGCCCGTTCGAATACCTTTAGCTTGAACAGTTCGGGCTTCCCGGAGATAGACGCCACCGTGCCCACGATGATGCGGTGTTTTTGCACCAGGTCGAGCACGGACTTGCGGGTCTGTGGGCTTTGTTCGGATTGCACGCTCAGCAGCCGATCTTGAAAGGCAGGTGCGGTAGAGTAGCGGCTACCTATCCTCAGGTACTGCTCGCGGGCCTCCGGCCCGTTGGACTCTATCGCCGCGCAGATTTCGTCCACCGCGCGGTTGGTGAACGCCAGGATCAGGAGGTTGCCGCTCTCATTGGCGAGCCAGTGGCCTGCCAGGTGTTTTAACATGACGCTGGTCTTGCCCGTACCAGGCGGGCCCCAGAGGAGAAAATAATCCCTGGAGCAGAGCATTTTTTGAAAAACCGCCCGTTGTTCCACGGTCATCTCCTGGGGCGGGCTTTCCAGGATGCCCCGGTCTTCGTCCTGGCCGGGGGCACTGCGGCCCAACAGCCATTGCTTTTGTATGGGGTCTGCGGTCAGGAACTCGAACAGCGAGCGGTACATGTTGGCATACGAGTTGTCCATGAGATCGTGCTCGAGGCACCACGACGCATTGTTTTCAAACAAAGCGGGGTTGGTTTGGCGGGCGCGTAGCTCTACGCGCACGGTTTCGGGCGATAGTTCGATGAGGGTACACTTCAAAAGCTGGTTGGACAAAGGGGAAGCATCGCTGTGCGGGTACAGGATGGCAATGTCGCCTTCCCGGAAATTGGCCATCGCACTGGTGCGCTCCGTCCGCTCAAACAACAACTGGGGCCGTACGGACGCCGCTTGGTTTTCCCGGATGCGCAAATGGGCCAGGATGTCGAAGTCGGCTTCTTTTTCTTCTGTGCTGTTTCGCCACAGCGCTGCCTGTCCATTTGCGTTCTCTACGCCTTCTATCCCCGTTTTTGCCAATTGTTGCTCGCGGGCAATGAACCCGCAGAAGGCAAAAAAGTAGCGCTTTTCCGTTGCATCGGCCCCTTCTACGGCGGACAGGAAGCGCTGGGAATCCTCCCGGAAAAAGCGGTCCTCGCTCTGCCGTGAGCGCACGATCCGGAGCAAACGCTCACCTTGCTCGAGCAAGTCGCCCCTACCCAAAACGGAATTGGATCCGGTAGCAGCCAGTAGGTACTCGTATCCCAGGAGCTGGTTCCGCACCGCCATCGCTTCGTACTGTTGCGATTTGGCTACCGGGGCATAGCGCAAGGCCCGGGTAGACTCGGAGGAATATAGGATGTAATTTCGTGGGTCGGCCTGCTTGCCGAAGGTGGAACGGATGAGCAAATCGTACAAAAGGGTCTGGACGTAATTATTGGCATTGAGGCCGTATCGGTTCGGCTTGTAGATTTTGCCGCTCTTCAACTCTACGATAGCCGACTTTTTACCCTCCTGGTACAACAGGTCGAGACGTCCCTGGATACCGTACTCCTGGGCGTAGAAAGAGGGTTCCAGGCAGCAGGAAGCCCGCTGGATCCCCTCTGCCGGCAGATCTTCCCGAACGGCTTTCTTCAGGTTGTCAAAATGGGTGCGCGACTGGGCTACCAGTTGTTTTAGTTGCTCGTCTTCAATTCCGGCAAATTGAAGGGGGTTTATCTGGAACGTTTTTGCGAACACGGAGGAAAATTCGCTTTCCGGGTGGTGGATGAGCTCATCTAAAAACAAGTTGGCAATTTGCCCCTGGAGCAGGGAAAGATGGTTCGATTTTTCGAGGAACTTGCGCAGCAGATAGGACTCGGGCAGGGTAGTGTTGTCCCGGAAGCACTCGGCGATGGCGGTAACATCTACCAGGTAGTCGGGGTTTAAGACGAGGGCCCTGGGGCGGTAAACGCCATTTTGGTCTATTTCTACGTCGAGGAGCTGCAATACGACGGGGAAACCGCAGACCTGTTTGATGAGGGAAACCGTGGGGTTGAAGGTCTCGTTGCTCTCCGCCAGGTCGTACTGCATGCGCCGTTCTTCATCGGGCTCGCGTTCGTCTACGATAAGGAACTGCTTCTGGGAAGGGTGGTCTGCCAGGGCAACTACCCTTGCAAAGGGCTTGAACGCGGTGATCTCGGCCGGTTTTAGCGGGAAAGGCCAGGGAGAGGCCAACAGGGATTCCTCCTCCGGGGCAAGGGCCAAGGGGAAGAGCTGCCGGAGGCACTCCAACAACACCCGATAGCCCAGTTCCGGTAGATAGGCCTTGTCGTCGTAGAGCCGTCCGGAACGAAGCATATCTTTCGACTGTTTTCGAAAGGCGTGCAGGTAGAAAAGAAGATGTCGGTGAAAGCGGTGCTTTTGCGCAGCGTACGCTATACGGGAGAAAAGCGTGCTGAACCGCATCCGCTCTTGCTGCGTGACCTCTATGAACAGCGACTGAAGCAACCCGTAGTACGCTTTGACCTGTTCCAACGGACCTTCTTCCGGGGTATCCCGGATTTTTCGTAGCTCCTGATAGAGCGCGGAGGCAATCACTTCGTTTGTCATACTGCAATGATAGCACAATTGTAGCAGCCGACCAATATGCGCCCCGTATCCGCCCTCGCGCAGCCTTACGCTAAACCTGTGTAATTGAAAGGGCTAATTGCCTTTATTTCAGCCTTTACGCTCTCCGGAAGGGCCAATTCGTCCACAAAATCCCGTATCACTTCCCGTGTAATAGTGTCCTTTCCGCGGGTCAGGGCTTTGAGGGCTTCATAGGGTTCCGGGTAGCCCTCCCTCCGCAGGATCGTCTGGATAGCTTCTGCCACGACAGCCCAGTTGGAGGAGAGGTCTTCCTGTATCTTTGCCTCGTTTAGGAGCAACTTGCCCAAACCCTTCTGTATGGATTTGATGGCTAATAGGGTATGGCCGACCGGAACGCCCAGGTTGCGCAGAACGGTGCTGTCGGTCAGGTCGCGCTGCAGACGGGAAACGGGCAGCTTTTCGGCTAAGTGGGCAAAGAGGGCGTTGGCAAGCCCCAAATTCCCTTCCGCGTTTTCAAAATCTATCGGGTTGACTTTGTGCGGCATAGCGGAAGACCCCACCTCTCCGGCAACGATCCGCTGTTTGAAGTACTCCATAGATATATATGCCCAGATGTCGCGGCAAAAATCAACCAAGATGGTATTGATGCGGGACAGGGCATGGCACTGGGCGGCCAGATGGTCGTAGGGCTCGATCTGGGTGGTAGTCGCCGTTCGCACCAGCCCGAGGTACTGCTCGGCAAAGGCGTCGGCAAAGGCTTTCCAGTCGAGGTGCGGATAAGCGGCGGCATGGGCGTTGAAATTTCCGGTGGCACCTCCAAATTTGGCCCGGTGCGGGATGGCCTGTAGCAGGGCCACCTGTCCTTCGAGGCGCTCTGCGAATACGCGGATTTCCTTGCCCAGACGGGTAGGGGAGGCGGGTTGCCCGTGCGTACGGGCCAGCATGGGAACCTCGTGCCACGCTTCTGCAAGGTTGGATAGATGCCCGGACAATTGTCCCAGGGCAGGGTATAATACGTAGTCCAATGCGTTGCGCAGCCCCAGGGGGATGGCGGTATTGTTGATATCCTGTGAGGTGAGCCCAAAGTGGATGAACTCGGCATACTTCCCGAGGCCAGCCTCACGGAAGTGAGCCTTTAAATAATACTCGACGGCCTTCACGTCGTGGTTCGTCGTGCGCTCTATTTCTTTGACCGCCTCCGCGTCGGCAACAGAAAAGCGGTTGGTGAACCGCACCAGTTCGTCCAGGGCCTGCTTCGGGACGTCGGCCAACTGGGGCAGTGGTATCCTGCAAAGGGCAATGAAATACTGGATTTCAACAAATACCCGGTACCTGATCAAGGCAAATTCGGAAAAAAAATCGCTGAGTTCCGAGGTTTGGCGCTCGTAGCGCCCATCTAATGGGGAAATTGAAGTGAGCACAGTTTTGTGGTTTGGGGCGGGTTGAGCGGGGGCAATCTTCCCCTCACAATCCGTCTGTTCTTCCTATCTGAGGTGGAAACGGTCCATAATCGCGTCAAAGTTAACATATTGACCGATTAAGTCAATCGCCCGCATGGATTTCCAGGGGGTTCGATTGTTGATTTTTACTTCTATCCGGCTTATTTTCACTACCGAGCCGAACGTATCCAACGTGGTGGTGATAACGGGCACTTTATGCTGCATGAGGTAGGGGTTGTATAGGTCGGCCGGATCGAACCAGCGCTCGTGTTTCCCGTCGCTCGTCACGATGACCCCCGATAAAGGGCAGTGCCCGCCCCGTTTAATCTTGGCCACGCTTTCGACCTTTGTAACCGCTTCTTTCAAGCGGTTCATACTGGTGACCAACAAAATATTTTCAAAAATCCGGAACTCATCTACCTCTACCAGGGAACCTGCTATGATGTCTTCTACTCGGTTGTTCATGTATTCTTCATTGAACACTACCTTCCCGTCAATGGCCTGGCGCACCGTTTCCAGAATGGGGAGGGAAAGCGTGTTGTCGTAGGGCAGGATGCCCAGCAGGGGCAGGTCCAGGTCCCGGAGCTTCCTGGACAGGTAGTATTCCACTTCCTCCATTTTCTCCGGCTTGACTTTATTGACAATCACGCCCAGCACAGGGACTTGTTCCTCCCGAAACAGGGAGGTGCACATGTTCAGCATATCAATTGTGCTGCCTATGCCGCCTTCGACTACCATGATAGTGCCCGCGCTCAGCATCTTGGCCACTCTTGCGTTGGATAGGTTGACTACGCTGCCGACACCGGGGTGCCCGGTACCTTCATACACGACGACGTCATACGTGCTTTCCAGCACGTCGCGCGCACGGAGCAACTTCTCCTCAAAGTGGTAGCGACTGCTGTCTTCGATAAATTCTTTGGTCACGCCTCGCCCCAAGACCACAGGGCTATGAATGTCCGGGTCTATCTTGAAGCCTATGACCTCGGAAAAAAGCACGGCGTCTTTGTCCGCGACAAGCCCGTCCCACGCGATGGATTTCTGCCCCACAGGCTTGCAGTAGCCCGTATTGAACCCCCGGCCTTTCAGGTTTGCGACCAGTCCTAGCGTGGTAGTCGTTTTGCCCACGTGTTGGCTCGTTGCGGCTACATAGATGTGCTTCATGGCATGTTTTGTTTGTAGGGCGTACTTGAAATACCGTGTCCAGCGGTCAAAAAGGCTCTTTTTCACACTTTTCTGATTCCTCATAAACCATCTGACTTTCAAATGGTTTTCGATATTTCAAACCACGCTCTTTTTCTACCCTTGCTTCTGGGGGCACCGCTTTTTATACAGCCCTTTCCCACAAACGCCATAATACGACAAAAGCGCCTAATTTTTTCAAGCATGGCGAACTATGTTGAAAATTTTTACTTTTGCCCTCGTAAACATGGTGCCGGGGTTGCCGAGCTTCCTTTCCTTACTTTTAAACGAAACAAATAATGCCCAGGAGTCTGCTCATTGTCGAATCACCTGCCAAAGCAAAGACCATAGAGAAGTATCTCGGCAAGGACTTCACGGTGAAATCCAGCTACGGGCACGTCCGCGACCTGGAAAAAGGAAATGCGGCCATAGATGTGAACGACCGCTTCCGGTCTAACTACGTCGTGTCGCCGGAGAAGTATAAGGTGGTCAAAGAGCTCAAAGAATGGGTGAAAAAAGTAGATGAGGTTTGGCTCGCTACAGACGAAGACCGCGAAGGGGAAGCTATTTCCTGGCACCTCTGTGAAGTGTTAGGCCTGGACCCACACACGACCAAGCGCATCGTGTTTCGCGAAATCACGAAACCCGCCATCGAAAAGGCCATCCAACGTCCCCGCTCAGTGGACCTCAACCTGGTCAATGCCCAGCAAGCAAGACGGGTGCTGGACCGGCTCGTCGGCTATGAACTCTCCGAAATCCTATGGAAAAAAGTGCGCGGCAAACTCTCCGCCGGACGGGTGCAGTCCGTCGCCGTCAAACTGATCGTCGAACGGGAACGGGAAATCCAACATTTCAATACAGAACCTTATTTCAAAATAGACGCGGTCTTCCTGGTAAAAAATGAGCAGGGCAAAATAGTACCCCTCCGGGCAGAACTCCCCGAGCGCTTCCCCGCAGAACGCGACGCCGAGACTTTCCTCCAAAAATGTATCGGCGCAACGTTCCAAATCGGAAAAATCGAACTGCGCCCGCTCAAACGGAAACCGGCCGCCCCCTTCACTACGTCCACCCTCCAGCAGGAAGCCAGCAGGAAACTGGGCTTCTCCGTGCAACGGACCATGAACGTGGCCCAACGGCTTTATGAGGAAGGCCATATCACGTACATGCGTACGGACTCTACGAACCTCAGCGAATTAGCCCTGGCGTCTATTTCAGAAGCCGTGGAAAAGAACTATGGCACCCACTATGTGCAAGTCCGCCGCTTCAAAAGCAAATCGGCCAACGCCCAGGAAGCGCACGAAGCGATCCGCCCTACTTACATACAGGTGCAGAACGCCGGCTCGCAACGCGACGAACAACGCCTCTACGAACTGATCTGGAAGCGTACCATCGCCTCCCAAATGGCCGACGCAGAATTAGAAAAGACAGTGGTGCAGATCGATGTCTCCTCCCTGCCGGGCACCTTCCTGCAGGCCGAGGGGGAGGTGCTCAAATTCGACGGCTTCCTCAGGGTCTATCTGGAATCAAACGACGATGAGGAAGAGGAGGGTACAAAAGGCATACTGCCCCCGCTGTCCCTCCAGCAGGTGCTGCCCCTCGATGAAATGAACGCCACGGAGCGTTTCACCCGTCCCCCCGCCCGCTATACAGAGGCAGGCTTGGTGAAAAAACTCGAAGAACTCGGCATCGGACGGCCTTCGACGTACGCCCCCACCATCAGTAAAATCATGGAGGAAGGCCGGGGCTATGTGGTCAAAGAAAGCAGGGAAGGTACTGCACGCCCTTACCGCCAACTCAGGTTGCACCAGGGCAAGATCGAAGCCGCTACGTTGAGCGAACAGACGGGTGCCGTACAAAACAGGCTCTTTCCCACGGATATAGGTATCACGGTCAGCGATTTTCTCGATGCCCATTTCGAGAAAATCATGGACTATAAGTTCACCGCTGAAATCGAAAAGTTGTTCGACGACATCGCCGCCGGTGGGCTGGAATGGACCCACATGCTCAACGACTTCTACTGGCCTTTCCACGAAACGGTCGAGGCTACCATGGAATCAGCAGACCGACCCACCCGGGAGCGTATCCTGGGCAAGGAACCTAAGTCGGGCCTGACGATGCTCACGCGCATGACCCGCCTGGGGCCCGTCGTGCAAATCGGCCTCCCGGAGGAAATAGGGGAGGGCGATAAGCCGCGCTACGCAAACCTGAGGAGCGGCCAATCTATTGAAACCATTACGTTTGAAGAGGCGCTCAACCTCTTTGAATTGCCCAAAGTCCTGGGGGAACACAAGGGCGAAGAAGTAGCGGTCGGCGTGGGTCGCTACGGGCCCTACGTCCGGTATGGAGAAAAATTTGTCTCCCTGAGCCGTGGGGAAGATCCCCTAACGGTCAACCTGGAACGGGCACTGGAACTCATCCGCCAAAAAGAAGAAGCAGACGCCCCCGTCGCTACGTACCAAGGGCAGCCCGTCACCAAAGGCAAGGGCCGCTTCGGTCCTTTCCTGAAATGGGGCGATCTCTATGTCAACGTACCCGCTAAAGTGGATTTCGACCGCATCACCCCGCAGCAAGTGCAGGAGTTGATCGCAGCCAAGCTCGAAAAAGAGGCCAACCGCTATATCCAGCAATGGCCCGAGGAGCATATCATCATCGAAAATGGCCGCTGGGGGCCTTTTATCCGGTTTAAAAAGGAAAACGTAAACCTGCCCCGGGTCAATAACGAAAAAATGACCGCCGAACAAGCTGCCCTCCTCAGCCTGGAAGAGGTCAAAGCAATCGTGGAAGCAGCTATACCGGATGCTTTCAAAACGAAAAAAGCCGCAGAAAAGAAAACAGCAACGACCGGGAAAGCTGCCCCCAAAAAAGAAAAGGCGGGTACCTCAAAAACGTCAAAAACGACTAAAAAATAGCACTATGGACGATAGGAACACGGAAAACAACCCCAATCAGCTCAACATCGAGCTGCCGGAGGATATCGCAGAAGGCACCTATGCCAATCTGGCAATCATCAGCCACTCTCATTCGGAATTCGTACTGGACTTCGTGCGGTTGGTGCCCAATGTGCCCAAGGCAAAAGTCAAAGCCCGGGTCATCGTAACCCCCGAACACGCTAAACGACTGATCCAGGCCCTCGCCGACAATGTCCGGCGCTACGAGGCCCAGTTCGGCTCTATTGAGTCCAAAGAAGAACCTCCCATACCGCCCATGAGTTTTAACATGCCTATCGTTGGACAAGCCTGACAAAAGGGCTATATTGCAGGGAATCTCCCAACAAGCCCCAAAAACAGCCTTTTTTGGGGCATTGAGGGCAGATTTTCAAAAACCTCTATCTTATGTCCTCAGAATGCCTGATATTGCTCGACGCCGGCCACGGGGGGCTCGACCCGGCAGGTCGCTACACGACCTCTCCCTCTAAGGAATACCAACACGCCAAGGGTCAGTTCCACAAAGAGGGCTGGTTCTATGAGGGCGTCTGGAACCGGGCCATGGTCCATGCCGTAGCCTCCAAGTTGCGCGACCTGAACCACCCTTTCGTACTGCTGAGCCACCCCTGGCTAGACCTGAGCCTCACGTACCGGGTGGAAAAAGCAAATTGGTACTACAAACACTACCCCAACTGTGCCCTGGTGTCCAGTCACGCCAACGCTTCTTTCTCCCATACAGCGCGCGGGTTTGAAGTGTACACCACCCGGGGAAAGACCCGGAGCGACGACCTGGCCGAGATCTATTGGGGCCATGTGGAAAACCTGCTCGGAAAAGAGATCACTATGCGCTCCGATCTATCGGATGGCGACCGGGACAAAGAAGCGGACTACCAGATTATCCGCGATACCCAAATGCCCGCTATCTTGATCGAGCACTTGTTTTTTGACCAATACGAGGATGCTGTGCTGCTGTTCCGGGAAGATTTCATAGAGCGTTTTGCCGAGGCCCAGGTACGCGCGTTACTCGACTTTTTTGCAAAAACACCATGACCAACAAGGAAATGGCCAGGGCGTTCCAGTTCCTGGGCGAGCTCATGGAACTGCATGGGGAAAACCCATTCAAAATCCGCTCGTACCAGAACGCCTACCTCACCCTGCGCAAGTTGGACCGCCCCTTGTCCGACTTTTCTGAAGCGGAACTGGAAGCCCTGCCCGGTATCGGCAAAGCTATAGTAGGCAAAATCAGGGAACTGGTCCTGTATGGGAAAATGGAGGCCCTCGAAAAGTACAAAGCCATCACCCCGCCCGGCGTCGGGGAGCTCCTGCTCGTGCAGGGCCTCGGCCCTAAAAAGCTTCGGGTGATCTGGAAAGAACTGGGCGTCGAAAGTATCGGTGAGTTAGAGTACGCACTCAACGAGAACCGTCTCCTCGAATTGAAAGGCTTCGGGGAAAAAACCCAGGAAGAACTGCGCCGCCAACTCGCGTTCTACCAGCGCAACAACAGCAGCTTTCTCTACGCCGCCCTCGAAGCTCCCGCGCTGGAATTGCTGAACGCCGTCTCGGCAGCCCTTCCCCATGCGCAAGTCGAATGGACAGGCCCCCTGCGCCGCCGCTCTCCGGTGCTGAACGAAATTTCCTTGTTGATCGGCCAGGTACCTCCCCCTCTGACTGAAATCAACTCCTTGCTGTCTGAGGGGGTCCTTCATGAACAGGCGATTTCCGGAAAAACGAAAGAGGGTTACCCGGTAAGAATATATTGTTGCGATCCCTCCGATTTTTACAAACAACAATTCCGCATCACGGGCTCAGAGGCGTTTCTGGAGTCTTTCGATCGCCTGGAGGGCGCTGCCGCCCCGGCATCAGACGAAGCGGGCTTTTTTAAAAATACCGGCCTTGCATGGATCGAACCGGAAAGGCGGGAAGAGGGTACCGTCCTTCACCCCGCCGCGGCCCCGGGGCTTTCCCCTCTGGTGCAAGAGCGCGATATCCGGGGGGTTATCCATGCCCATAGCACCTACAGCGACGGATTGCACCCTCTCGCGGAAATGGCGCAGGAAGCAAAGGCATTGGGGTACGAATATCTTGTCATCTCCGACCATTCAAAATCGGCTTTCTATGCCAACGGGCTCTCCCCGGAACGCGTGCTGGCCCAAATGGAGGAGATTGACCGGCTCAACCGCGAACTGTCGCCCTTTCGGGTTTTCAAGGGCATAGAGAGCGATATCCTTGCGGATGGCAGCCTGGATTATCCAACGGAAATTCTGGATAGGTTCGAGGTCGTGATCGCATCCATCCACAGCAACCTGAAAATGGAGGAGGAAAAAGCGACCCGCCGCTTGATCAAAGCCATCGAACAGCCCCAAACGCGCATCCTCGGCCACCCGACAGGGCGCTTGTTGCTGTCCCGGCCGGGCTATCCGATCCGGCATAGGGAGGTGATCGATGCCTGCTCGGCCAACGGGGTGGCTATCGAGTTGAACGCCAACCCCCACCGCCTGGATTTGGACTATACCTGGATCCCGTACGCGCTCGAAAAGGGCGTACCCATCGCCATCAACCCGGATGCGCACAGCAAATCGGGAATCCGCGACATCCGCTTCGGCGTGCTGGCCGCCCGGAAAGGAGGGCTCGGTGCAGACCACTGCCTTAACGCGAAAGACCTGGCCCAGTTTACCGCTTGGGTAGAAAACAGAAGCGCGCGATTAACAGCTCGTTAACAACAAGGGCGCGTTTTTTATCCCTACTGTGAACCTCTTTGTGTACATTTGCGTTCCCAAATGGATTTTCCAACTGTTCATAACCAAAAGTGCCATGAAGTATCTAAAATCTGCTGTTTTGTTCTCTCTGGCCTTCGCAGCGCTCAGCTCGTGCAAAAGCACCGGCTCCGACGCCCGCGATGCTGCCCGCCAAGATGTAGCCACTACTGAGGCGCCTGCCGCTATCGCCGACCCACAAGGCACCCAGGCCCAACAACCCGAAGTACCGGCAGGCCCGACGACGACCATTTCCTTTGGCGAAGACCGCCATAACTTCGGAAAGGTAAAAGATGGGGAAAAGGTAACGCATACGTTCAAGTTCCGCAACGCGGGCAACGAACCCCTGATCCTGAGCGACGCGCGCAGCACCTGCGGCTGTACGGTTCCCACTTGGCCGCGCGAACCCATCGCCCCGGGCAAAACGGGTGAGATTACCGTTGTATTCGACGCTACGGGTAAGGTCGGCGGCCAAAGCAAGCGCGTCACCATCGTAGCGAATACCACGCCCCCGGAAACCTTCATCTACCTCGAAGGGGAAGTAGAAGCAAAAGCCGGGAACTAAACCCTCCCTGCTTCTCATCATGAATGGTCACGGGCACTGTCTTACAAGAGATTTTTCGCCCTCGCCCACCAAAAAATGTTTGTGGCTGCCTCAAAAGCACTTCGCTAAGGCCACTAAAGAATAGACTTGTTGCAAGGGGATCACCAAGGGGTCAAAAAGGTCCTTTTTTCCCACCTCGCTGACCCCCTCACAACAAGTCTAATATTTCGAAAGAGAATCTGTTTTTTTGATTTTGCTTTGCAAAATCAAAAAAACAGATGCTCTTTCTTGGTTTTATTTTTCAGGCGGAAGCGGCGGAATACTTTTACGACAGCCCTGCCTGTATCAAACCGACCGGCATGAAAGCCTACTTCTCCCTGATCAAGTTCAGCCATACCGTCTTCGCCCTTCCTTTTGCCTTGTTGGGCTTCTTCCTGGCGTGGATGCACACCGGCGTCGCGTTTAGCTGGTCGTTATTGGGCCTGGTCGTATTGTGCATGGTCTTTGCCCGAAGCGCGGCCATGGCGTTCAACCGCTACCTCGACCGGGACTACGACCGGCAAAACCCGCGGACCCAGCAGCGGGAAATACCGGCGGGAGTTGTCCATCCCCGTGCCGCACTGCTGTTCACCGGGCTGAATGCCCTTTTTTTTATAGCGGCCACCTGGTTTATCAATCCGCTCTGCTTTTACTTGTCGCCGGTTGCCCTTCTGGTCATTCTCGGCTATAGCTTCACCAAACGCTTTACGGCCTTGTGCCATTTTGTGTTGGGCCTGGGCTTGGCCCTGGCCCCTCTGGGAGCTTATCTGGCAGGTGGCGGAGGGTTTGATGCCATCCCGATGTTGTATTCGGTGACGGTGTTGCTCTGGACCGCGGGTTTCGATATCATCTATGCCCTTCAGGACGATGTGTTCGATCGCTCCATGTCCCTGCGCTCCATCCCGGTACGGATGGGAAGGACGAAGGCGCTGTGGTTCTCCCGTTTACTTCACGTATTGAGTATATGCACCATGCTCACAGCCGGCTACCTGGTTCAGGCCGCCTACCCCGACCGCATGGGCTGGCTGCAAGTAGCCGCTTCGGCATCGTACATCGCCTTGTTGGGATACCAGCACGTATTGGTCAAACCAAACGATCTGAGCCGGGTCAACCTGGCCTTTTTTACTATGAATGGGTTGGCCAGCGTCGTATTCTGCGGACTAATGGTCCTCGATATCCTGTTTTAACACGGCGACGGAATCGCCGACCCGGACAATATGGCCAGACTGCTTTTCCCAACAGGCGTTCATCCCAAACAGGGTCTTGTTGCCCTGCTTGTGAAAGGTGGATAAGGTTCGCATGGGCTCTACTCCTACCTCGGCACTTGCGGGGTCTATCGTAATCACCTTGCAGCGCGCGCACGGCTTAGGCGTCCGGAACTGCGCCTCTCCTACGGCTACTGCCCGCCAGGAATCTTCCTCCCAGGGCGTTCCGCCTTCCACGACGAGGTTGGGGCGGAAACGCTCCATACCGACCGGTTCGGCAAGGCGCGCATTCAAATCTTCGAGGGAAGCTTCCAGCGCAATGAGCACAGGGTACCCATCGGCAAAACTCACCATATCGCCCGCTTGGGCATATTGCGGATCCACCGGGCGCTCGCTTTGCTCGGGCATATAGGCCAAGTATATGCTGCGGCCAAAAAGGGTGGAAAACCATGCGGAAACCTGCTCCGGCCCTACGAAGAGGGCAGGAACTATATCGTTCCAGACCTGCACCTCCCGAAGTTTTTCCCCGCTAGGGACAGCGACGGGCAGTATGAGATCCTCCTGCCGTTTTTTGCGGTCCCGGATGACCAGGGACTTACCCTGGATGACGGCTTCCAGCAGACAGAGCTCGGGAAGGGTCCTTTGCGTGAGGAAAAACCCGCTCTCATCTACGAGCATCCAGCGGCGGTCGTGTTCGAGCCCTCTGGCTTCGAGTTTCCATTCATTTGCACGGAACCCACCGAGGGACTTGACCGGGTAAATGTGGATGGAGGATACTTTCATGGCAGTATAGGTTTATTTGGCCTCGGCAGCAGCTTTGGCCCTTCTTAAAAACATTTGCGCCCGGTTGGATTCCACGATCTGGATCTCATAAGACTTTCCATCCGGCATTTTGAGTACCAGTTCATTGGATTTCATTTTTGCGGCTTCATCCATGAAGCGGTTGTCGTTGGAGTTGATTTCCAGGATGCCGTTGCGATAGCCAAAGTAGTAGTAGATCTGGTTGCGCAACTGGAGATGGACATATACCCGGTCGTCTTCGTTGGAAGGCATTTTGAACTCCACATAGCAATCGAGCACCTGGCTGATGGGCCTGCCTTTGATGCTCACGAGCCCTGCTTCGGGTTTTTTCGACACGAGCGACTGGTAGTCCGTGTCCCAGCGCATTTTCAAGCCGCTGAGCAGCAAGGTATACGGGTTGTCTTTTTCCGGGATGGAGAAAATGCCGTTTGTGAGCCCGCGGATGGCGTTCTCTACATCGGGGTTCGCTGGGAAAATTTCGGAGAACCCCTTTTGATAATAGTTGATATCGCTTAAATAGGGAATAGGGGAGGCGGCGAAACTGGAAGAGGCAATTTCGTTCTCCATAATGCGCAACAGGCGATCCGGCAGGGTGAAATCGAGCCCTGCAATGAGGTCAAAATCCGTGGGGGGCGGGGGGGCTGCAATCGCATTTGAGTCGGCTTCCGAAGGGGGAGGACCTTCTTGGAACTGGGTTGTTGCGGTACCGGCAGCCTGTATTTTATAGTTTTTGAGCCCAGACCCGAGGCTGAACTTCCCCTCTGCCTCCACGCGCCCGGTTTTTGAAAAATAGGTCAGGAGGTTGCCCCTGAGCTGGTCGGCCAACACTTTAGACGAATCGCCGACGATGAAGCGGTCCTTTTGCTTGTCGTAGCGCAATACCCCTTTTGCCGGGAACAAAGGCCTATCCCTTCGGAAGTAGGGCGGCATCATCAGCAGGGGATAGATGAAGCCCTGTTCCTTGCTCAGGAACAAGCCATTTTCCAGGGCTACTGCCTCCGGGTTGCGCAGGGTTTTGAAGGGGATAACAACGTTCTTCCTATCCGCCTGCACGGAGATGCTGAACCATTGCTGCTCGGGGAGCTGCTCGCTGTTGATGCGCGCAAAACCACTGAATTTCAGGTTCTCCGAATCTGACCCCAGACTGATTTGCCCATAGAAAGACAACTTGTCGTCCATGAGGAAGTTATCGGCTTCGCTCACTTCCCCCTGGGCTACGGTCGCAGAGGGGCGTTGGTTGACCGGCCCTTTTCCTACCCGTGTGCCCTGGATATTGTTAAACGCGATTTCTTGCTCCCGGTCCCCGACGGGGTACTGGTAATACCCGCTGGCACGGTATTCTTTTTTCCCCAGGATGTTCACGCTGGCGCGGCTGATGGTGTGCTTTCGGTTCAAGGTGTCACAGACGATGACGGCATCCTCAAGCCGGGCGATGACCGCTCCGGGCTGTACATAAACGCGGTTGCTGTCGGGATAAATGAAGGCATCCGAACTCACGATGTAGGGCACGCCACCAATCCTCAATTGGGTGGAGTCCAGGTCATATACAGCGGTTTTTCCACGAAAAGAGAGCCGGTCTTGCTCGGGGTGGATAGAGCTGAACGAGGCGGTGCTGTCGGAGGCTTGTACAAAAGTGATGGTCCGGCCTTCTATATCCCAGTCGAAGGCATTCAGGCTGGTTTCGTACTGGTTGAGGGGAAAAGCGGTGGAAGAAGGCTGGACAGGAGCTTTGAAGCTGCCTTTTTTCTGGTCAAAATCAATACGTCCCCCCGTTTTTTCGGCTTGTAGGGCAAACTGTTCCTGTCCCTCGGCCTTGATGCCCAGGAAGAGGGTATCCGCCTTGACAGAACGGGCGCCGAACGTGAGGATGGGGGCTTTGATTTGAGCATCCGGCCAGTCGAGGGTGCCGCTGGCGTTGATGCCTTTGCTGGTGAGGATCAACTGTCCGGCCAGATCGTGTATGCCCTCATCGAAGATCTTGAAGCCCTGGGAGGCGGAGCTCACGTACATGCTGTCGGCATAAGGTATCCAGTTGATGTTTACATCGGAACCAGCGATTTTAGGGGACTCTTTCTCGCCACGTACCTCTGGGATGTCGAAGGCACGCGCACTGCCTGTGAGCTGGTCGGGTCGGAACAGGTAGTCCCGGGCATTGATTTTAGCCCCCTGGAAAGAGAGGATACCCTCGCCGCCCAACCCCTTGTTGCTGAGTTGGAGCACACCGGAAAAGTTCCCTCTTTTAGCGTATGCAGCATATCCCTCTTTAGGTATATTATGTTGAAAACCAAGGGAATAATCAGGCTGTACCCGCAGGGTTTCCCGGAACGGCGGGAAGATATGTGCCGGCACGAGCCAACCTTTGAACGACAACTCATCTTTCACGTAGTTGTCCAGTTGGTTGAGGTGGAAGGGGTCCAATTCAAAATAAAAGGAATCGCGCTTATACACGGTATCCTTTGCGAAAGGGCCATCGTAATAGACGAACGATTTGCCTTTGGTGTTGAGCGAGGGAAATAGGGGGATATCGGCCGAACCGCTTTTGTTCCGTTCGGCATCAATGATCAACGTCCCCTTGAAACCCTCGATGTCGGAAGTCAGGGCAAAGGGGGCAGGCATTTCCGACCCATCGTCGGGGCGTTTCTCCGGGGCAAAGAGCCGGAGGTACTCGATGGAGTCGCTTTCGATTTGAAAGGGTTGATACCGAAACTTCCACCGGGTGCTTTTCAGTTCGGAAAATCCCGCTTGCAAAGTCCCGCCAAACTCCATATCCCGGTTTTTGCCCAGGAAGACCCGGTTGGAATCAGGTGCGATGGATACCCGCTGTCTTGGACTGAAGGAGATAAAATCAATATTGGAGACGTCCATTCTAGCGCTTCTTAAGTTGAGGGTGGCGTTGGGCTGGTCGCTTTTTGAGCTGAGGCGGAGCATGTCAAAGTCGCTGCGCTGCTGTTTTGCATCTTCGTAGTGGAAGAGTTTGGGCTGGACTTCGATGCGCTTGCTTTCCGTGTCGTAGCGTACAAACCCCTGGGCGGAGAGGTCGAACAACAAGCGCTCAATACTGGCCGCGTTGAAGTCGGGGTTAAACACCTTGGCCAATTGGTCGGCGTCCAGGGTGCTTTGTTTTTGCTGGTCTGAAAACCGCTTGATCAGGGCCAGCGGATTAGAAGAAGAAATGCCCTGTTGCTCATCGTAGCTTTTGTGGCTGAAAAAATCGGCAGACTCGAACGATACGGGCGGCTTTCGCACGATGGCGAGTGCTTTTTCCCCTATGATGGCTTTTTCTCCATCTATAGAGGTGAGGATTTGGTCGGTATCCATGAATACCTGATGGGCCGAACTGAAAAAAGCACTGCGGTCGTTGGCGTACTTTCCTCTGGTAATGAGCAGCTCCTTGTTGGCAAGGTTGAACTTGAAGTTGGCGGAAGAGTGGAAAATGGAATCCTTTTCTAAATAGAAAGCAATGCTGGCCTCCTGAGCAAAAACGGATTCCCCTTGCCGAACGACGAGTTCATCCGCGCTGGCTTTGAACGCTAAGCCCCCGCGCTGGTTGAATATCTGTAGCATGGGCCTGCGGCCTTCCGCACCGATCCCGTAAATCGTTTTTCCCTGTAGCTTGAACCCCCCTGCAAACCGGACGCCTTCCGCAATCCCCTTGATTTCGCGGGATTGGTACGATTCGAACCGGGGATAGTTCAGACCTGCCTCCGCTTCAAGGGACACCAATTGGTCGCTCAGCTTCCCCAACATCCGCTGGCTGCCCAATACTTTTGGGTAGCTCAGGGAAGCACTGTCGGCACTGTACGTGTTTTTTCGCGTATCTACGCTATAGCTGCCTAACAAGGCATTCACCTCAGGCCCCAGGCCGGCGCGCTCCCAGTTGACCGTGCCGCCCTTTCCCCGCCATTGGTTTTTCAACGGGAAATAAGTGCCGGCGGTGTTCGCTATCAGGATGGAATCCCGGCTATTTTCACCCAACAGGCCGGCCTTGGAAACGAGTAGCGCAGGTTCGCTTTGCTGTATTTGCATGCTCCAGGTGGGCGATTTCAAGCGCCATCCAACCGTGTTGGCATCGCCGGTCTTCAAGTGGCTGGATAGAAAAAAGTGGGTGGAAAAACGAAAAAACTCAAAAACGGACGTGGCTGGCCCGGGATTTTCTGCCGACAGCATCCAGGTGCTGATCTCGTGCCAGGAGGCGAAAAGACCTGGTTGCGGGAGCGTGCGCAAAGCAGCAACGGCATCCAGGTAGGTGCTGAAGTACGGGTGTGCCGCTAACCCTTTTTTGCGCATCTGCCCGCAGGTCTGCTGAACAAGGGCAAGTTCCTCGGGCGGAAGCGGCTTGTTGCGGTGCGATTGTTCGAAGTCCTGGAAAGACTTGGCCGCCCCGGCGTCACGAGTTTCCAACAGGAAACTTCCCAGAGACTGGAAGAAGGCTTCCGGTGCCCGGGGGAAAGTATCGGAGACTTGGGCCTTTACCCACGCAGGGCAGAGGCTCAGCAATACGCTCAAAATACAAAACCAGCGCTGCATAAAAAATGGTTTATCAATAGACTTGTTGCGCAAAAGGCTTGGCAAAAATGCGAAAAGGGCTTTTTAACCCTCGGTGGTTCCCTATCGCGACAAGCCAAATGTTTTATCGCCGCCTCAGGTTCGCCGCAATCCAGTTCCCCCTGGCCTTTTGGGATATCCATTGAAACCCCTGCGCCAAAGCAGCTTGGTACACTATTTCCTGGTCAGAACCGAGGATTCCGGAAATGAGCAGGTCGCCCCCGGAAGCGATTTTTTGATGTAACGCCGACAGGGAATCGAGTATTACGTTGCGGTTGATATTGGCGAGAACGACATCGTATACGGCTGCCGGTACATCGGCGATCGTACCGCGGTAAACAGAAAACGACACGCCGTTGCGCACCGCATTTTCATGGGCGTTTTCACAGGCTGCTGCTTCGATATCCACGGCATCTATGCGATTCGCCCCCAGTTTTGCAGCCAAAATGGCCAATATACCGGTTCCGCAACCGTAATCGAATACTCTTTTTCCACGAAAATCGAGGCTTTCCATGTATTCGACCATCATAAAGGTGGTCTCGTGGTGCCCTGTGCCAAAGGCCATTTTGGGCTGTATGACGAGTTCGTGACCCACCTCGTCGAAGGCCGGATGGAATTCTGCCCGGATGCCACAGAAGTTGCCTACCTGGACAGGCTGGAAATTTTGCTCCCATACCGCATTCCAGTTTTCCGGTTGGATGACCTCTACGGAATAGGAAAAGGGCAGACGGGAGGCTATTTCCAAAAGATCTGCCTCCAAGGCGCTGCGGTCGGTATTCCCGGGCAAAAAGCCGGATACAGCATCGGGGGCTTCCTCAAAGCCTTCGAAAGGGAGCTCGGAAAGCCAGGCTAACAAGGTTTCGGAAAGGGCCGGGTCAGTATGGAAAATATAGCGGTAGTAAAGCATATAGTCGAAATTTGTCGCACCTAAGCAGGATATACTGCTTTTTGTCGCGCTTTTAGGGTATTCATGAGCAGGGCGGCCACCGTGAGCTGGCCCACACCGCCGGGCACAGGGGTAATCCAGGAAGCGAGAGGGGCTACCTCGGCAAACGATACATCGCCGGTCAGCCGGTATTTTTTGGGAGAAGAGGGATCGTCTACCCGGTTTATGCCTACGTCAATGACGACGGCCCCCGGCTTTACCATGTCCGCAGTGATAAAATCCGCTTTTCCGATCGCGGCGATGAGAATGTCCGCTTTGCGACAATGCGCGGCAAGGTCCCTCGAACGGCTATGGCACAGGGTGACCGTGGCATCCCCCGGATATCCTTTCCGGGAAAGCAGGATGCTGATCGGGGTGCCAACAATGTGGCTACGCCCTACCACCGTCACTTCGCACCCCTCGGTAGGAATTTGATAGCGCCGGAGCATTTCCAGTATCCCGAACGGCGTGGCCGGTAGGTAGCAGGGAAGGCCCTGCGCCATGCGGCCGAAGTTTTCGGGCGTAAAACCGTCTACATCTTTTTTGGGGTCAATGGCTAGGTTGACCCTTTGCTCGTCTATGTGCGCCGGCAGGGGCAACTGGACGATGAACCCGTCAATGTCAGGGTCCTGGTTGAGCTGTGCCACAATCCCCAGGAGCTCCCCTTCGGTAGTCTCCGAAGGCCGCCGGATCAGGGTAGATGCAAAGCCGACTTCTGCGCAAGAGCGCACTTTGTTCCCGACGTATGCCTGACTTGCAGGGTCATCGCCCACGAGTACAGCCGCAAGGTGAGGGGGGCGATCCCCCCGGGCCAGGATGTGTTCCACCTGTACCCTGAGCTCGGATTTGATGTCCGCCGCTAATTTTTTTCCGTCTAACAGATTCATGGAAAGGCTTTTTTACAGTCTCAAAGGTAGTATTTTAGTGGACGGAACCGCTGTTTTTATCGCCAAAGTAGCGACATTGCACATCAACAACTGCGCATTTTATGGTAAATATCCTTTCATTTGCATGGAATAACCTAAATATGGCGTTATCCTGCTGGATTTACCCGGTTCATATCACGAATCCTGAAATATCCGATGAATACCAGACTTATCAGACTTGTTGCGCGGGGAATCATCGAGAGATCGAAAAGGCCTTTTTTCGCCCATACTGCACCTTTTTCCCTCCGTTCAAAAGGTACTCACATAGACGAACAACCGCTCTTTTTTAGCTCCTTGCAGTCTGGTATGGCTCGCTTTTACTGCTTGCTCTTTTTTTTCTTGTTATGCAGTACCGCCCTATCGGCACAGTTCACGATACCTCGCGATACCAGTATCCGCGCTTGTGGGGGCAGTTTCTCAGACGGCCCAGGCAACTATCCTCCGAATACCCGCTCATTGGTCCGTTTTTGCCCGGATAGCGCTGGTACAGGGTCGCGTTTATTTTTTAACTCCCTGCAAATGGGGGCAGGGGATTACCTCCGCGTTTTCGACGGACCCGACACGACGTCGCCCATACTGATGACGCTACAAAATATTGAACTGGACTCTTTTCAGGTACAGGCGAGCGTGCAAAATACGAGCGGATGCCTTGCCTTCTTGTTCGTTTCAGATGCGACAGGGCAGGGACGGGGCTGGGATGCCAGCCTCTCCTGCGGTACGCTGTGCCAGCGGATCTCTATGGACGTGCAGGGAATAGAAGCAGAACGCGATACCAGCGACCCTTCCCTAATCCCGCTTTGTAAGGGGGAGAGTATTTCGGCAAGGGTCGCCCTGGCGTTCCCAGACAATGGGTCGCGCTATGGGCAGGCTTTGTCTAATACGTCCGTATCCTGGCTACTGAATGGCAAAAATGAACGCAATGGATTGATATACAATAAAATGTTTAATGATTCCGGCAGTAATTTTCTATGGGTTCGGGCCATAGACGCAGCCGGTTGTATGGCCTTGGAACCCGTGGCGGAGATCCTCGTCGTACCCAGCCCGCTATTCGTACCCTCTGCTCCGGGGGTGACGCCCGTAGTTTGTGTCGGCGACACCCTGCGCCTGAACGCGGCCATCGGTACGGCGCAAGGACAAAAATTGTTGCAGGTGTTCCCAGGCCGGGTGCGCAGGGCTTCCGGCGACACCTTGCGCCCGGTGGTGCAGAGCCTGCGCTGGCGCTACCAACCGGAAATGCTGTTCCAACTGAGGGACTCTGCGGCTGCTCTCGCCGATACGGCAGGCCTTCGCAGCTACCTCCTCCAGGCCAGCGATGCGTTTGGCTGTGTGTCGGAATACCGCTTGCAGATGGAAGTGCTGCCCCAAGGCAGCCCCGACTGCCCGAATTGCCTGCCGGAAATCCCTGTACTGCCCGATACCGCGATTTGTGAGGGCGATTCCCTGTCGCTCCAGGTAGGTGCCTTGTCGCAAAGCGATAGCCTGTTTGCCTATAAGAGCAACCCACAATACCCGGTCGGATACGCCAACCATCCACCTGGAGCTCCTTACGCCGCCTTGCTTCCTGTAAAATCCCTGCCGTTCCAGGTATTGGACAACCCTGTGGCGCAAATTGAGCGTGTATGCGTGACCCTTCGCACCGATTGGGCCGAGGATATAACCCTGGCTTTGCGCACCCCTTCAGGGGAACAGATGGAATTGAGCAGTGGCAACGGGGGCGGTTTGGACGATTATTCCCATACTTGCTTCTCCCCGGGGGCATCGCTCTCCGTGACGCGCGGGGATGCTCCATTCAATGGTGTTTTTGCTCCGGAAGGGGACTGGAATCAGTTACAAGGGGCACGCGCTGCCGGCGAATGGGCCCTTTTGGTGTCCGACGGCTTCGATTCGCTGCAGTATGGATACCTGGAAGAGTGGAGCATCGTCTTCAAAGGTAGAAACGAACGCTCTTACCAGTGGTCGCCCTCCGAAGGTTTGTCGTGTACATCTTGTGATGAGGTAATCGTAAAGCCATTGAAAACAACTAATTATGTTCTGAAATATTTTGATGAAAAAGGCTGCTCCAAAACAGATACCCTCCGGGTGGACGTCCGTACGGCCCTGCCTGCCCCCGAACCGGAATGTTCCTTCAGCCGGACCGGGCAGGCGGTCTTTTCCTGGACGCCGGTGCCGGAGGCCGCAGCGTATAAATTATTTTTTCAAATCAATGGAAAGGACACTACGCTGACCCTACCCGCCCTAGACACGTTTTTCCTACCCCCCGATTTTTATGCCTCCGGAGATGCCCTGCGCCTGGCGGTCGAAGCAGTGCCCGACAGCAATGCCCTGTTCTGCGGGGTGCGCACAGGGGTTGTGGGGTGTATCTACGAGCCCTGTACGATTGCTGCCTTGGTGAAACAAAAACAGGATGCCCTTTGCTTTGGAGGGAATTCCGGTGCGGCACTCCTTTCAGCCGCAGGAGGCTTCCCGCCGTATTCGTATCAACTGAACGGCACGGGGAACCTTTCTCAAGACGGCATTTTTGAGAATTTGGTGGCCGGAGACTATTTTGCCGTTGCGATTGATCAAAACAACTGCGCCGATACCGTTTTCTTTGCGATTGGGGAAGCAGCGGCCATCGGGGCTAGGATACAGGTAAAAAGCCCTATCCGTTGCTTTGGTGAAAAAAACGGAGCGCTCATGGCAACAGCGGGTAATACCTCGCGGCGCCTTCGCTTTGAATGGAATAGTGGGGCAGTGGGCGACTCGATCAGCGGGCTTGGTTCGGGAAGGTACGTGCTTACTGCTTCTGACAGCCTGGGCTGCACCGCCACCGATACCATCTCCTTACAAGAACCCCAACCTCTGAATGCAGTGCTTCAAACGGCGGCACCGAGTTGTTTTGACAAAGCCGACGGGCGTATCTCTGCACGGGTGAGCGGCGGGGATGGCAACTATCGCTACGCCTGGTCCACCGGTGCCGGGCGGGATACCCTGGCCCTACTCGGCGCGGGATACTACTGCGTAACGGTGAGCGACGGGGCAAACTGCCAAACTAAAGAATGTGTACAACTGGCGGCACCCGCAGCGCTTCGGATAGATTCCTTTTCTATCGTCCCGGTGGATTGCAACGGCAGACGGAGCGGCGAAGTCTGGGCCTACGCCAATGGCGGTACCATCCCTTATCGCTATTCCTGGAACGATCCCCTGGGGCAGGTCGGTCCCCTGGCGACCATGCTCGGGGGCGGCCCTGTCGTACTGAGTATACAAGATGCCAGAGGTTGCTTGTTGAAAGATACCGTCGTGGTGCCTGAGCCCGACGCCCTGTCCGTCAACTTAGCCGCCAAAGAAGTGAGTTGCTATGGTGGAACGGATGGAGGGGTCAGCGCTACTCCCTCAGGAGGGACAGCACCCTATTCCTACTCCTGGAGCGGTCGAACAGCAACGAGTTCCTTTATCAACAACCTGGCCTCGGGCCAATATGCGCTGAGCGTAACCGATAAAAAAGGGTGTCGCGTTTTCGCACAAGCCTTGGTGAGGGAACCGGAAGAACCCCTCCGCCTGGACCTCCAGCAGACCGAATCGGGCTGTTACGGGGAGAAGAAAAACAAGGTGAAAGCCCTTGCCAACGGCGGTACCGGTCCGGAGTACTTTTTCCAATGGGCCCATGGGGCCACGGCAGCCGAGTTGAGCGGACTGGATTCTACCCGCTATGCCCTGACGGTAACCGATATAAAAGGGTGTACGGCGAATGCTGCCATCCAGCTAAAAGACCTGCCGGAAATGGAGCCTAACCTGATCGTGAACACACCGAATTGTTTTGGCGGGAGCAATGGCCGTATAGGTATCAACTTTGTGAAAGGCCGCCCAGCGGTGGATTTTAGCCGCTATGCGTTCAAATGGAGCAACGGCGCTTCGGGGATTGCCATCGCCAACTTGCGGGGAGATCAGGAATACACCGTCACGGTGACCGACCCACAGGGCTGCCAGGCCATCACCAGCCGTTTTCTCCGCCAGCCGATCCCCATACAGCCAACGCTTGAAAAAACCGATGCCACCTGCTTCGGCGGCAGTGACGGTAAGGCCTGGGTGGCCTCTGTGCGGGCAGAAAGCAAAGTGTTTACCTATCGCTGGGAACTGCCCCTGACTTCTGTTTCCGGCCAGGTCGTTTCCGGCCTATCCCAAGGCACTTACCGCGTTGTCGTCACGGATGAATTCGGTTGCTTTGGAGAGGGGAAGATTGAAATTGCGCACCCTCCACAACTGAGCGCGGCATTTGTACTGGGCAATAACCGCTGCTTCGGCGATGCCACCGGTTCTATCCAGGTACAGGCAGGGGGAGGCGTAGGACCATATAAAATTGCGTGGAACGACGGGGGAAGCGGCTTTGAACGCAAGAACCTCCTGGCAGGAACATACCAGTTGACGCTGACCGATTCGAAGAACTGCACCGCTCTGGCCCAAACCGAACTCGTCCCAAGCAGTAAGTTGGCCATCGGGCTAAGTGCGGTCCCGACTACCTGTTTCGGGGCAAGCGACGGACAGATAAATGTCGTGGCATCAGGCGGCAAACCCCCGTACTCGTACAGCCTCAACGGCAAGGATTTCAAACTCGTACCTGCCTTGATTGGACTCGTAGCCGGCAATTACGACGTGTACGTGCGGGACGGTAACGGATGCCAAAGTTTTGAACGTGCCGAAGTAAAGAGCCCTCCCGCATTCGTCGTAGACGCCGGCTTGGACAGCTACCGGATCAAGTTAGGGGATACCTTGACGTTAAAAGCCAGTGCCACCGGTGCCCAGGGCCGAGTAGTCTTTACCTGGTCCGAGCCCTATCCGGGTACGCTTAGTTGCACGGGCTGTGCGGCCCCACGGTCGTTCCCTCAAAATACTATTTCCTATGAACTGAACGGCATAGACAGCGTCGGCTGCGAAGCCTCCGACCGGGTAACGGTAAATGTTGGAAAAGAGCGCGATATACTCGTTCCCACCGGGTTCTCCCCCAATGGCGATGGCGCGAACGACCTGCTGCTCGTACATGGGCTGAACGGGACCCGCATCCTCGTCTTTCAAGTGTTCGACCGCTGGGGGCAACTGGTATATGAGGCGAAAGACTTTTTTACAAACGATGCGGGCATAGGTTGGGATGGCACCTTCAGAGGGCAGCCCCTAAACCCCGGACTATTTGTCTGGCGACTGGACGCCGAATATATAGATGGCTATAAAGAATCCCGCAGGGGCCAAACGACGCTTTTGCGATAAATAAAAATGCTGGACATGAAAGGAAAGGGTTGGCTGTTCATCTTCGCCATAGCTTTGCTCAACGCAAGCAGTGCCCTGGCGCAGGATCCCCGCTTTTCGCAGGTGTATGCGGCACCTCTGCAGGTAAATCCCGCCTTGAACGGTGTGTTTGAAGGAAGGTTCAGGGCCGCACTCAATTATCGGGTGCTGTATCCCGCTTTTCTGGCAGAAAGCCCCTTCCGCACGTTCTCCGGCAGCTTCGAGAACCGCTTCCGCGTGGTTCGCCGCGATTATGTGTCGCTGGGACTACACGTCTTGCAGGACGAAGCAGGCCCCGGCCCATATAAAAGGGCAATGGCATCTTTCGGGGCATCTTTCCTCAAACAGCTCGGGGCCGACCGCCGCAACCGCGCCTCCCAGTACCTGGTGGCCGGGTTTCAAGGGGGCCTGGAACAGCATACCATCGGCGTAAACCAGCTCTGGTTTTCCAACCAATACGATAGGGCCTCTAACTCGGTGGACCTCAACCAGGCTTCGGGGGAAAACGTCAGTGGGAATCGAAGCGCCGTAGTCCCGGATCTCAATCTCGGTCTGTTATGGTACTCTGTCATGGACGAGGGCAAAAGTGTTTTTGCTGGGGTGGCCGCCCAGCATGTGCTGGAACCCACCCTTTCTTTTTTAGGCGAACCCGGGTCAAACCTATACCGGAAATACACGCTCCACCTCGGAGGGGAATGGCCGCTCGCCAAACCCGTGTCTTTGTTGCCGTTGTTGTTATTGGCCAAACAAGGCCCTGCTTCCAGCATTACCCTGGGAGGAAGTGTTCGGTATACCAATCGGTACTGGAACGAAATCGCCTTGCGCAGCGGACTGTGGGCCCACTTTTCCAACCGGGGGGAATCCTCCGCCCCACCGGCACCGGAATCGCTGGCGTTGGGCGCCATCTTCGAGACCGGGCGCTGGAACCTGGGCCTGAGCTATGATATTACCATGTCGCCCCTGCGAAGGTCGAACTACAACCGGGGGGCATTTGAAGTGTCCCTGATGTACCTGCAGCCTGCCAAAGAGCGCTATAAGGTGCGCTGCCCCAGATACTGACCCGTTGTAGACGATGGATTGTAAAAATCTCCGGGATGTGTATTAAAATAATAGTACTTTTGGGTAAGATGATGTACCATATTATTTAACAGACTCGTTCCGAGGGGTCGGAAAGGTGAAAAAGAGGTATCTTTTGTGCTCTTGACGACTTTTCCCGCAACCAGTCTCAGTATTTGACACCCATCCCGCTATGAAATTCCGGAAAATTGTCCTGACCCTTGCCATCGCGGCGTTCAGCGCCCTTCATCTCTACGGGCAAAACTATCGCCAGTCCCTCCGAAAAGCGAACGACCAGTTTGCACTCAAAGCCTACACCCAGGCCATCGAAAGCTACAAAGAAGTCCTCTCCCGCAAAGGCGATGAAATGGAAGCGCTCGAAAAAATTGCGCTTTGCTACGCCAACCTGAACAACATGGACGAGGCCGCCGACTACCTGGTCAAGCTGGCGCGCCAGGAGACGGTAGACGCACGCGTTTTCCTACAATTCGGCATCGTACTCAAAGCCCTTGGGCGCTACGAAGAGGCAAAAAGCTATTTCCTCCAGTATGCGCGCACCGATCCCACCAAAGGCAACCACTTTGCCCAGTCTTGCGATTTTGCCCTGGCGCAACGCGCTGTGCCAAGCGACTACGCAGTGGTCGAGGAACGCGTGAACTCCCTGGCCGCTGATTTTGGGCCGGCTTTTTACAGGGAACAAGCCGTTTTCTCCTCCTCCCGTACCGATATACAACGCTCAAATAGCAGTTGGGACGGGGTCTCCCGAAGCCAGTTCTATATCTCCCGCCTCGGGGCCGATGGGTACCTACAGCCCGCCGCTATAATGAAAACCTCCACTCCGGGAAACGGCGAAGGACCAGCTTCTTTCACCGCCGACGGCAGGAAGGTGGCCTATACCAAAAATAATTTTGTGGACGGCGTCCGACAAGTCCCGGATAATGACTCCCAACTCAGCATTTTCCTGGCAGATATAAACAATGAGGGGGACTGGGTCAACGAACGCTCCTTTATACACAATTCAGGTGGCCGTACGGGCTACCCTGCTTTTACCAGCGATGGCTCCGCCCTGTTCTTCGCAAGCGACCGCCCAGACGGCTTCGGGGGGTATGATCTCTATATTTCCTACCTCGAAGAGGGCGCATGGTCCAAACCCATCAACCTGGGCCCGGTAGTGAATACCCCGGGCAATGAAATAAGCCCCTACTTCGACGGTACAAATCTATATTTCTCCTCCGACTGGCACGCGGGCTTCGGGGGCATGGATATCTTCATGGCCGAATCGGGCGACGGTCGCTGGACGAAAGTTGCCAACGTCGGTATGCCCATTAACTCGAGCAGGGACGATTACGGCTTTATCTTCGATAGCTTCAAAAATTACGGTCTCTTCGTGTCTAATCGCCCAGGTGGACGCGGAAAAGAGGACTTGTACCACATCCACAAGGGCGGAGAGACAACGATGATGCTCCGCATCGTCAACGCTGCCGATAGGATGCCCATACAAGGGGCAACCGTGGATCTATCCGATTGCGCCGGGCAGCGGAAAATCCTCTATTCCGATAACCTGGGACAATGCCCCCTGCCCTTAGGCACTAGTCTGAACTGCTCGGTGCTCGTCACGATGGCGGGATTCCAGGAAGTCAGGGTCCCCGTCTCCGCCAGCAATACAGCGGCCGGCCGGGATATAGAAGTCGCACTGGCCCGCACGGGGTCAGGGGCTGGAATGTCCTACCAGGGCCTGGTCCTCGACAGGGCTACAAACAGGCCTTTGGCAGGGGTAGAGGTGTATGCCAGCAACATGGCCCAGGGCATTATCCTCCAAGCGGTGACGGACTTCGGGGGGAAATATTCCCTGGCCCTGGTTCCTAATACTACCTACTCGATTAGCTGCGCCCCCCGTGGGTACCAGGAATATACGAAATCAGTAAACACCCTCACAGGGCAAGATAGAAACCTGCTCGGCACCATGTATCTCAGCAGTACTACTGGCAATCCTGGCCCAACGGTTATCCCCGACCGGGATAATGGGAATATACCACGGACCATGGCGGGTTTTTCGGTACAGGTCGCCTCCATGGGGATGATCCCTGAAATGTCCAAATATACTGCCTTGAAAGCAGTGGGCAACGTGTATTCCGTCCTGGATAAAGGGGCGTATAAGGTGCGGGTAGGACCGTTCAAAACAAGGGAAGAAGCTACCGCAAGAGTAGCCCAGGTGAAGCGATATGGCTATGCCGGTGCGTTTGTCGTCGCGGAAAGCGGTACCCCGGTCACCTCCAATACCCCGCTCAGACCCGATCCTATCCTCTCCAAGCCCATCGAACCCCAAAGTCCGGATGGGCAGATCATGATCCAGTTGGGGGCTTACTCGAACGTGAACTACTTCGACGCAGCAAGGGCCAGCCTGATCGGCCCTATCGTGGACCGGATCAAGGGCAAATTGACCATAAAACTCATCACCGGCTTCTTCTCATTGGACGAAGCGCGAAGAACCCTGCCTACCGCTAAGCAGGCAGGGTTCAAAGATGCGTTTATCGTGCAGGAACGCAACGGCGTTCTGGTTAGGATACCTTAGGCTATTTGGGAGAAACGGGCACCGGCCCCAGGACTTGCTCTTTGGTCAGGTAGTTGATCTTCCCGGGCTTCATGGCCTTGATGCCGGCTTCGATCTTGGATAGGTCCCCGACGACGACGAGCACCATATTGCGCGGATCAATATAGGTCTTCGCTACGCGTTCTACATCCGCCTCGCTCACTTTCAGTACATTCCCAATGTATTGGTTGAGAAAATTTTCGGGGAGATTGTAGTAATAGACGTCGGAAACCTGCTCGGCTATGGCCTCAATGGATTCAAAGTTGGAAGGATAGCCGAGGGCGAGGTAGTTGCGGGCTTTGTCCAGTTCTTCCGCTTGAATTTCCTTTATCGCATTGAATTCTTTAAAAAACTCGCCGATGGCCTTGTCGGTGGCATCGGTCTGTACGGAAGAAGATGCCAGGAAGATACCTTTTCCACGGAGCATGGAGAATGCTGACCCTGCCCCGTAGGCATAGCCGTGTACTTCGCGGATATTGGTGTTGAGTCGGGAAGTGAAGGATGCGCCCAGGATGGTGTTCATGACTTCGATGGGGAAGTAATCGGGTGTACTGCGGGCAACGCCGGGGTGGCCAAACCGGAGCTCTGATTGCGCCGCACCCGGCTTGTCGATGAGATATACTTGCACGCCTTTGGGTTTTGGTACCTCCGGGATGGCTTTTGAGGCCAGGGCCCCGCCTTTCCAGTCTTTCAAAAGCATACCCAGCTCCGCTTCAGCCTGGGCTTTTGAGATAGCACCGGCAATCACTAAGTATCCGTTATTGGGATGGATGTGCATTTTATGGTGCTGGATCAGATCCTCTGTGCGCATCGCTTTGAGGGAGGCTTCCGTGCCACCGGCAGGGGTAGAGTAGGGGTGGCCCGTGCCATAGACAAGCTGGTTAAAGGCAGTCGAAGCGATGATACGCGCCTCATCGTGGGCTTGCGCGATGCGCACGATGCCTTCCGTGCGTTTGCGATCCAGTTCTTTTTCGTCAAAAGTAGGGCGCAGAAGGATATCCCCCAACAGGGGCAGGGCTTGCTGGAGCTTGGACACCGGCGAAAACAAAGAGACGGACAGGTTCTCCCTACCCGCTCCTGCACCAAGTTGAATGCCCAAAAAACTGATTTCATCCGCCAATTCCAGCGCAGAGCGTTTGCCGGCACCTTCGTCCATCAAGTCGGCCGTCATAGCGGCTACGCCGGGCTTGTCGGCAGGATCGTATACGCTTCCCCCGTTGAACGAAAAAATCATCTGAACGATGGGCAGGTCTTGTTTTTCAACTAGATAAACAGGCAAACCGTTGGCCAGCCGGAAGGTCTGGACGCCGGGGATCTGGAGCGGCCGCAAGTCCCCAGGCTTGGGATAGGTCGAGCGGTCGGGCGTTTGTGCCAGAGCAGGGGAAACAGTTGAAAATATTGTTATAAAACAAAAAAACAATATAATATTTTTCATAATTGCAATCTATTTAAAATAAAGAATAGATTTCTTTCGAAGGATCGGAGAGGATAACGGAAAGGGCTTTTTCATATCCCGACCGTTCTCCTCGCCACCCGTCTGATAACAGGTCTTTACTTCTGACGGGTAGCCGCTAACTGGGTCTGCCCGCTGGGTACTACGCTGAGCACAAGCCGCTTGTCTTTGTGGAGAAAATGGCGGGCGGCGGTGCTGACATCGCCGGGGGAGAGGGCTTTGTAGCGGTTCAGGTCCTCGTTGGCCCAGTCGGGGTTTCCGGTGAGGTAATAGTAGTTTTGGAGCGCTTCGGCTTTGCCGAGCAGGGACTGCGATTCGCTCAGGAAAGAAGACTCCTTCTGGTTGATGACGCGCTGTAGTTCGCGGTCGGAAGGCGGGGCTTGCTGTAGGGCCGCTATTTCTTCATCTACTATCCGCTGGATCTCATCGAGGGTATGGCCCGGTCGGGCGGTAACGGTGACCATAAACATAGACCCCAGGGCTGAAGAGCTCTGGAAGGCGCTCACGTTTTGGGCGATACCCAGTTCATAGACCAGTTTTTGGTACAGCCGCGATGTTTTGCCGCCTGAGAGGACGCTGGCCACGACATCCAGTTCGGCATCGCCGGGAGCGAAGACGGCCGGGGTAGGATAGACCAGGTAGAGGCGGGGCAGTTGCACCTTATCTTCCAGGGTGAGGTATTTAGAGGCTTCCAGCTCAAAGTTCTGGGCATTGGGGCGCAGGACGGGCGCGCCGGCGGGGATTTCAGAAAACCAATACTTTACCCGTTCCAGCGCTTGTTTGGGGTCTATATCGCCCGCGATCGTCAATACGGCGTTGTTGGGGGCATAGTACTTTTTGAAAAACTCGGATACATCTTCCACAGAAGCGGCGCTCAAATCGTCCATGTAGCCGATGGTAGGCCAGTGGTAGGGATGGTTTTCCGGGTACAGGTTTTCTACCAGGGTTTGATAGGCCAGGCCATAGGGGCGGTTTTCATAGCTTTGGCGGCGTTCGTTTTTTACCACATCGCGTTGCCCGTCTAACTTGCCCTGCGACATGGCCTTGAGCAGATACCCCATGCGGTCGGACTCCAGGAACAGGGCTACGTCCAGGGCATTGGAAGGAAGCGTTTCGTAGTAGTTGGTGCGGTCGGTCGTCGTAGAGCCATTGTTGCTGCCGCCAACGCTTTCCAGAAGGTTGTCGAAATCGCCCTCTTTGACATTGCCGGAACCTTCGAACATGATGTGCTCAAACAGATGCGCGAAACCGGTACGCCCGGGCTTTTCGTAGCCTGACCCTACATGGTACCAAACATCCACCGCGATCATGGGCGTCGTGTGGTCTTCGTGCAGGAGAACGGTCAACCCATTGGGCAACTTGTGGATTTCGTGCTTCAGGGTCAGTTGGCCCTGTGCGAACCCGGGGGCAGCGACGCCCCACAACCCGCTTATCCAGAGTAATTTTTTGAAAAAACTATTCATAATAATTTGGTTTTAATTTTTTTATAAAAAATGAGGACATGAAAAATTCGTTTTGTCGCAGGGTTCCTTTTTACAAAAAGCCCTTTTCCCTCATCCAATCGTCGTTGTAGATTTTCCCGACATAGCGCGAGCCGTGGTCGTGGATGGGAATGACCACCACATCGCCTGGTCTAAGCCGGTCCCGAAGCTGTAGCAAGCCGGCCACTGCAGAGCCGGCAGAGTAGCCCAAAAGCATACCTTCTTCCCGGGCCAGGCGCCGGGCCATCACCGCCCCTTCTTTATCGCCCACTTTTTCAAAATGATCAATGATATCGAAATCAATGTTGGCCGGGATAATATCTTCCCCGATGCCTTCTGTGACATAGGGATATATCTCGGAGGGATCAAACTGGCGGGTCTCGTGGAATTTTTTCAAAGCAGAGCCATAGGTATCGATACCCCAGATCTGAATATTGGGGTTTTGTGCTTTCAAGTAGCGTCCGGTTCCGGATATCGTGCCCCCCGTCCCGACCCCAGCTACGAGGTGGGTGATTTGCCCTTCGGTCTGGCGCCATATTTCGGGCCCGGTAGTCTCAAAATGAGCCTGCCGGTTCGACAGGTTGTCGTACTGGTTGCACCAGTAGCTGTTGGGGATTTCCTGGCTCAACTGCTTTGCTACGGAGTAGTAGGAGCGGGGGTCATCGGCAGCGACGTTGGTAGGGCAAACGATCACTTCAGCCCCTACCGCCTTGAGGACGTCCATTTTTTCCTTCGACTGCTTATCGGTGGTGGTGAAGACACAGCGGTAGCCTTTCACCGCTGCTGCCAGGGCGAGCCCCATCCCTGTGTTGCCGGAAGTACATTCGATGATAGTCCCTCCCGGCACCAGTTTGCCTGCTGCTTCGGCATCTTCTACCATTTTTAAAGCCATCCGGTCTTTAATGGACTGCCCGGGGTTGAACGTTTCCATTTTGATGAGTACGGTGGCTGGTAGTTCAGCGGCGACCCGGTTCAGGCGCACCAAAGGGGTATTGCCAATGGTACCCAGGATATTATCATGATATTCCATGCTCGGTATTTACTTGGAGTAACGAATTTTTACAAAAAACTGGGCATCTCTGGCACCCAACATACGCGCTGCCGCCGGGGAAAGGACCACTTTGACGTTTTTATCGTACACAGTGGGGGGGATAGGGCCCAGTACTTCCACATATATTTTACCTTGGTTCATGGGGTTTTCAATTTCCAGTACAGACCTTTGTGCCGCACCGTTGAATCGGGCATAAAAGGCGTTTCCCTGATCTGCCGCTTCTTTGTTCCAAAAGGCAGGCCCCTGGTCTTTAACCACTTTTTTACCGGCAATGTTGTTTTCAAAGCGCTGCCGCAGGGGCAAATTCTTTTTGAGCATGGGGTGGGCGGGAACGATGCGGTCCGATTCGGAAATCCCTAATATACTGATCCATCCAATATGGATTTGGGCTCCTGGTGTAAGAATATTATTGCGTATCTTGCCGCGTGAAAGGACGGTGTCAACCGGCATTTTGAAATATTGCCCGATGCGGAACGCGGTATCGCCCTTTTTGACCAAATACGTGACCGGGGCATATTGCGTTCGTGAGACCCCGCCCTTCAAGTAGCGCAGGATGGCCCGGTTGGGTATGGGGATGCGGATGGACTGTCCAACGGTCAGGTTTTCCCCAAGCCCGGGGTTCCAGTACTGAAGCTCCTGATAGTGCATCCCGTAGAATCGCGAGATGGCATACAAGGTTTGTCCCTGCCGGACGGTGTGTCGGTAGATTTTTTCACCGTTTTCGACCGCCAGGGCTACGGTATCACTGGCGGATAGAAATCCCGGGCTGGTTCCATAAGCGTTCAAGCAGGGGCTGTAAAGGGTCAGGATGAGCGCGACGATGTTCCGCATGTGCTTACAGGTCTGTTTTTTATGCAAAGAAAAACAAGCAAAATGCAGCAACCAAACAAAGCCCTGGGAATAATTCCGGCGCGCTATGCTTCTACCCGATTTCCAGGGAAGCCGTTAGCGGATATTGCAGGCAAATCCATGGTCCGGCGGGTCTATGAACAGGCCCTTCAAGCCCATGCGCTCGGAACGGTAATCGTCGCTACCGACGACGACCGCATTGCCGAACACGTGCGCTCTTTTGGAGGGAACGTACTGCTCACCGACGGGAACCACGCCAGTGGTACGGACCGCTGTGCCGAAGTAGCCGCCAAGTACCCCGAATACCGCGCCGTAGTGAATATCCAGGGCGATGAACCTTTTCTGGACCCCGAACAGATTGACCGGGTAGCGCATCCTTTGCTCACAGGCGAGGCGGGCATCTCCACCCTGGCCAAGCAGATTACAGCAAAGGAGGAACTGGAAAACCCCAATGTGGTGAAAGTCGTTTTCGGCACCCGGCGCCAAGCACTCTATTTTAGCCGCTATCCCATACCTTTCCTGCGAGGGCAATCGCTGGAAACGGGGATCGAAAAAGGTTTTTTTTACAAACACATAGGCCTGTACGGCTATACCCAACCTGTTTTGAAGGAAATTTCCCGCCTGTCAGTTTCTACCCTGGAAAGCCTGGAGTCCCTGGAACAACTGCGCTGGCTGGAAAACGGGTATACCATCCAGGTGGAATTTACCGATCTGGAAACACAAGGCATTGACACGCCCGAAGACCTGGAGCGGGTTTTGAAGGGCTAGGCTGCTGGTACCGACCGTTCTCACAAAGGAGTCTACCCCGTGGTACCGCTCAAATTCTCCGGGCTAAAGGGAAAAGGCAAAATGTCTTTGGCCGAATCAAATACCAGCCAGCTCCCCTCGTCGCCCTGTAGGATGATCTGTATGGCCGATCCCTGTGCAATTTCTGTTTCGTTCAATACCTGCCGGCAGGCACCGCAGGGGCTCACCAGCTTTCGCTCCGCACTGGCCGTGACGGCAATGGCCGAGATACATGCCCCGGGAGCGATGGACGCAGCCGTGGCAATCGCCGTCCGTTCTGCACAAAGGCACATGCTGTACGCAGCATTCTCTTGATTTGCATTGCCTATTAGACGGCCATCTTGTAAACGGATCGCCGCTCCGACCCGAAAATGAGAATACGGGGCATAAGATAGTGCTTGGGATGCTTGGGCGCGTTCGGCCAATTCCCTATCTTTGGGAGGCAATTCTTCCAGCCGGGAGTACAACGCGTAGCTTATGACCAGGTTCTTTTTTGACATGCAGGTATACGTTGGTTTGTCGTCATAAATATACGGTGCCTGGCCGTATGTTGTGCATGAAAAAGCGCTCCGCGGTTTTTTTAGTGGTTTTATTCCTTAATATACCAAACGAAAGGCAAAGTAGGACGCTTCCAAAAGTTTTTGTATTCGTCTAACGCAACAAAGAAATAAACTATGAACAGTGTGCTGATTATCGGTGCCGGTTTATCCTCCGGTGCGCTCATAGACTATGTGCTCCGAAAGGCAGCGGAAAAAGGATGGGTCGTCATCGTCGCCGATAGCGACCTACAGAAAGCAGAGGCCAAAGTGGCAGGCCACCCCAACGGGCGCGCCGTATGGTTGGACGTGCTCAAGACCAACGACCGACGGGAGTTGATCGCCCGGGCCGACGTAGTCGTTTCCCTAATGCCCGCACACCTCCACCTCGAAGTGGCCTACGATTGTATCAAGCTGAAAAAGCACCTCATCACCGCTTCTTACGTCTCCCAGGAAATGTTTGCGTTAGCCGATGAAGCGCGGGAACGGGGCCTGATTTTTATGGGGGAAATGGGGCTCGATCCGGGGATTGACCACATGTCGGCTATGCGCGCTATTGATGCGATCAAAGGCCAAGGGGGGGCCATCCGCTCTTTCCACTCTTACACAGGAGGATTGGTAGCCCCGGAAAGCGACGATAACCCCTGGCACTACAAAGTGACCTGGAACCCCAGAAACGTCGTGCTGGCCGGCCAGGGCACCGCTCAGTTCCTCGAAGACGGGAAATTGCGCTACATCCCTTACCATCGCCTTTTCAAAGAACACCGAAAACTGGAAATACCCGGCGCAGGGCAATATGAAGCGTACGCAAACCGAGACTCGCTCTTATACCGGGAGCGCTACGGCATAGCCGATATTCCGAATATCCTGCGCGGGACGATACGGCATAAGGGCTTTTGCGAGTCCTGGGACGCTTTAATACAAATTGGACTCACCGACGCTGGGTTTCCTATCCTGCATTCCGGGGAAATCAGTTTCTACGAACTGTTAGACGCTTATGTGGGGAAATACCAGGGCGGCTCCCTCAAAGAACGCGTCGCCCAGATGCTGGGCCAGGCCCCAGACTCAGAAGTGATGCGCAACCTCGAATGGCTGGGGCTCTTCCGGAAAAAGAAAATCCGCCTGCCCAATGCGACCCCGGCCCTGATCCTGGAACACGTCATCCGGGAAAAATGGGTACTGAACCCCAATGACCGCGATATGATCCTGATGTACCACGAGTTGGAATACGAGTTAGATGGCAAATCGTACGGGTTTAAATCCACGATGCAGCTGAAGGGGAACCATGCTTCCGATACCGCGATGGCCCAGACGGTAGGCCTGCCCATGGGGATTTTCGTGCGCATGGTCATGGAAGGGAACATACAAGCGCGCGGGGTACAGATCCCGGTGATGAAAGAAGTCTATGACCCGGTACTCAAAGAATTGGAAGAGTACGGGATTGTTTTCCACGAAGAGGTGTTCCCGCTGTAAATGCGCCCGGGCCTGTCATGGGGCGAGCGACCAGTCGTGCGGGCGTTCCAGCTTTTTCAGGTGATGCGCCAGGGCGCAGCTTTGTTGGGCGCAGTGCTGGTGACGAAAAGCGCGCTGCCCCTCGAAGGCATCGGCGTGTACGAACAATACCTGTACATCCAGTACGCCCTGACGTTCTTTTGGCTGACGGGCCTGGTACAAGGCCTGCTTTCCTGGGCCTCCAAAGCACCGGCAGAAAAGCAGTTGGCCTCGTTGAGAGGAGCCTGGCTCTGCTTGCTGGGCCTCTCCCTGCTGGCAGCCCTGCTGCTAGGCATCGGAAAGGCTTCTTTGCTGGATATCCTCATCGGTCGTCCGGATTTGCCCTGGACGGGAATGTTCCTGGTATCCATGGTGTTGAATACTTCTGCGTTTTTAGTGGAATACGTGCTCCTGCTCCGGGAAAAAGCACGGGCCTTGGTTTGGTATGGACTGTTCGTGTTGCTGGGCTCCCTTATGGCGATTTGGGTCCCGCTGTCCATGGGACAGGGCATACCTGGAATCTTCAGCGGGCTGACCTTTTTAGGGATAGCCAAACAGGGGTATTTGTGGTGGCTCCTTTGGGGCAGCCGACGGGGCAACCCCGTGGAATGGACGGATATGCGCACCTGGCTGCTGCTGTCGCTCCCTTTGGTGCTGTACACGTTCGTGGGGGGCTTGATGCCTTCTGTCAATGCCTGGATACTAGGCCATGCCTTCGCCGGCGATCCGGGGTGGTTTGCCCTTTTCCGGTACGGCACCCGCGAAATACCGCTGACGGTTGCTTTGTGCGAGGCGTTGAACGCAGCCTTCATTCCCGTTCTCACCAAAGATTTTATCGGTGGCCTGGCGTATGTGCGAAAGCGGACAGAGCAGTTCCTCCACCTGGTTTTTCCGCTTAGCTGTGTGCTGGTGCTGAGCAGCGGGTGGTGGTTTCCCATGGTTTTTAACCCCGATTTTTCGGAGAGCGCCCTTCTGTTCAATCTCTTCTCCCTGGTGCTTTTGAGCCGGGCGTTTTTTTCAAAAGCACTGCTGATCGCCCTGAACGACAATCGCTGGGTATTGCTTATTTCAGTGGGTGAACTGCTGCTCCTGGGTATGTTGGGGCTGCTGTTGGTGCCCCGTTGGGGATTGTCTGGCTTAGTATGGGCAAATGTAGGGGCGTATAGTTTTGAGAAAGCAGCCCAGGTGTGGCGCTTGTATTTCGCCCACGGGGTCAATCCCGGGCAGTTTGTCCCTTTTGCCTGGCTGGCGGGATATGCGCTGGCACTCATCGCCTGTATCTATGGATCAGGCCTGCTCAGTGGGGCCGGATAACAGAAGTAGGCCCATCGGTAGGCACTATATCCTGCCCTGGGTCCTTCCCATCCAGTTACAGAGCTTATAGAGGATGCGCGCGCCGACATTTCCATCCCACTCATGCCCCAGACCCGCCGTTTCATTGAGGTCGAAACCTATGATTTTTCGCCCGCTCAAGGCAAGTTGTTTGATCAGGTAGAGCGCCTCCCCTAACTGCAGACCGCCTGGAACAGGCGTACCGGTATGCGGGCACAGACTGGGATCCAACCCGTCCATGTCAAAGCTGATATAGACCTTTTCGGGTAGGGTAGCGATGATGTCCAGGCATTGTTCGTGCCAAGTTTTGCCGAGGAACTTGTGTTCTTGCAGGTTCTGGTCAAAAAAAACAGCTACCCGGCTTCCCTGGCTTTTGGCCTGTTCCAGCTCTTCCGCACAGAAGTCCCGGATACCTACCTGGGTGAGTTGGGTGATGCTTTCCAGTTGCAAGGCATTGAAAAAAATAGAGGCATGGGAATACCGGAACCCTTCGTAGGCCTCTCTTAGGTCCATGTGGGCATCTAGGTGCAGCACCCCAAAGGAGGGATGGGTTTCCGCGAGGGCCTCCAGGAAGCCCAGCGGTGTGCTGTGGTCGCCCCCCACCAGCCCTAAGAGCTTCCCACTTTGCAGCATCTGCAACGCTGTGTCGCGTACGCGTTCCTTGAGTTCTGCGCAAGCATGGTTTATCTCCTCTCTAACCCGCTGGAAAAAAGGGGATTGCGCCGGGTCACCACCATTTTCCAAAAACTCGATGTACTGCTCCGCAACCGGGCGCAAGGCGTCGTTTCGGGCAGCTATATCCGCTGCGGGCGGCTGAAAATAAATGCCCAGTTTCCAGGCATCTTCCATATCCGGATCGAATAAGTCCAATTGTACAGAAGCTTGCAAGATATTGGCAGGCCCGGTGGAAGTCCCTGCCCGGTAAGAGACGGTGACGTCCCAGGGAATGGAGAGCAGGATCAGTTCTGCGGTATCTTCTGTAAAAGGCAGGCCGATGAAGTGGCCATTCCGCAGCCCAACCCCGTTGGGGTCAAATGATTGTATAACTTCTGCTTTCGTCATTTTTTTTCTTCTGTTTCGGTATACTGGTTCCGATTGAATTGCATCCTCTAAAATAGTACATTTGCGGCGAAAATAACCGACTTGTTGCGCAGGAAATCGCCGGGAGGCAAAAAAGTCTTCCTTTTGCCCCGGCGTTTACCCACAACTAGTCTCATAAAAACTCAGCGCAATGTCTAAAGTTATGATTATCGGGGCCGGTGGGGTAGGACGGGTCGTCGCCTACAAGTGTGCCCAACATGCACAGGTGTTCTCCCATATCCTGCTCGCCAGCCGAACGCGGTCAAAGTGCGATGCTATTGCCGCCGATGTGCGTCGCGATACCGGGCATCCCCACTTTGAAACAGCAGCCGTGGACGCCGAAAACGTACCGGAACTGGTGGCACTGATCCGCTCCTTCAACCCGGTGCTGGTAATCCATGTAGCCCTGCCGTACCAGGATTTGACCATCATGGAGGCCTGTCTGCAAACAGGGGTACACTACCTCGACACCGCTAACTACGAGCCGAAGGAGGAAGCTAAATTTGAGTACTCCTGGCAATGGGCCCTGCACGGGCGATTCCAGGAAGCCGGCCTGACCGCTGTCCTGGGCTGTGGGTTCGACCCGGGGGTAACCGGCGTGTTTACCGCTTACGCGGCAAAACACCATTTCGATGAAATTCATTGCCTCGACATCATAGATGCCAACGCAGGGAGCCACGGAAAAGCTTTCGCGACCAATTTCAACCCGGAAATCAATATCCGCGAAGTAACCCAAAAGGGAAAATACTGGCAGGACGGGCAGTGGGTGCTGACCGAGCCGCACGAAATCTCCAAAATGGTCAACTACCCGGACGTGGGCCCCAAGCGCTCCTACCTCATCTACCACGAGGAACTGGAGTCGCTGGTACGCCATTTCCCAACCCTGAAACGCGCCCGCTTCTGGATGACGTTCAGCGAGGAATACCTCACCCACCTGCGCGTGATCCAAAACATCGGCATGGCAGGTATCGAACCGGTGCGTTTTAAAGGAGTGGATATCGTCCCGCTGGAATTTCTGAAAGCGGTACTGCCCGATCCAGGGGAACTGGGACAAAACTACACGGGCCAGACGTCTATCGGTTGCCGTATCCGGGGATTGAAAGACGGGCAGGAAAAGACCTACTTCATCTGGAACAACTGCCAGCACCAGCACGCTTTTCAGGAAACGGGCACACAGGGGGTCTCCTACACGACCGGGGTGCCGGCTATGCTGGGTGCCAAAATGCTCCTGGAAGGCCACTGGGGCGGTGCCGGTGTATTTAATGTGGAACAGCTCAACCCGGATCCTTTCCTCGCACAACTCGGTGCGGCAGGCCTGCCCTGGCATGAGGAAATCAACGGGGATATCGAATTCAACGATTAGGCCACATGAGCATACCGTACTCCCAAGTGCCCCCGCCTGCCTTTGTACTCGATGAGGCGAGGTTGCGCAAAAACCTGGAACGGATCCAATCCGTACAAAAGCGTTCAGGGGCACAGGTTATCCTGGCCCTCAAAGGTTTTGCGTTCTGGCGGGTTTTTCCCATGGTAGGGGAATACCTCTGCGGCGCAACGGCCAGTTCGTTGTACGAGGCCCGCCTCATCTTTGAGGAAATGGGCGTAAGG
>JBEGMH010000343.1:0-2999 GCA_041183125.1 Bacteroidota bacterium | reverse complement strand
CACCGCGTGCTGATCTGGCATTCAGCGCCGCGACAAAACGGCCAGCCTGCCGATGTCGTGCTGGGCCAGCCTGATTTTTCCCGGAACGAGCCCAATGCGAAAGGCGTCGGGGCTGCCCCGGATGCGCGCACCCTCTACTGGCCCTACGGGGTGTTCAGCGATGGGCAACGCCTGTGGGTAGCCGATACGGGCAATCGCCGGACGCTTTACTTCGACCAGATACCGACCGCTTCTTTTAGTCCGGCAGACGCGGTTATCGGTAAAACTTCCTTTGAAGAACGAGACTACGATAACCAGGATGCCGTGTGGCCGTATTCGGTGAAAGTTAGTCCGCAGGGCGTACTGGCCATCACGGATACCCAGTTTTGCAGGGTCCTGATTTGGAAGGACTGGAGGACTGCGCTGCACCAAAAAGCAGACCACATCCTCGGCCAGCCGGACATGGACAGCAACGGAATCAACCAATACGGGCTTTTTCCCGATGCACATACCCTAAACTGGTGCTACGATACGGCTTTTTTTCAAAACGGTATCTTTGTAGCGGATACGGGCAACAGCCGGGTACTGGGGTACCAGGATATCCCCGGTCAAAACGCTGCTGCGGCACAGTCACTGTTGGGCAAGCTGCATTTTAGGATGGGCGGCGAACAGGCAGACCACGCGCCCGCGAGCGAAAAGTCCTTGTACTGGCCTTTTTCGGTGAATGTGGACGGGCATCGCCTGGCGATTGCAGACACGGGCAATCACCGCATTGTTTTGGCAACCTTAAAATAATATGCGGTATGACAAACGCACTACCTATTCTCTTTGCGGCAGCGGTCGGGTTCGGCCATGCTTTTGAACTGGACCACCTCCTCGCCGTAGGCAATATGGCCACCCGCCGGAAAACGATCCGCGAGGCGGTCCGCGACGGGGCATACTGGGGGCTGGGCCATACCTCTACCATTCTGATCATTGGAGCGATTATCCTGCTGGCCCGGGTCGGTATCGCGGAACGCACGTTCCAGTTTTTTGAAGCCGGGGTGGGGGTAATGCTCGTAGCACTGGGCCTACACCGGATATGGAAACGGCAATCGGAGAAAAAAAAGGAGGAACATGAGCATCCGCACCCTCATGCCGCCCGCCACTTAGCGTACGGGGTGGGCTTGACCCACGGCCTGGCCGGCAGCGGGGCGCTGATCTTGTTGGTGATGACCGAGATAAAAGATACGCTTCCGGCGGTGTTGTACCTCCTGGTTTTTGGTGCTGGTTCCATTGCGGGGATGATGCTTGCGTCGGGGATTTTCAGCCTGCCTTTTTCCCGCAACTTCGCACAAGCAGGTGCCTGGCGCTGGCGGCTTACGTTGTTGTCGTCCCTGTTGTGTATTTTCTTTGGGGGAAAGATCATTTTTGAAAACCTGGTGGCCTCATGAGTGTAGAAGCAGAAAACGCCAGGGCCTCGTTCTTGCAGGCCCTGGCCCGCTATGGCGTACAGGTATTGTCCGATGACGGACGCACCATAGCCCTGGAAAAGGATTACTCCGTAGAGGTAGAGTCCAACGGCTTGTTGAAATTGCGCTCCGAAGGCTTCGTAGTAGCCCCGTTTTCGGATCCGGAGGAAGTGTGCCGGTTCATATTGGAATCGGATTGAGCGCCTGTCTCGTTCCAAACGGGTCCGGCGGATTATCGTTCTCAAAAAGAAGGAGGCAACATGGCTATAAAATGCGAGTTGGCCGTAGCGGCCCTGTCCAGTAGCGAATCCCATCCGGGGAGTTTCTCGCTGATCATGGAAGACCTGGAGACGCGCAGGCGCATCCCGATCATCATCGGGGTGTCGGAGGCGCAGTCTATCGCGATTGCCATGGAGCAGATGCAGCCCTCCCGACCGCTGACGCATGATTTGTGCGTCCATTTCTTGCAGGCGTTCCGCGCCCGGCTGAAAGAAGTGTTGATCCATTCCCTCCAGGACGGCATCTTCCATGCCCATCTGATGATTCAAACGGAGCAGGGAGAGGAAATCGCCCTGGATGCCCGCAGTTCGGATGCGATCGCGATCGCGGTGCGGGCCAATGTCCCGATTTACGCCTATGACCACGTCGTCGAAGAAGCCGGTTTTTTGACGGAAGTGTTCCTGCCCCACCAGCGCAAGGGCTCCCTGGCGGAGTACTCGTTGGAAGAGTTGGAAGAATTGTTGGTCAAAGTAATTCAAAAAGAAGACTACGAGAGCGCGGTCCGCATCCGCAACTACATTGACCGCCGCAGGGCACAAACGCGCCCTTAGTCCTCCCGGAGTTCTATCCCGCTGATGAGCAACTCGTCCCCGCTGATGATTTGATTGCTGGGCGTACCGCAGTGCCGGCAATAGAAGCGATAGCCTTCGACTTCAGACTCCTGGGAGCAGGACGGGCATACGATGCGGATCTGCGTCGTTTCGATTTCCAGCACTGCCGACTGAAAAGCGGGTTGTTCGGCTTCCGTGACGGCAGCGAAGGCGTTTTGCATGAGGATAGGTTCTACGTTAGACAGCGGCCCCACCCGCAGGGTAATCCTGGATATGCGGGCGAACTCCTCTGTGCCCAGATGCCCTTCCAGCGTTCGGAAAACATTGCGGATCAGTGAGATTTCGTGCATGGGGTGTTAGAAATGGGCTTCCCGAGCCAGTGCTTGGCCCAGTTCTTCGAGTTTTTTCAAATGGTTTTCTGCTTCGGCGATGATGGCGGGTTCGCGGGTCAGCGTCCGGGCTTCTTCGGCGAAGGTGAGCATTTGTTGGTAGAGGGCTTTGCCCGCACCGTTCTTATCGCCTAGATTGAGGTACCAAAGCCCTTCGAGATAGTTGAGCAGGGTCAGCGCCCGCTCAAAAGGGTAGTGCTCGGCAGTGCGTATGCACAAGGCTTCGTTATAGTAAAAAATGGCTTTCTCCAGGTTGTCGGAGTGGATGGCGATGGGGTATTTGGAGATGGCGTTCCCGTAGTGGTTGCAGATCATGGCGTATTCATACGGGTATTGCTCCTTGTTGTAAA
>JBEGMH010000342.1:0-5055 GCA_041183125.1 Bacteroidota bacterium | reverse complement strand
GTTTACCGCGGGAGGGGAGGGGCGGATAACGCGCTGGTCTATTGCCGAGCAGCGCAGCATCGAGAGCCTGCAGCTCAGTGCCCAGCGCCTGCGGGCCCTGGATTATTGCCCTCAGCGCCATGAGATTGCTGCGGGGTCCAGCGATGGAAACATCTACATCCTCGATGCAGGCACCCTGGATTTGCGGTACACCCTGGAGCGGGCGCATACCAGCTCTGTGTTCGCCGTGCGCTACTCCCCAGACGGCCAGCGTTTGTTCAGCGGGGGGCGCGACGCCATGCTTCGCGCCTGGGACCTTGGGAGCAACTGGCAGGCAGGTTTTGCGGAACCCGCCCATTGGTTTACGATAAACGCGATTGCGGTACATCCCGACCGGCCTTTGTTCGCGACGGCCAGCCGCGATAAGACCATCAAAATCTGGGATGTACAAAGCCTGCGCTTGCACAAGGTGCTGGAGCCCTTCCGGGACAAAGGGCACCCTCATTCGGTCAATGCCCTTCTTTGGATGGACGACTACCTCATATCCGCTTCCGACGACCGTACGTTGATCGTTTGGAACGTATGAGATTTTAGGCTTCTTACCCCTGGTTGTTTGAGAATCAGGTATTTTTTTGTCTATTTGCAAGCAGTCCATTTCTCTTGTCCACCCATCTAAGCGATGCGAATGCTATGATTCTCTCTGATAAAAAAATCCTGGAGGCCGTTGAAGAAGGCCAAATCGTGATCGAGCCGTTTCGGCGGGAATGCCTGGGTACGAACTCCTACGATGTGCACCTTGGCCGTTGGTTGGCGACCTATGACGATGCGGTACTGGATGCCAGGAAGCACAACGCGATCACGCATTTTGAGATACCGCCCGATGGTTTTGTGCTGCAGCCAGGCGTGTTGTACCTCGGCGTGACGGAGGAATATACCGAAACCCACCATGCCGTGCCGTTTCTGGAAGGGAAATCCAGTGTAGGGCGTTTGGGGATAGACATCCATGCCACTGCGGGCAAGGGCGATGTAGGGTTCTGCAATACCTGGACGCTGGAGATATCCTGCACCCAGCCCGTGCGCATTTACGCGGGCATGCCGATTGGGCAGCTCATCTACTTTAAGGTGGACGGTGAGATAGACCGCTATTACGGGGGCAAGGCAGACGCCAAGTACAAGCAGCGCACCGACAAGCCCGTAGAGAGCATGATGTGGAAGAACCACTTTTAGGACGGGTGCTTTTTTAGCCCTTGGACTTTAGAAAAGCGAGGGCGGTTTCGGAGATAGTTTGGTCGAGCGGTGTATATTCGAACCCGACGCGCGCTATCAGCTTCGAGTTCTCGTAGGTATATTCCAGGGCAGATTGCTGGATGGTTTCCCGGGTGACTAGGGTTTCGCTATCGCTGAGGCGACTTTTGAGCCAGGCCAGGCGCCAGGCAATAGCCTGCATCCAGGGGCGCACCGCATAGCGGGGCCCTGGTTTTTGCAATGCCTCGGCGATACGTCCGAAGAAGTGCTGATAGCTCATTTTTCCTGCTGACACGACAAACCGTTCGCCGCGGATGCCTTGTTCCATTAAGGTGACCATGGCACGGGCGACGTCGCGCACGTCCACGAGGTCGGTTCCGCCCAAAGGGTAAAAAGGGAACCCCTCGTCAAGGAGGGGGAAGAACCGGGCAGGCCCCCGGTTCCAGTCACCGCTTCCAAGAATAATGGAAGGGTTGATGATGACGGCGCTGAGCCCTTCCTCCATAGCCCGCCACACCTCTTGTTCTGCTAAGAACTTACTGATTCCGTAGCGGGTATTCAGAGGGCTGCGCTCCCATTTGCTTTTTTCGGATATCGTTTGCCCGGGCTTGGTACGGCCTAATGCGGCGATCGAGCTCACATGCAACATGGATTCCACCTGGTGGTCCAGGCAGAGGTTGGCGACATTGGCAGTACCCTCGACATTGACGGCGCGCATGGCACGTGCCTTCCGGGAATCGAAGGATATGATTCCGGCGCAGTGGAAGACCCAGTCGCGGCCCGTGATCGCCTCGTCGAGGGCGGGAAGGTCAAGTACGTCGCCTTCGGCCCATTCGATCTGTGCGGCTATATCGCGGACCAGGTGCATGTTACTGCCCGGAAGGCGCAGGGCACGTACATCGGAATAGCCGAGTTCCAGGAGGAGACGCAGCAGGGAGGAGCCGAGGAGGCCGGTACCGCCGGTTACGAAAATGCGTTTGGCAACCGGGGGGCCAGACGCTAGGAGGATGGGGGGCACTATTTTTTCTTCTTCAGTTCGATGGTGTATTTTGCCACGGCCTGTATCTTGTCTGGGGTGAGCAGTGCTTTGAAGCTCGTCATGGCATTGCGTCCGTTCGTGATGACTTTAACGCGCTCATCGAGCGTGAGCTTGGATTCGGTGAGCTTAGCGGCACCGGAAGCCCCCATATCCCCGCTGAGGCCATGGCAGGCGATGCAATAGATTTTGTAGATTTTTTCCCCATCCGGTTTGGGGGTTGAGATGGCGGCACCGGTGGCCGTGGGTGTGTTGGAGAGGATGAGGGAGAACGCTCCGATGAACGTCAAGAACAGCAATCGCTTCATGGTTACGTTTGATTTAAGATGCGTAAAGAAACAACAAAAAAACGAAACGCGGGTTTGCCCGAGCCGGTACTAATCCGAATTTCAGGTGATTTGGGCGGATAATATGGGGCGGACATCGGAAAATCAGTATATTTAGACCATTAAACCTAACATATATGAGTCAATCGAACAATCCCCGCCCGATATCGGGCCGTTTGGTCAGTACGTTGGTCTTTGCGTTTATCGCATTGGTTGCGGTGCTTATTTTTTCGAATGCCACTTTTTTAACCATCGAAGCAGGATCCCGGGGGGTGCTGTTCCGTCGTTTCAGCGGTGGGCTGGACAGGAAAAATATCTATGCACCTGGTTTCCACATGATTGCGCCCTGGAACAACATGTACGTCTATGACGTGCGGGAAAAGCAGTTAGAGGAACAGATGGAAGTGTTGTCCAGCAACGGGTTGAACATCCGGATGGACGTCACGGTGCGGGTGAACCCGCAATTTGACAAAATCGGGCAATTGCACGAGTCGTTTGGGAAGGACTACATGAACTCCCTGGTACGTCCGGAAGTGCGCTCTTCTGTGCGCAAAATTATCGGCCGTTTTACACCGGAGGAACTGTATTCCACCCGCCGGGACGAAGTGCAGAACCTGATCCAGAAAGACCTCGCCGCCAACCTCGAAAAGAACTACGTGGACCTCAGGGCTTCGCTGATCAGGGGCATCATGTTGCCCGACAAAGTACGGATGGCCATCGAAGACAAAATCGAGGCAGAGCAAAGCGCCCTGAAGTACGAGTACGTACTGCAGAAAGCCCGCAAGGAGGCAGAAGGACGGGTAATCGAAGCGGAGGCGAAAGCCCGTGCCAACTCGATCCTGAACGCGAGCCTTACGGACAAAATCCTCCAGGACAAAGGCATCGAAGCCACTCTGCAATTAGCGAACTCACCCAATGCAAAAGTGGTTATCGTAGGCAGTGGCCAAAACGGCCTGCCCCTGATCCTGGGGAACCAATAGGGAAAATTGCATAAAAAAATGCGAAGGTTGGCCAACCTTCGCATTTTTTTTGCACTCTATCTATTAAACGCTTAAATTGAGAGCAAAATGCCACAATAAAAGAATGGTAGCTTAGTTGTACATAAAGAATCCCGAATTTTTTGTCGGCTTAAGTTTCATAAACTAGTGAGTGTAGAGTTGAGGCCTTCCGAGAGGGGGGCCTTTTTTTATTCGATAACGCAGGGGGCTGTGGGAACGCTGCCTGGGGTGTTAAATTTTTTTTAACGTTTTGTAAATTTTTTGCCTTCGTTTTCCCCAGCGGCAGTAACGGGGGTCAGGGAAGCACGGCGTGAAGCCCTATGCCCACCCAGTCGCCGCGCTGGATGGCACCGATACCGCTTTCAGAAAAAAAGAGGTTGACCTGGCTGCCCTGTCCGGAGCTACCCGCTTCGCCCCAGCGCCAGGTATAGTGGAGCATCAACTTGAGTTTTTTAGGCTGTAGATGCCAGTTGATGCCCATATCAAAGGTTTTTTCCCTTCCTGCCGAAGCCTTCAGCCGCGCTGCATCGGTCTGGCCCTTTGCCGACATAGGCCCGTCGAAGTACATGACCATAAACGTGGGTTCCAGGAATACCTTTTTTCCTGCTTCCAGGTTGTAGCTTCCCCGGATATGGCCGGTCTGCGAATGGGTCTGGACAGACAGCATCTGTGCGTCCTTGCGCTGCAGGTAGTTGCACTCTGCATCCAGGTTGAGGTGCTTCCAGTTGAACAGCAGATCGGCGCCCCAGGCGGTGCTGGAGTGAAAGATATCGGTTTGCCCCTGCCAGGCACCGTTGATCGCCAGGGTAAGCCCTTTTCGTTGCCCGTAAAAATTGTGGTCGTAGCTGATTTTATAGCGGTCGGATTCCGGATTGCCCAGGTCGATGGCGAGACGTCCGACCCACAGTGGCGAAAAGGAAATCCCGGTACTGTTGCCGCCCGGGCCAGTGTACTGAGGGGTAAATATTCCGAGGTTATAGCCCAATCCTATACATCCTTCTTTTTTTCGCAGCAGCCCACCCAGGTTGACCCCGTAGGTGCGGCCCAGCCCATTTCCGGTGAGATGGCGTCGGATGTAGTTTTGCGACATGGACTTTTCGATACTGGGAAGTACCCATGCCGTTGTGATGGACTCCCGGCTGAACTGCGGGCGGAAGTAGCCTGTGGTCAAGTTGAGGCTTTCTTTGCGGGGGATGAGCCGCCATTCCATGAAAGCGTCCAAAATGCCCATGCTGGCGGGCGAGAGGTCGTTGGAAACACCAGCGGTACCGGAAAAAGCATCGCGCCCTAATCCGTCGAAAGCCGCGATTGTCGTGAAGCGGAGGTTCTCTGTAGGCTGGGCGCGGAACCCAAAGCGCGCCCGTCGCACTTGAACGTTGAGGCGGGCATCAACGGGTTGGTAACGCTTTGTAGAAGGCTCGTACACTTGTTCGCCCCAGGCGTACAGACCCCAGAACTGGAACATCAGCAG
>JBEGMH010000341.1:0-11322 GCA_041183125.1 Bacteroidota bacterium | reverse complement strand
TCAACTTCGAGGAGGGCCGCACTATCCGCTGTATCGCATCCGAGCCGGCGTCCTGCCCCAAGCTCACCCGTGGCGTGTTCCGCTACGATTTTGGCGATACCGTGGGCATGACGCCCCTGCTTCCGATGTACACCCTGGGGCATAACTTCGTGCCCGCCCCCATCCACGCTGGTGGCCTGCGCTATCATGGGGCTGGGGTTATTGTGAGCCAGTTGCTCAAAGACAAGTTGATTGAAGCCCGGGCGCACCATCAGCTCGAGTGCTTTGAGGCTGGGGTACTTTTTGCCCGCACCGAGGGCATTGTCCCCGCCCCGGAAGCTACGCACGCCATGGCAACGGTTTTCCAGGAAGCACAGCGCTGCAAAGAAGAAGGCGTCTCCAAGACCATCCTCTTCAACCTCTGCGGCCATGGCCACTTCGATTTGCAGTCTTACGAGGACTACTTCGCCGGCAAGCTGGTGCGCCATGAGGTGACCCAGGAGATGATCGCTTCCTCACTGGCGGAGCTCGATACCCCGACGATTGAGTAGCTAAGGGTTGTTGGATAAGCCGGGCCCCTTCGCCGGTCATTTGTATAAAACTACGACAACTACCCTATGAAGCAGTACTTGGCAAGGCCAATTCAGAGAAGTTTCAACCGACTGCTGTGCTCCAGCCCCACGGCTTCCGCGCCTTCTCATCCGGCAAAGGGGGCGGTGGGGCTGGTAAAAAACCAGGAAGTACCTCTGCCTAGTGTACGTTTACAGAGAAAAGCAGGGCCCTCCCCGCGCATACTGATTGTAGGCGCCGGCCTGGCTGGCTTGGGTGCCGCATACTTTTTGAAGCAGGCAGGATTGTCTGCGGATATATTTGAAGCCTCTGACCGGTGCGGCGGGCGCCTGATGACCCTACCGGATTTCTTCGGTGCCAACGTATTGACGGAACTGGGCGGGGAATACATAGATGCCGACCACCAGGACGTACTGGATCTGGCAAGGGCTTTCCGGTTGGAATTAGTAGATTTCCGGGAAGATGACTTCGGAATGGACCCTATGGTCTGGATCGAGGGCAGACGCTATTCGGAGCGGGATATCGAAGCGGCGCTAAAACCATTTCTGCCAAGGCTGTTGGAGGACATGGCGAAACTCCCGGAGGACCCTGACGACATGTCCTACCGAAATCCAGGTTCCTGGGCGGTTCTGGACCAGTTTTCCATTGTGGAGTACCTGGAGGCTATCGGTATCCGGGGCTGGCTCGCCGAGTTGTTGTGTACGCGGGCTACTTCCTATTTTACGCAGGCGGCAAACCGGCAGTCGGCCATAAACCTGTTCTTTTTGCTTGGATTGCCCGCAGCCAGGGAACAAAAGGGCGAGCGGCTGGACCGGGCCTACAAGATCAAAGCGGGCAACCAGGCGCTGGCCGATGCGCTTGCCCAGCCCCTGCAGGATTCCCTTGCGCTGGAGCATACCCTGGTTGAAATCCATAAAACGGCACAAGGGTTCCGGGCTATTTTCGCACACCGCGACGCCGAGCTTGCCGTGGAATGTGATTACCTGGTGCTGACGCTGCCGTTCACCTGTTTGCGCAAGGTCAGGACGATCGGTTTTGAGTGGTCGCCTGTGAAAGGCCGCTGTATCCAGGAGCTAGGCTACGGCAATGGGGGCAAAGCAGTCTTTGGGGCGGATGACCGCGTATGGCGCAAGTACGGGTGCAACGGTTGGTTTCATGCGGTCAACCATAATTGTAGTGGCTGGGACAGCAGCCGTATGCAGCACAGCAGCAGCGCTAGCCTGACCTTCTTCGGAGGTGGGCGCTTTGGGGAGGACGTCGCCACCTTGCCTCAGGCGGATTTATACAAAAAATATTACTCTTCCCTCGACGTAGCCTGGCCTGGTTTGCTGGAAGCTGCCAATGGCCGTATCCATTCGTTCTCCTGGGAGAGCTGTCCCTTCAGCCGAGGTTCTTATTCCGTCTATGCACCCGGCCAGTGGGCTGCTTTCGCCGGGGTGGAAAAAGAACCGGAAGGGAATATCCTGTTTGCCGGGGAGCATTGCAGCTTGCGCTACCAGGGCTATATGAACGGTGCCGTATTCAGTGGGCACCGGGCAGCAGAATACATTATTAAAAACACACATTTATTTACTGCATAACTCGCCAACCATGAAAATACCCGAATTGAAACGGTTGCTTCCCCTCTTCTTATGCCTCCTTCCACTCAGCCTGCTCCAAGCGCAAAGTGGTACCATGATCCGGGGCAGGGTAAGCGACCCGGACCAAGAGCCCTTGATTGGCGCTTCCATCCTCATCAAAGGCAGCGAACGGGGTACTGTCACCGATATCAGCGGGGAATTCCGGATCGAGGCGGCAGGGAGCGATGTACTCATCGTGAGCTATACGGGTTTTGCCGTCAAAGAGGTTCCCGTAGGCAGCCAGACGCAGTTGGACATCGTGCTCGAACCCGAAGATCTCCGCTTAGATGAGGTGGTCATCGTAGGGTATGGTGCCCAGCGCAGCAGCCAGGTGACCGGGGCGATTTCTTCGCTCAAAGGGGCAGATATCCGCGACCAGCCGGTCTCGAACCTGGCGGGGAGTATGCAGGGGCGGGTAGCGGGCCTGAACGTGATGAGCGCCTCCGGAACCCCGGGTGCCGGCCTTTTGGTCAACGTGCGGGGCAACAACGCCCCGCTGTATGTCGTGGACGGTATCCCGCTCCTCAGCGAGAGCAACTCCAGCCTTTCCACTTCTTTTGATTTGCAGGGCCAAAGCGTTGGTTCCGGACAGACCTTGAGTTCTGTTTCCGATATCAACCCCAACGACATCGAATCCATAGAGGTGCTCAAAGATGCATCGGCAGCCGCCATCTACGGTGCGCGTGCCGCCAACGGCGTCATCCTCATCACGACGAAGCGGGGCAAAAAAGGCAGTCAGGAAGCCAACCTGAACGTCTATACCGGTTTTCAGCGCATTGCCCGCCCCATCGAGTTCCTCTCCTCGGAAGAAATGGTGGAGCTGATAGAAGAGGCCCGGCGCAACGACCTGGCCTTGTACAAAAAAGACCCGGCTGTTTTCGGGGAAGGCTTTGACCCCTCGGTACTGACAGACCCCCTCGATAACTTTGATCTTTCCACAGGGCAGAACACCAACTGGCTGGACGAGGTATCGCGCACCGCGCCCATCCAGAACTACGAGCTGTCGTTTCGGGCGGGCAACGACAAGACCCGCTACTTCACCAGCATTGGCGTATTTGACCAGCAGGGGGTCATCATCGAAAACTTTTACCGCCGCTTCAACTACCGCCTCAACCTGGACCACAGCGTCAGCAGCCGCTTCAACATAGGCCTGACGCTCAATACTACGGTGAGCCGCAACCGGCGCAGCTTCAACGACAACACCTATACGGGTATCATCACCAACGCATTGGGTGCCTCTCCTTTGATGCCTGCCTACGAAGACGACGGCAGCTACGCCAGTTTTGAAGACTACCAGGCCAACTGGCTGTCGGACAACCCGGTCAAGTCGGCCAAAGAAATCCGCGCCTACACCCAGGGGTACCGCTCGCTGGGCACGCTCTACGCCGATTACAAGCTAAACGGCAAATGGAGCGTACGCACGGCCTGGTCGGGCGATGCCAACTTCGTGTTTGACAACCAGTTCAAATCGCCGCTCACCGCCGATGCAGAAGCGGTGGGCGGGGAGGCCTATGAAGGCAGTTTCCGCAGCATCACCTGGCTGAACGAAAACACGCTGAACTACACCCAGTCGAACGGCAAAAGCAGTTTTACCGCCCTGGGCGGGGTGACGTTGCAGCGCACCCAGATCGAGCGCTCCGGCGCGACCGGGCAGGGATTTCCCCCAGGTGGGCTGGAGCGCTTGGCCAGTGCGGCTAATATCGTCCGCGCTACTTCGACGGGCACCTCTTTTTCTATTCTCTCCTTCCTGGGGCGCCTAAACTACGATTACCGCAGCCGCTTTCTATTTACCGTTACGGCGCGGGCAGATGGTTCTTCCCGTTTTTCCCGCGACAACCGCTTCGGCTTTTTCCCCTCGGGTGCCCTGGCCTGGCGTCTGTCCAATGAAGCTTTCCTGAGCGGGTTAAAAAGGGTGTTCAGCGACCTCAAGCTGCGCGTGAGCTACGGCCTGACGGGCGATCAGGAAATCGGGGACTTCGAGAACGTCATCTTCTATTCCGCCTCGCGTTACGCCGGGCGGGCAGGTATCCAGTTGCGCAACCTCGCCGACCCGGGGCTGAGCTGGCAGACCAACCGCATGTTGAACATCGGCCTGGACTACGAAATCGGGGAAGGCCGTTTCAGCGGCTCGCTGGAGTTCTTCAACTCCATCAAAGCCAGGTTGTTGAGCGAAGACATCATCCCCGGCACTACCGGCTTCGCCACCGTGACCCGCAACGGGGGCGAGGTGCAGAACCTGGGGGTCGAATACAACCTCAACGCCGCTGTTGTGCGCCGGGGCAAATTCCAGTGGGACCTCAACGTGAACGCCACGTTTATCCACAACGAAATAAAAAGCCTGAGCAGCGACGGCGTCTATCTCAACGCCTACGACGACCTCGAAGCGACGCACATCCTTCAAGTAGGACAACCCCTGGGGTCTTTTCTGGGTTTGCGCTACACCGGTGTGGACCCCGAAACCGGCGATGTGCAGTTTGAGGATACCAACGGCGACGGCGTCATTGACTACGACGATGCACAGATTATCGGCAAAGCCATGCCCGACTGGTTTGGGGGCTTGAGCAACAACCTCCGTTTCGGGCGTTTTGACGTGTCGGTGTTCACCCGCTTTTCGGTGGGCAACCAAGTCTATAACCTGATCCGGGGCACGACGGAGAACCTGGGCTGGAGCAACGAGGGCGGTTTGAGTTCCATTTACGCCAACAACACCGTCAACGTACGCGACCGCTGGCGCAAGCCGGGCGACGAAGCAGAGTACGGACGGGCATCTTTCGTCAACCTCAACTTGGTGCTCAACTCCTCGCAACTAGTTGAAGACGCTTCTTTTTTCCGGGTACAGAACGTGAACCTGGGCTATACCTTTCCCAAAGTGGGGCGCTTCAGCGGGATGCGGGTCTATGCTGAGGGCCAGAACCTGCTCATCCTGACGGGGTACAAAGGGTTCGACCCCGAGGTATCGTCCAACGGTGGCCTTGCCGACCGCACGGCAGGGGTGGACTATGGTGCCTATCCCTCCTCGCGTACCCTGCTGTTAGGTGTGAACCTCAAGCTATAAACTACGACCATGACTTTTTTCAAAAATAGTGTTGTCATGAAAAAAACGAGCATTTTCTTCGCCCTGGCCCTGCTGTGGTCCTGTAACTTCCTTGAGGAGCGCTCCCCCAACGACATTGCCGCCGACGAGGCCATCACCGACGGTGCCAGCGCAGAAGCAGCCGTGCTCGGCCTGTACAGCGCCATGCAACAGCCGGGATACTACGGGGAATCCTACCTGTTGGCGAGCGAAGGCCACACCGATAACGCCGCTACGGGCGGCTACCAAGCCCTTTCCCTGGACCAGCTCGGCAACAGGGCCGTGACCGGGGTAAACGTCATCATCGAAGAGCTGTGGACGTCGGTGTACCGCGTCATCGCCAACTGTAACTACCTGCTGGACGGGCTGGCGAAGGTGGATGACCTCGACCCGGCAGCCAAAAAACACCTCGAAGGGCAGGCCCGGGCCATCCGCGCCCTGGCGCATTTTGACCTCTTGCGCTACTTCGGCGAGCACTGGAACAGCAGTTCGGCTTTTGGGGTCCCCATCGTACAGAGCGTGCAAAAAATTTCAGACCGGCCTTCCCGGGCGAGCGTGGCGGCCACCTATCAGTTTGTCTTGTCGGAGTTAAACCTTGCTGCCGGTTTGCTCGACAAAGAGCAAAAAGACGTTCGGTTTGTCCATATCAACGCCGTAAACGCCCTTCTGGCAAGGGTTTACCTCTACCAGAAAGACATGGCCAAAGCAGCGGATTTTGCAAGTAGGGTCATTGCCTCCGGGGATTTCGCCTTATTAGAGGCAGCGGCTTATACCGATATTTTCCGTACGCGCCAGAGTCCCGAATCGGTCTTTGAACTAGCTTTTGATGCACAAAACCGCAGTGGGTACAACGGCGCCACCTACAGCCGCGACGACGCCATTCGCCCTGAGCTGAACTACCTCGCCGCCGAATCGCTGAAGGCGTTTTTTGCCGCCCGCCCGGGCGATGTGCGGGCCAACCTACTGAACTTCGAAGCGGGTAAAAACGATGTGACTATCCTGCCCGATGGGCGCACCCAAAAGTACCGCGGCGAAACCAACAAAGACAACCCGGCCTATATCGTCCGATTGGCGGAGCTATACCTCATCCGCGCAGAAGCGCGGGGCCGTGCAAGCGGTTTGGCCGATGTAAACGAGGTGCGCACACGGCGCGGGCTCCCCGCCCTCGCTGCTTCCGAGGTCGCTACGGACGCCGCCTGGCAGCGCGCCTTGTTGGACGAGCGCCGGGCAGAGCTCAACTTTGAAGGGCACCGCTACTTCGACCTGGCCCGTACCCGGCAAATCAAGGCCGTGTTGGGCGTGGACGAATTCCGCGGGATCATGCCCATCCCCAGCCGGGAGCTGACCGCTAATGAAACCTTGAAGCAAAATCCTGGCTATGAATAGACGGCTTGCGGCGAAATATTTTTGAAACCGCCTCGATAATCCTTGCACTGTAAGTCTATACCCAAAAAGCAAAAAAATTATTCCCTACCTTTGAGCCGGTTTTTGAAGTTCGTGCATTTTGTCAATGGTGAGTATGAAAATTTTAGTTGCCGGGGGAGCGGGGTTCGTAGGATCGTCCCTTTGCATCCGGCTCAAGGAGAAATACCCAGGTTATACTGTTGTTGCCCTGGACAACCTGAAACGGCGGGGTTCCGAGCTGAACCTGACCGATTTCAAACAGCGGGGCATCGAATTTGTGCATGGCGACATACGCAACGCCGAAGACATCCGCGCGGTGGGTGCGTTCGATGTGCTGGTCGAAGCCTCTGCGGAGCCCTCTGTATTGGCAGGGCTTGACGATGACCCGACCTACGTGATCCACAACAACCTCTACGGCTCCATACACTGCTTCAACGCGTGTTTGAAATACAAAGCCAAGTTGATTTTTCTCTCGACCAGCCGGGTATATCCCATCGAACGCATCGAGCAGGCCCACTTTGTGGAAGAGGCGGAGCGCTTTTCCTTTTCCGATCGGCAGACGGAGCGCGGTATTTCCGCACGCGGCATTTCAGAGGAGCTGGACTTAGCCGGGGCGCGTTCCTTTTATGGGACTACAAAACTCGCTTCTGAACTGTTCATCCAGGAATACGCGGCTTTTTATGGGTTGGAAGCGGCCATCACGCGCTTTGGGGTCCTTGCAGGCCCCCGGCAAATGGGCAAGACCGACCAGGGTGTCGTCACCCTTTGGATGGCGAAGCACTACTGGAACCAATCCCTGAAGTACATCGGCTATGGGGGAAGTGGAAAGCAAGTGCGCGACATCCTGCACATAGACGACGCCGTTTCGCTGATAGACCTGCAAATACACGATATCGGGCGATTCGCCGGCAAAGTATTCAACGCCGGTGGCGGCCTGGCCTGTAGTGCTTCCCTGCGGGAGATGACCCGTATCTGCGAGGAAATCACCGGGAACCGCATCCCCATCGCTTCTGATCCCCAAACCCGCCCGGCGGATCTGAGGGCTTATATCTCCGATAATACCAAAATATTCACGGAAACCGGCTGGGCACCGAAAAAGGGCCCCCGCGATATTTTCCACGATATATATCTTTGGATTCAAGAAAACGAGGAACAACTGAAACACATTTTAGCCTAAATAATATGAAGGTAGCCATAATAACCGGCTCTGCCGGGCTGATTGGAAGTGAATCCGTGCGTTTTTTTGCGGATAAAATGGATTTGGTCGTGGGCATAGACAACGACCTGCGCGCCTACTTTTTTGGCCGCGATGCCTCCACCGATTGGTGCCGGCAGGACTTGCAGGAGAAAATCCCCAACTACACGCATGTCCAGGCAGATATCCGGGACTACAACGCGCTGAAGGCAGTATTTGAACAATACAGCACCGATATCCAGCTCATCATCCATACGGCTGCCCAGCCCAGCCATGACTGGGCGGCGAAAGAACCCATCACCGACTTTACGGTCAACGCCAACGGTACGCTCAACTTATTGGAGCTGACGCGCCTGTTTTGCCCCCAGGCCGTGTTTATTTTCACTTCGACCAACAAGGTGTATGGCGACCGGCCCAATACCCTCCCCTTGGTCGAGCTGGAAGACCGCTGGGAAATAGAGGAAAGCCACCCCTACTTCAAGGAAGGGATTGACGAGGAGATGAGTATTGACAACTCGAAGCACTCCCTGTTTGGTGCCTCCAAAGTAGCCGCAGATGTGTTGGCCCAGGAGTACGGGAAATATTTCGGGATGAACGTAGGCGTATTCCGCGGGGGCTGCCTGACCGGCCCCAACCATTCGGGTGCCCAGTTGCACGGCTTTTTGTCCTACCTCATGAAATGTGCAGTGACCGGCAACCACTATACGGTATTCGGCTACAAAGGCAAGCAGGTGCGCGACAACATCCACTCCTACGATTTGGTGAATATGTTTTACCACTTCTACCTCAAGCCCCGCCAGGGAGAGGTGTACAACGCCGGGGGGAGCCGGCACTCCAACTGCTCCATGAAGGAAGCCATTGCGATGTGCGAGCAAATCACCGGCAAGCCCATGCACTACACGTATGCCAACGACAACCGCATCGGCGACCACATCTGGTATATCTCGGATGTGTCCAAGTTCAAGGCGCACTATCCGGAATGGGCCTACACCTATGGACTGAACGATATCCTGGTGCAGATATACGAACAACAAGCGCAGCGCAACGCGTAAAACCGCAAGTATATGGCAAAAAAAATCAAAGCCCGGCCTGCGGCCGGCAGAGCTCCACAGAAGCCCGCAGCTCCCGGTTCGCCGACCAACCTCATTGGATGGGTGTTCTATTTTTTAGCGCCGCTGGTCTTCATCAGTTTGCCGCAGAACAAGGCATGGCTCCAGCAGCGGGTGCTGCCCTACTTCCGCGAAATACCAGAACAGCGCGCTAAGCCGGATACGCTGACGCGCAGCATGGAACGCCATGGGCAGGTGTTCAATGTCTTTGATTTTGTGTGCAAAAACGTGCCCAAGGGGTCGCGCTTCCTGCTCCCGCCCCAGACGTACTACTTGAAGTCCATCTACGACAAAAACAACCCCAACGCGGTCAACGAGCTGTACAACTACCTGGCGGAGAGCAACATTTTTAGCTACCACTGCATGGATGTCCGGCCCATTACCCTGGGTATGCCCGAGGATACGATCAAAACCGCCCAATACACGGTGTTTATCACGCCCGAAAAACAGATCGCCCTGGTGGAAATCAAAGACGGGAACATCTACCAGGAAGTGCGAAAAGCTTTCGGCAAGCCCTCGCCGCTGATGACCGACCGGAACCAGGTAATCCAATACATCACGTCGCAATAACTACATGGCATGCAAGCAATCACGACCTTGGCCCTGGTGACCCTCAGTTTTTTGGTAGGGTTAGGCCTATTGCATATATTAGGCGGTGGAAAAAACCGCTCTGGTATGGAAACCCTTTCCCTTTCAGTGATTTTGGGCATGGGTACGGCCTCCTTTCTCGTTTTTTTGCTCGACGTGTTGACGTTGCCGATCAACCCGCTGACTTTGTGGGGGGTACAGGTACTGTTTCTGGTAGCCGTATTCCTATGGAAACGGGATTTTCCCCTTTCTTTTTTCAAGCAGGCCCAATGGGGTTTCAAACTCCACGATATCCCTCCGCTGCTGTTCATTGCCTTTTTCGGCCTGATTTCAACCTGGAGGGCGTACTACTACCCCCCGCACTCCTACGATGCTACCATGGGCATAGACCTGGTGGCCAAGTACGCCGTGCGGGACGGCTCTATCGCGGGTTCACAGCTCTTTACGGAATTGCTGCCTTTTAGCAACTACTACACCAACCAGTTGTTCTATGCGCCCTTCACCATGCTCATGCAGGTGCTGACCAGGGGGATCGGCATAGACTTTGGACAGGTATGGTTGGGGCTGCTCAGTACCTTTTTCTACCTGTACTTTTATGCAGTGGCGAAAAAACACGCGCACCCGGGCATAGCCTTTTTTGCCTTGCTCTTCATCTTGTTCGCCCCCGAGTTTTACGCGTATTCCTTCATTCTACAGACGGACTACTCCAACGCGGTATTTTTCTTTGTCGGGGTGTACGCTTTTTACAGCTATACGCAGGACAAAAGCAACGCATCGCTCGGATTGGCCATGGCAGCTATGTTCCTCGCCTGCTGGTCGAGGACGGAAACGGTGTTTTTTATGCCTTTCGGCTCGTTGTGGCTGTTGGTCGAGGACTACCGGAAGCGCAAAAAAATAGACTGGCCCTTGCTGAAAGCCCCCGTATTCTTCTCCCTGTCCCCTATCCTGGCGGTCTTCCTCTGGAGTATTCTGTACACCGAACTGTACCTGCCCGATGCCGTTGACCTGGCCGGCCAGATACAGCCTAAAGTAGAGGGTTTGTTCTCGCTCATCGCACAGAACTATTCCCAAATGAACAACATCGTCATTCTGCAAAGTGGCTATTGGAACTATACGGTCCCTGTATTTTTCCTATTCCTCGGAGCTACGGTGGTGATGAGCCTGACCCGGAAAGCCCTTCCCGAAGGAGGGGTGATGCTCTTTTGGATTGGGGTGTTGTACTTGGGGTTCCATCTGTTGCTGATCCTGTTTCCGGCGGTAAACATCCCATTCACCTTCCGCCGTGGGTTTTTCAAGTTGATTCCCCTGATGGGTTTTTACATGGTATTGAGCAATCTATCGGCATGGATAAGCCAAAAGCGGCAAACGGCGTAGGCCTTAAAATTTTTGAGCTATTATGAAATTAAGCGTGGTTATCCCTGCCTACAATGAATCGGAATCCATCCCGGAGACGATTGGGCAACTGCACGATGCCCTGGAAGCAGCGCAGATTGATTTCGAGATATTCGTCGTCAATGATAACTCTAAAGACAATACCGCGGATGTCCTGGAGGGCTTAAAAGCCCATTACCCCCGCTTGACCTACCAGACCAACCACGGGCCCAACGGGTTTGGTTATGCTGTCCGGTACGGGTTGGAACGCTTCTCCGGGGACTGCGTCGCCGTCATGATGGCCGACCTGTCTGATTCCCCGGCGGATTTGATCAAATTCTACCGCACCCTGGTAGAAGGCGGGTACGATTGCGTTTTTGGGAGCCGGTTTATGAAGGGGGGAAAACTGATAGA
>JBEGMH010000340.1:0-3221 GCA_041183125.1 Bacteroidota bacterium | reverse complement strand
GGCTACTTTTAGCCGAATAAAAGATGAGGAATGAATAAAATTTACATAAATTAATGTAAATAAATATTTTAAAAAAAATTAGCCCTGTCAAAATACGCTGACAGGGCTAAAAAAAGAGGATAAATCCCAAAAAAAAGAAGGTTTTTTCGAAGCCGGAAGGGCTTTTTCAGTCCGGCACGTCGAGGACGCAGGTCCAGATGCTGTCGTAGGGGAGGATTTCCATATTGCCTGGACGTTTTCGGGCAGGTCTGCTCAACCTTTCCCCTTCCCCTCCGCCTCGGTGGCAAATTGCTTTTCTATGTTGGCCAATCGGCGCAGGGTTTCGTTGGCCTGGAAAAACACGCTGCCCGGTTCAAACGACACGGCACCGGTAGCTGTATCGCGGCTGCGCTGCCCGGTGGGCACGCCGGTCAGGATTTCCATGCCTTCGGCCACGGTGGCGACTGCCCACACCTGGAACTTCCCTTCGCGCACGGCGGCGACTATTTCCGGGGCGAGCATGAGGTTGGGCACGTTGCTCTGTGGGATGATGACCCCGTGCTGCCCCGGGAAGCCCGCCTGGCGGCACACTTCAAAGAAGCCTTCTATTTTTTCGTTGACGCCGCCGATGGCCTGTACTTCGCCTTTCTGGTTGATCGAGCCGGTCACGGCAATGCCTTGGCGGATCGGCACGCCCGACAGGGCGGAGAGCAGGGCATACCATTCGGCGCAGGAGGCGCTGTCGCCTTCGATGCCGCCGTAGCTCTGCTCGAAAGCCAGGCGGGCGGAGAGGGTCAGGGGCTTGTCCTGCCCGAAGAGGTCGAAGAGGAAGCCAGACAGGATCATCACCCCTTTGCTGTGGATGGGGCCGCCAGTGGTGGCTTCTCGTTCGAGGTCTATGACCCCGGCTTTGCCCATGCTGTAGGTCGCAGTGATACGGTTGGGCTTGCCGAAGGCCAGGTCGCCGGCATCGAGATAGGCCAAGCCGTTGATTTGGCCGGTTTTGGCGCCGGTCAGGTCGAGCAGGTAGGTGCCGTCGGCAAACAGCTCTTTGATTTTTTCATAGAGTAGGTCGGAGCGGTGGTTTTTTTCCCACAGTGCTTTTTCCACATGCCGGGATTCGATGGAGGCGGCGAGGTCTTTTTCCGCATAAAAGTGCGCTTCGCACAGCAAGTCGGCCAGGAGGCTGAAGTGGGTGCTCAGCTTGCCCTGGTGCCCGGCCAGGCGGTGGCCCTGTTCGGCCAGGCGGGCGAGGGCGTCGGCGGAGAGGGGCAACAGCCCTTCTTCTTTGGCCATCCCCTGCATCAGGGTGGCAAAGCCCTGGAGGTTTTCCGGGCTGGCCTCCATGGCATCGTCGAAGTCCGCTTTGATCTTGAACAGTTCTTTAAAGTTATCGTCCCACTGGTAGAGGAGCTGGAACAGTTGCCGCCGCCCGACGAGGATGACCTGTACATCGAGGGCGATGGGTTCCGGTTTGAGGCTTTTACCCGACATGAAGCCGTATTTCTGGGTGGGGTCTTCGATTTCGAGCTGCTGGCTGCGCAGCGCCCGCTTGAGGTTTTCCCAGGAAAAAGGCGAGGCGAGCAGGTCGTCCACGGGCAGGATGAGGTAGCCGCCGTTGGCTAAGTGCAAGGCACCGGGGCGGATGAGGGTAAAGTTGGTCACCAAGGCACCCATTTCCGATTCGCGTTCGATTTTGCCGAAGAGGTTGTAATACGCGGGGTTCAGCTCCACGAGGATGGGCGCTTTGCGGGCCTTGGCGTTGTCCACGACGATATTCACCTCATAGCGCAGCGACAGCTCTTTTTTTTGCAGGCGCAGCATGGGGTTGCCCTCTTCGTCGTCTTTGCGCAGGAAGAGCAAGAGGTTTTCGAGGATATCGTTTTTCACCTCCTCGAGGTATTCCGTGAGGCCGGGGATAGGCGCGTACTTGACCAGGAGGTCGTCGAGGATGTCTTCAATCGCAAAAAGGGCGGCTTTTTGGTCCAATTGCAGCAGGTCCTGGGCGGTTTGTTTTTCGACTTCCCGCGCTTTGCGCAGGGCGCCCTGCAGCAGGTTCTGAAACTCCCACTGCTTTTTGATGATGCGTTCCCGTTCGGGCTCGCTGAGCGCCATGAAGTCTTTTTGGGTCATTTCGGCATCGCCTTTTTTGGGGATGGCGATGATCTCCATGGGGGTGCGTTTGATGGCGAAGTTTTCCTGTTCTGCTTTTTCGGAGACGGCGGCGAAGACGCGCTGCTGTTTTTCCGCGAGGTCCTGCTTGACTGCGTTGATCTTATTGGCATATTCCTCGCTTTCAAAGGTCTTGACTAATGCGGTACGGGCTTCGGCGATGAAATGCCCGATGTCCGACTTCAGCTCGCGGGCCATGCCGCTGGGCAAACGCAGGGCTTTCGGGCAGTAGGGGTCTTTGAAGTTGTTCACGTAGCACCAGTCGGCCGGCACCGGTGCTTTTTGCGAAAGCCCGTCCAGGAAATGCCGCACCACTTCGATCTTGCTGTTCCCGTCCGACGAGGCGACATAGACGTTGAAGCCCGGTCGGTGGTTTCCGAGGCCAAATTCCAGGGCTTTCACGGCGCGATCCTGGCCGATGATGCCTTTGTGAAACGCTGTATTCAGTTCTTTAGGGGTTTCAAAGGCATCCCCGGTATAGGTTTTTCTCAGCAAATGGACTTCTAAGGGTTTCATGGCGAATAAGATATTTTATTTTGAAAAAATATTTTTTACAATAAAAAAATTTTTTTTACAATAAAAAACTACGTCCGTTCTTTTCTTCGGTCAAAAAATGAAACGACGTAGGCGGTCAGCCAGAGTGCGACAAACGCCAGGGCGTTGCCGATGCGCTCGACCAGGGTTTGGCGCAGGGGATGTGCTTCCGGGAGGATGCGCTCGCAACGGGTCTCGAGGATGGTTTCCAATTCAGCTGTTACCTGCAGGGCGAAGGGGGCATCCGCGACGTCCAGGTTGAGCTCCAGGCTTTCGAAAGCGCTTAGGAAGTTGAGGTTATAGGAGCCTATGGAAGCCCAGCAAGCGTCGGCCACTGCAATTTTCGCATGCAGGATCCCCTCTTTGAACTCGTAGATTTCCATGCCCTGCCGCAGGAGCCAATCGTACAGGAAGCGGGTAGCGCGCAGAGCCAGCCCTACATCGGAGTACCTGCCCAGGAGCAGGCGCACGCGCACCCCGCGGCGGGCAGCTTTCCGGAGTTCGTGCAACATCCCGGCGGTAGGTACGAAATAGGC
>JBEGMH010000339.1:0-4061 GCA_041183125.1 Bacteroidota bacterium | reverse complement strand
GCCCTGCGCCAAACCCCGGTCAACCGCTTGAGCATCGGCGTACAGTCGTTCTTCGACGCCGACTTGTCGTTCATGAACCGCGCCCATGGGGCCGCACAGGCCATACACTGCCTCGAGGACGCGCTGTCTGCCGGCTTCCAGGACCTCAGCGTGGACCTCATCTACGGCGCCCCCACCACGTCCGATGCCCACTGGGCATACAACATACAAACCCTGCTCGATTTTGGCGTCCCCCATATTTCCGCCTACTGCCTCACCGTCGAAGAACGCACGGCCCTGTGGCATTTTGTACAAAAAGGGAAAGCCCCCGCCATAGACGAAGAACAGGCCGCCCGCCAATTCGAATACCTCATCCACGCCCTGGCAGCAGCCGGCTATGAGCACTACGAAATTTCCAACTTCGCACAGCCGGGCCGCTATGCGCGCCACAACACGTCGTACTGGCTTGGAACCCCCTACCTCGGGGTGGGGCCCTCCGCCCATTCCTTCAACGGGAGTTCCCGACAGTGGAACATAGCCAACAACGCCGCCTACCTGCGCCTGTTGGGACAAGAAGGCGAAACCTGGTACGAATCCGAAACCCTCAGCCCCGAACAGCGCTACCGCGAACTCGTCATGACCGGGCTGCGCACGATCTGGGGCTTCGACCCACAGGCCGTAGAACCGATATACCGGGAGCGCTTCCTGCAATTAGCCCAGCCTCTCCTCGAAAAAGGGCTGCTCCTGCATAGCGACGACGGGCACTACACCATCAGCCCCTCCGGCAAACTGCTCGCCGACTGGATCACCGTCGAACTGCTTTGAATACCGCTTTTTTCCATACCTTTGGAGTTCATCAGCATTGCGATCATGAAATGTATTCGATTCGGCTTGCCCGGTGCCGAAAAACCGGGTATCCTCGATGCGCAGGGCCTGCGCAGGGATGTCTCCGCGTTCGGCGAGGACTACGACGAACGCTTTTTCGGTACCAACGGCCTACAGCGTTTAGCCGAATGGCTCGAACATAACCTCGACCGCTGCCCGGTCGTACCCCCCGAAACACGCCTCGGGCCCCCGTTCTGCCGCCCTTCTAAAATCGTTTGCGTAGGGCTGAACTACGCCCTCCACGCCAAAGAAAGCGGAATGGCCATCCCCGCCGAGCCCGTGCTCTTTTTTAAGTCCACCACCGCCCTTTGTGGCCCCTGCGACGACCTCGTGATCCCCCCCGGCAGCGAGAAAACCGACTGGGAAGTGGAACTAGCCGTCGTCATCGGCAAGGAAGCGAGTTACGTACCGCTCGAATCGGCCATGGAATACGTCGCCGGCTACACCATCCACAACGATTACAGCGAACGCGCTTACCAGTTGGAGCGCAGCGGCCAGTGGGTCAAAGGCAAAAGCTGCGATACGTTTGCCCCGATGGGGCCCGCGCTCGTCAGCCGCGACGAAATCGCCGACCCACAGCACCTGCACCTCTGGCTGAAGCTGAACGGCGAGTCCATGCAAGACAGCAATACCTCCGACATGGTCTATGGAGTCCCTTTCCTGATCCACTATATCAGCCAGTTCATGCGCTTGCTGCCGGGCGACGTCCTTTCTACCGGTACGCCTTTCGGGGTAGGAATGGGGCTTTCCCCCCAGCGCTACCTGCGGCCCGGCGATGTCGTGGAACTAGGTATCGAAGGCCTGGGGGAATGCCGGCAAAAAGCCGTGGCGAAGTAAATGCCCCGGCAGATACCCCTATCCGTCGCCCTCTTGGGTGCCCTGTGCTTTGCTGCGCCGCTGTGGGCACAACTCCACAAAAAAGTACAGGTCACGGGCGGGTATATCCCGGCACCCGATGCGCCCTGGCACCTCGTTTTCCACGACGAATTTTCCAAGAGCAAGCTGGACACGACCAAGTGGATTACCTACTACCCTTATGATCCGCAGGGAAAAGACCAGTGCGCCTATTGCCGCACCCACGGCGCCGAAGGCCAGGTCTATCTCGACCGCAACGTGCAGGTAGGCAACGGCTATGCCCAAATCCGGGTACAACGGGAACCCGTCGCCTGGATGGGCGAGCAGCGGGCCTATAGTTCGGGGATGATCCATACCCGCCCGCCTTGGAAATTCAAGTACGGGCGCTTCGAAATGCGCTGCCGCCTGCCCCGGGGCATGGGCTTCTGGCCCGCCTTCTGGCTCTATGGCTGGGGGGGCAACGAAATTGACATCTTCGAGCTGGGTATGCAAGACCCCGATATCCAGTACACCAATGTGCACCGCGACTTCGAAGGAGGGCATTTTTACCATGGCGATACCCACTACGGCCCGGATTATTCGAGCGATTTCCACGTTTTCGCCCTGGAATGGGACCCCTGGTCCATCCGCTGGCTGGTCAATGGCTACGAGGTGCGGCAGATGACGCGCTTGCAAGAGCAGCGCCGCAAGAAGCCCGTCCTGCCCGGCACTTCCCTGGAGCCCGGTGTCTATCTCGAAAACCTCCTCCTGCCCGAGTGGCCCCTGGACGTCATCGCCAACGTAGCCGTCGGAGTGGATGGCGTAACGCCTTTCACCAGCTCCCCTACGGCGGAGACCACCCTTCCCGCTAACATGGACATAGACTATATCCGCGTCTATCAACGGCAGCCGCAGCCGGGCATGCAAGACCTGTGCGCCAGCGCCCGGATTACCGGCCCAGACTGGATTACCGGCCCGGCGCTCTATCGCTTCGAAGGCCCTTTTGTGCGCCTAGACTGGAACGTGAGCGAGGGCCTCAACATCCTCGAACGCAGCGCTGACGGTATCCTCATCGGGCCACTGCCCGGAGTGGCACTATCGCGGCAATGGGTGGAAGCCCGCGTGGATAGTGACGGCAAAGGTCCCTGCCCTACCACCACTATCCGGCGCGTCGTGCGGAGATAGCCTCCCGCTACTGCCCTTCCGTACTCATCGAAGGCGGTGGCGCTCCCACTCCCCACTTGGTGTTGGGGCGTTCTCCTAATTCGACTTGCAGCGTTCCTCCCTTCACCAGGGTATTGCGGAGCACCCAGCTGTTGGTAATGGGCTGGCCGTTCCACTGTACCGACTGTATGTACGGGTTCTTTTTGCCGTTGTTTTTCGTTTCGATGACCAATTCCTTGCCTTCGTAGTACGTCGGATCCAGCAATATACGGGCCCGGTCAAACAAGGGGCTGCCCAATTGAAAAGTAGGGTTCATGGCCGCATGGCCCTGGACGTCGAACAAGCCCAGGGCGGCCAGTACGTACCAGGCACCGAGCTGCCCCTGGTCTTCGTCCTGCCCGACGCCATAGCCGCGCAGGGGCTCCAAGCCGTAAAAATCATCGCAAATGGCGCGTACCCACTTCTGCGTCAGCCAGGGCTGCCCGGAGTAGTTGAACAGCCAGGGCTGGTGCAGGCCAGGCTGGTTGCCGTGGTTGTAGCGTTTTTCGATACCGGAAAAACTGTGGATCTCCTCCGACCCCCCACCAAACTGCATCTTGCTGGCACTTTCGAACATCTCGTTCAGGCGGCGGTTGAACGCTTCCTTACCGATAAGCGCCATCAAACCGGCGACGTCGTGGGGCGCATACCAGGTGTACTGGTACGCATTGCCTTCCTGGAAACCGTCCCAGGCTTTCATGGGGTCGAAGGGTTCCGGGAAGCTGCCGTCTTCTTTTTTAGGACGGATAAAACCCGTTACCGGGTCGTACAGGTTCCGGTAGTGGGTACCCTGGCGCATCAGCACCTCATAGTCTTTGGTTTTGCCCAGGGCCTTGGCAAACTGGCCGACCGCATACGAGCTGAAGCTGTACTCCAGCGTATGAGAGGCGCCAAAGTTGAAAACCCAGCCATTGGGCAGGAGGGTGTCCTTGTACGGCACATAGCCGTTCTGTACGAAGTAGTGCAGGTCGTATTTGCCGTTGCCCAGGTTGCGGTCGTTGTAGTCCAGTTCGTTTTTACGGGCAGCTTCGTAGCCCGTCTGCACGTCGAAATCGCGTATGCCCGAGTGGTAGGCGGAAGCGATGAGCAGGCCCTGGAAGTTGGTCTGCACGCCGTTGGTATAGGCTCCGGCGGCCACGCCATCGTGCAGCCAGCCGCGG
>JBEGMH010000338.1:0-20941 GCA_041183125.1 Bacteroidota bacterium | reverse complement strand
ATTGCGCAGGTGCCGGTCGGCGTACAACATATACGACGTTTCTTCGCTGTTGGGCATAGGTACGACGTGGTAGTCCCCTCCCATAGCCGCAGAACTGAACATGGCCTGCATCCCGTTTTCAAAAACACTGATGGCCGCAATCGAGTTGGGGTCGCCTTTGATCCGGCCCCGGTAGAATACCCCTTCGCTTTCTTCCCGTTCGGACTCATCGTCGCTGGTGCGCAATACGTATTCGTCTGCAAGCAGTTCTACCCGCTCCAGTTCCAGTTCGAGCGGGCGCTGGTCGGGCCCGGGTAGCGCCATGACAAAAGCCTGGGGTTCCTGGTCGAGGAGCAGGCCTACTACGCGTGGATCGGATTCCAGGAGTTCGTAAGTGGATACCTGCGGAAAGTCGGGCCGGTTTCGATTGGAGATTGCCTGTTTGAAAACCTGTAGCCGCCCCGCTTTTTGGGCATCTGCCCTGCTTTCCACCTGTGTCAGCCCTACCTGGCCTTTCGCGTGAAAGGCCGCCAGCGCCAACAAAAACAAGAATGCTTTTTTCATGGCTTTAATGAAACATTTTGGCCTGGAGCGCGCACACCCCGCAGCCCGTTTTGGTGTTATGATTATGACAGTGGCTTGTTGCGGGGAAAGCACGGGGAGCCAAAGAGGTTTTTTCGCTCACGCGCTATCTTTTCGAGCGATCATGGCAAGGCCATATTCGCTGAAAAAGCCTTCACGTGGACAAAAAATACCCTGTTTCCCACTTCGCTTACCCCCTGCAACAAGTCCATTTTTCAAAACGACCTCGTACGGAAGATATTTTTGCCCAAAAAAAGGCCTGATCCGTACTTGTCCGCACAAATATAAGACTACAGAATCAAGCGTAGGTGCCGGGGGGAACACCCCGCTTGACAGCATAGCATTTGAAATCGGTATGGAATGTGGGGGATTAGTGGCCTTTTAACTACCGGTACAGCACTTCCGCTGCCCAGGGTTTGCCCGCTGCAAAGGGAGGGAAACCATGTAAAAACAGGGGCAAATTAGCACTTTTTGTTTTGATGGACAGGCGCTAAAATAGTTTGATTTTTTATCTATTGTATTTTTTTATAATAACAAAACCCTTGCTTTTTACATGATGGACAGGACAAATGTGCCCGATTTGCCCATTTCAAAATTCTTATTTAAAATACAATCAAGGGCTTATGAAAAATTTATAGGCTTTTCATATACAAAGCTTTACCCATTAAAACACATACCTATGTATGAATTTGTGTTTTTAGAAAACGGACGATTGTAAAAAGAAACGGCAAAAAAGACTTAGGAAACGGGGAGGCGTTTTTTCGGCCAAAAACTACCGTTTTTTACCCCATTTCCGATACGACCTCCTGTACTTCGGGGATCATCCTGCGCAACATGCCCTCGATACCCGACTTTAGCGTAACGGTAGAGGAAGGACAGCCACTGCAGGATCCCTGCAGGATGACGGTTACCGTGCCCTGGTTGAAGGATTTGAACTCGATATTTCCACCATCCGATTCCACAGCAGGTTTGACGTAGGTGTCGATCAGGTCTTTGATCCGCTTGGAGAGCTCGGCGTCGTCCCCACTGCCTATACTGCCTTCCTTGGGTTCCAGGGCAGCCATCGCCTCTGCGAAACCTTCCTGCAGGACAATGCCGCCTTCCACTACAAAGGACTTGATTTTTTCTTTGATGACCAGCGTGATCTCGTTCCAATCGTAGTTGAACTCTTTGGTTACCGTCACGAAGTTGTTGCAGATGTACACCCCTTTCACGTAGGGGAGGTCGAACAACATCTTACCCAAAGGGGACCAGGTTTCCGCCAGTTCGCGCTCGCGGAAATCTGCTGTCCCGCGATAGAGGATGCGGTTGGTGACGAATTTCATCGTCTCCGGATTGGGCGTTACCTCTGTGTAGAACATGACCGGGCTATTGATGATTGGACTATCCATGGCAATGCGTGTTTTATGTTTTAAAGATAAACCATCGGTTAATTAAGCGGATAACGCCCCGGGGCTACAAATGGTTGGGTTAGCCATAAAGTTCTGTGATGACTTGAGCGGGCGAATAGCCCATCTCTTCCACCAAGCGGCTCCTAGCCTCATCTACCATGTTAGACCACCCGCAGAGCAGGAACTGCACCGATTCCCCGCGGCCAGCCCAAGCCTCCTGGTAGTACGCATGTACGTAGCCTTTTCGCGCTTCAAAGGGGAGTGTATCCAGGGGGCCTTCTTCGCGCGACAGGGCAACGGAGTATTGGAAGCCAGGCATTTCGCGTTGCAGTGCCATCCATTCTTCCTCATACAGTACCCCGCTCCGGAACCGGGTGCCGAAAATGAGATGTACCTTGCGGTGGGGCTGGCCACTGCGCGCCAAGTGGCGCAACATACTTCGGAAAGGAGCTATACCCGTACCCGTACACACCATGACGATGTCTTTGTCTATCGTTTCCGGCAGCACAAACGTCCCGCCTGGCCCTTTGAAGCGGATGGTGGATCCGACCCCTACGTCTTCGAACAGGTAGCGGGTAGCCCGTCCACCTTCCAACCGCACGATGCACAATTCTATCTCGTTACCGCCATCCGGTGCACTGGCGATCGAGTAGCTCCGCCAGCGGTGCAGGCGCTTTTCATGGATGGGCAGGTCCATCGTGATGAACTGGCCCGGCTGAAAATCGAAGCGCTCTGTCTGCGGGACTTCCAGGAAAAAGCGGCGGATATCTGCGTGGACAGCTTCTATCCGGGTTATCCGGCCGTCGTACCATTGGGTAGGCATGTTGCGTATGGATTTAAGATGAGTTCGTCGTACGGAATCAGGATGGGGAAGCCTTTTTCCGAAAAATAGCTGCGGGTTTCCACTTCCGGGCGCCGGCTGCTCAACAAGGCAAAATCCCCTCCCCAGGCCCCCAGGGACTTGACTTTCCCCCAGTAATCGGGAAACAGCTCTGCCCCGATAGGCGCAAGCTCCAACGCGCTGGCGATGCGTTCTTCGTGCTGGGTCAGCAGGGCTTCGAAGTGGTCGAGTTCCACCGCCGTGGCAAGGCCCCAGGTCAGGGCGCTTATTTCGTCCACCAACTGCCGGGTACCGGCACCTAATGCGCGGTAGCGGGCTATCCCATCGCGGCTGTTTTGTTTTTTTCCCAGGTATAAAAAAAAGAGCTGCTCCCGAAAGGCAGGGTTGAAAGGCACCTCCACGTACGCGGGCACAGCGGCTCTTCGCTGGAACAGGAGCGGCCCTGTAGCCTGGGCGCAGGCAATATCATAGCCTGAGCCCCCAAAACTGGCGGCGAGCAACGCGTAGGGGTCCACACCAGCCCATTGTGCCAAAAGAGACACCAAGGTAGAGCTGCTGCCCAGCCCCCAGTCGCGGGAAAAATCCAGTCGGGTACGCACCTGCAGGGCGGGTGTCCCCTGCAACCACTCTGGTCTCATTGCCTGAATAGCGCGGCCCAGCCGTTCTATCCATCGTGCCGTTTCAGAGGGAGCTTCTTCTATGCAGGACCAGTCGGCGGTCTGAAAAGCAGCGCTGAACCAGGACTTGCCCTGTTCGTCTATGCTTTCCCAACGGAGCGACCCTGCTGCACCAGGGGTTTCCGACACCTCGAGTGCCTGTCCGAAGCGGGTGGGCAATGCCAGGGCGAGCGCCCCGTCTAAAACGGCATATTCGCCACTGAGCAATAGTTTGCCATTGGCGCGCAACAGCAAGGGCGGGTTCGGAGCCATACGCTTGCTTTATGAGCCGGGCGTCTGCCCCAGGCGATAGTGTTGCAAAAATTCCCGTACGCCGGAGAAAGATACTACGTGGTGCTCAAAATAAGCGGTCGCTGCCTCCGCCTCGCCTGCCGAAGCCCCCAGATGGTGCAGGATATTGGCCAGGTGCATCTTCATGTGCCCTTTTTGTATCCCGGTCGTCACCAGAGAGCGCAGGGCTGCGAAATTTTGAGCTAAGCCCGTAGCCGCCACGATTTCCATGAGCTCTGATGCGCTGGGGTTGCCCAGAACCTCTAGGGAAAGCCGGGCCAGGGGGTGTAATTTGGTGAGGCCGCCCACCGTGCCGAGTGCCAGGGGGAGATCCATCCAGAAACGGAACACGCCCTCCTCGATCGTACAATGGCTGAGGCTTTGGTAGGTGCCTGAGGCAGCCGCGAAGGCATGTCCGCAGGCCTCTACCGCACGGAAGTCGTTGCCGGTAGCCAGCACCACGGCATCTACCCCGTTGAATATTCCTTTGTTGTGTGTCGTTGCCCGGTAAGGGTCAATTTCTGCGATGCGGACTGCTTTTCTGAATTTTTCGGCAAAAGCGGTGCCGTCCATCTCATCATCGGCTCCGTCCAGAGCGGTCACGGGGCAAGAGACCTCCGCCCGCACGATGCACTCCGGGGTAAAGTTCGACAAGATAGCCATGATGATATCCACTTCCGGTGGGTCTGCGGCGAACTCCGGGCATTGGTCTATAAAACCTAGCAATCCCCTTGCAAACTGCTCCAGCACGGAGTTGATGAAATTGGCCCCCATCGAATCGCAGGTTTCGAAGCGCACCAGGAGTTGGAAGTAGTTGGGTTCCCGATCCGTGAAGTCCAGCAGTTCCATGCCCAGCACCCCACCGCCGCGTTGCGCCATATTGGCGGTAACGGGGGCAACGTCGGCCAGCAGGTAGGCAAAAAGTTCCTTCTGCAGCGCGAAGAGCCGGCGTTTATCCCCTTTATAGCTGAAATGTACCTGCCCCAATTTGACCGTTGTGCGCACCCGTGCCTGAAAGCCTCCCCGCAGGGACCAGAACTTGGCCGCGCTGGAGGCCGCTGCCACTACAGAACTCTCCTCGATGACCATAGGCACGGCATACCAGCGCCCGTTGATCAGGAAGTTAGGGGCGATCCCGTATGGCATGGGGAAATTGCAAAGCGTGTTTTCGCTCAGTCCGTTCAGTACCCGTTGCACTTCTTCATCGGGGTGCAGATAGCCTGCCAGCACCGACACCAAGTCGCCGCCTGACGCGAGGAAAGCACGATCCAGCCAGGCTATTTTTTCCTCTCTATTCTTTTTCGAGAAGCTTTCTACACGTTTTTCCACTACCTACTTCATATTAGTTCCTGATTCGCAAGAATGCCCTGGCAAGTTCCAGGCCTTCTATTTGCGCCGATACGTACGCCTGCAGGATATCGTAGTCTTCGCGGGCGTACTGCAGCAAAGCAGATGCTTGGCCATATACTGCGGGCAGGCCCAGCTTTTGGATTGCATAATACCCATCCAAAAAATGTTTTACCCCACCGGATACGATGATTTGCCGACAGCGTACGGTATCCCCTAATTCCGCACAGAGACTGTTGACCATTTCCACCATATCGGTGAAGGTATGGCCGATATGGGCCAGATGGCCAAAGATTTCCGATTTTTGCGGGCTGCTGCGCAGGAGTTCTAGTTTTGAAAAATTAGTTCCCCCGGCAGCTGCAAAATCGAGGGCGGCCACGGGCATCTGGAGGAGTGCACGAAGGCTTTCCATACCCATGCCCTGGCCGACTTCCTTCACGATAATCGGATACGCCGCATGGTCTAGTAGGGCAGCTATTGTTTCGAGGGGTGGGCGGTGATAGCGGTCCCCTTCCGGTTGGAGCCACTCCTGGAAAGGGTTGATGTGTACGATGAGGCCGTCAGCTTCCAGTTTTTGGATCAGCTTATCTATCAGATCCAATGTTCGGCCCTGCACGAGCTGTTCCACCTGAGCGATGCCCAGATTGGCAAAGAGGGGGTAGTCCGGGCCGATGAGGGGGCGCACGGCAAAGTCGTTCAGGAACTCATCGCTGTACAGCAACTGGCGGCAAGAGCCCAAGCCCATGCCCATTCCGAATTCCCCGCAAGCACGGGCCAGGTTGTGGTTGATGCGGTGTGCCAACCCGGTGCCTCCGGTCATGCTGGACACCCACACGGGCACGCGCATCGTTTTTCCCAAGAACGAAAATACCGGCCAGCTTCCTTTATCGGGATGCCCGCTGAGCAGGGGCTCATAGAAGAAGCGCCCGTCCAGGTCGCCCTGCGACACCTGTGACAGGAAAGCCATCTTGATATGGTCTTTCTTGCGCAGGGCGGCTCCGGGATCTTCGCTTTTTGGACTGGGGGGCCTGGTCAGTTCGTCTTTCATCAGGATGTGTCTTGGATTGCGTTGAAGACTTGTTTCAAGAGGTCAGTGGAGGGAAAAGAGCTGTTTGCCGTCCTCCCGAAGGCTTTTTGAGGGCGTCGCGGGGGTACAGGGCCAAAAGAATGGCTCTCAGCTTACCGTGAGGGTATTTCCCTGTACGGAAATGGAGTACCGGGGAAGCGCGGACGTAGACTGCCCCCCTACGTTCACCCCACTGGTGTTGAAACGCGCCCCGTGGTTGGGGCATACGAACTCCTTGGCACCCGCATTCCAGTTGACATCGGTGCCCTGGTGGGTACAGGCCCGTTGTACGGCTACGAAAGAGGAAGGTACATTTCCTGTTGCCAGGCGTACCACGATTACATTAGGGCCTGTCACGAATGCCCCTATCGCCAGCAATTCCGCGCCGAGGTCTACCGTGAGGCGGCTGTTGCTTGGGGGCGTGCCCGGATCGGGAACGGCGTCTTCTTTGGTGCAGGCGCCCATACAAATAGCGCAGGTCAATAGAACCGGCTTGTGCATTTCTTTCAAAAACACCCTTCTGTTCATAATGCGTTGTTTTTTTGGATGTAACACGGCACCTGGCGAAAGGTTTTTGCGTTTCTCCACCTTATCGACGGTAGAGAAACGCTACCATGATCACCGTTGGGCAAAATTTTCCCTGTTTTTCAATTTATTAGATAAAAAAAATTGAAGTTTTTTTTCAAAAAGTTTGTGCAATGTACAAAAGGCGCCTACATTTGCACCGCTTTAGTAAATAGAACGCGAATACACATTCTTCATCATTAAACAGCAATTGTTGTGGATACTCGGAGTTACAAGACGATACACGCGAACAAAGGGACTGTGGAGCGCAAGTGGCACATCATAGATGCAGAAGGCGAGGTGGTAGGCCGCCTTTGCTCGCGCATTGCTTCTGTACTGCGCGGCAAACACAAGCCCTCTTACACCCCGCATTTCGACGCAGGGGACTATGTCATAGTGGTCAATGCCGAAAAAGTGCGCTTCACGGGTCAGAAATTTTTCCAAAAAGAATACCAGACGTATTCTGGCTACCCTGGCGGACAAAAGATCGCCACGGCGAAAGAAGTGCTCGGCAAACGCCCTATACTGGTAGTAGAGCGCGGGGTAAAAGGCATGTTACCCAAGAACCGCCTGGGCAGGGCCATGTTCAAAAAGCTTTTCGTCTATGAGGGCGCGGAGCACCCGCACGCTGCCCAACAGCCGGAACCGCTCACTCTTTAATCCATTCTCTCAAAGTTCGAAAAATACGGACGCTAAATATTGCTTACGCGTATGGATATGATTAATGCAACAGGTAGAAGAAAGGCCTCGGTGGCCCGCGTTTACCTGAAGAAAGGCGAAGGAAAAATAGAGATCAACGGTCGGGAGCTCAAGGAGTATTTCCCCCAGATCCACATTCAAACAGCGGTAACGGCACCTCTGGAAACAGTAGAAGTGGCCAGTCTGTACGATATCAAGGTCAATGTGATGGGCGGTGGGTTCAAAGGCCAGGCCGAAGCTGTGCGCATGGGTATCTCCCGCGCCTTGGTTCAACTGAACGAAGACTTCCGCAAGCCCCTCAAGTCCCGCAAGTTCCTCACCCGGGATGCCCGCGAGGTCGAACGCAAAAAGTACGGCAAACCCAAGGCGCGCAAGAGCTTCCAGTTCAGCAAGCGCTAATGCCCAACGCCTCTTTTTCCTTATCTTTTTAACTTGGAAAAAATGAACAAACCAACTTATAAAGAACTGCTCGATGCCGGCGTGCACTTCGGCCACCTCAAGAAAAAGTGGAACCCGAAAATGTCTCCTTATATCTTCATGGAGCACCGCGGCATCCACATTATTGACCTCAACCGCACGTCCGAGTGCTTGGACCGCGCTGCAAACGCCATGCGCCAGCTCGCCAAGTCCGGCAAGAAAATCATGTTCGTGGCCACCAAAAAGCAGGCCCGCGACATCGTGTCCACCGCCGCTAGAAGCGTGGGCATGCCCTTCGTCACCGAGCGCTGGCTCGGTGGGATGATGACCAACTTCAACACCGTGCGCCGCTCCGTCAAGAAAATGCAAAATATCGAGCGCATGCTCGGCGACGGCTCCCTCACCAGCGTCACCAAAAAAGAGCGCCTCACGCTTACCCGTGAACGCGACAAACTCGACAAGGTGCTCGGGGGTATCGCTACCCTCTCCCGCCTGCCGGCCGCTATTTTCATCGTGGACATCGAACACGAGCATATTGCCGTAGCAGAGGCACAACGCCTGGGAATCCGCACCTTCGGCATCGTAGATACCAATGCGGACCCCAATAGGGTGGATTTCCCCATCCCGGGTAACGACGACGCTTCCAAGTCCATCCGTATCATCACGGAATATATGGTTCAGGCCATCCGTGAAGGACTGGAAGAGCGCAAGTCTATCAAACCGGAAAAGGAAGAAGCCGCAGGCTAATCGCCACTGACTTTTTTTACCACCAACCACCAAATTATAATGAGCGCAAATATTTCCGCTGCTGACGTCAAAAAACTGCGCGATATGACCGGCGCAGGTATGATGGATTGCAAACAGGCCCTCGCCGAATCAGAAGGGGATTTCGAAAAAGCAATCGAAGTCCTCCGCAAAAAAGGCGAAAAACTCTCCGTCAAACGCGCAGACCGCGAAGCGACCGAAGGAGCTGTCCTAGCCATCGTATCGCCCGACCGCACCCGCGGCGTCATCGTCAAGTTGAGCTGCGAAACGGATTTCGTGGCCAAAAACGAAGACTTCGTAGCCCTCACCCGCAAATTCGGGGAAATAGCCTTGGCCAATTCCCCTGCTACCCGAGAGGAACTGCTGCAGCTCCCCTTCGAAGACGGCCTCACCATTGACGGCAAAGTGAAAGAGCAAATCGGGGTCATCGGCGAAAAACTCGAGTTAGCTGAGTATGCCCACGTCGAAGCCGCACAGGTATGCCCCTATATCCACATGGGCAACAAAGCTGCCGTGCTGGTAGGCCTCAACTTAGCCGATGCTGCATACTACGATGCCGGGCGCGATGTAGCTATGCAAACGGCGGCCATGCATCCCGTTGCCCTGGATAAAGGCGACGTGGATCCCTCCATCATCGAAAAGGAAATCGAAATCGGTAAGGAGATTGCCCGTAACGAAGGCAAACCCGAGGAAATGCTCGAAAAAATTGCCCTCGGCAAGCTCAACAAGTTCTACAAGGACAGCACCCTCCTCAACCAGGATTTCGTCAAAGACAACAAGCTCACCGTAGCCGCTTACCTCAAGTCCATTCATAAAGACCTGACCGTAACCAGCTTCAAGCATGTCAAACTGGGTTGATTCCTCGTCAGTACCTTTCGAGAAACCCTCGGAGGACACAGCGGTTTCCTGCCGTCCCCCCGAGCGTGCAACCCATCGCAAAAGCCCTGTACAAAGCGGACTTCAACCCTCCGCCCCGTACAGGGCTTTTTTTTGCCCTCTTAATACGTAGGCTCGTTACAAAGGGACCCTAAAAGGGCCAACATCTCCTTTTTTCCCTCTTCGCTCATCCCTAACAAGTCTTGTAAACCTCAACCTGATTTTTTAGCTTTATCCAATCAAGCCAATATCCATATATGCCCAACGTGAAATATAAACGCATCCTTTTGAAACTCAGCGGAGAATCGCTGATGGGAGAACAGCGGTTCGGCATCTCTGCCGATATGCTCCACCACTATGCCAACCAAATCAAAGAGATTGTCGACCTGGGAGTCGAAGTGGCCATCGTCATCGGTGGCGGGAATATTTTCCGCGGCCTGCAAGCCGAAAAATCCGGCATCGAACGCGTTCAGGGGGATTACATGGGCATGCTGGCCACGGTCATCAACGGCATGGCACTGCAGTCGGCACTCGAAGGGCTCGGCATCTACACCCGCCTCATCTCTGCTATAGAGATGAAGCAAATCGCAGAGCCATACATCCGTCGTCGGGCCATCCGCCACCTGGAAAAGCGCCGCGTGGTCATCTTTTCCTCCGGAACGGGAAGCCCCTATTTCACCACCGATTCCGCCGCCGCCCTGCGCGCCAATGAAATCAATGCCAACGTCATCCTGAAAGGGACCCGCGTGGATGGTATCTACACCGCCGACCCCGAAAAAGACCCGCACGCCACCCGCTTTGACCGGCTCACGTTCGCCAAAGTCATCAGCTTGGGCCTCAGTGTCATGGATATGACCGCTTTCACGCTCTGCCAGGAGAACAACATCCCCATCATCGTCTTTGACGTCAACAACCCGGACAACCTGAAACGCATCATCCACGGCGAACCCATCGGAACGCTGGTAGAAGGATAAACCTCCTTTCAGAAAAGAGAGGCTACCTCTAAAAATTTAATCTGCTGCCATCGCAAGGGTCGCCAGGCTAAGCCGCAGGCCTGGTACTTGCAGCAACAGCGATCCACAGGCTTCCAGGGTGGCGCCGGTGGTCAGCACATCGTCCACCAACAAAATATTCTTGCCTTCCAGCGCAAGGGGATTTTCCAGTGCGAAAGCGCTCCCTACATTGTCAAAGCGCCCTACCCTGGACTTGTGCGTCTGTGTCGTCGTCTGTTGTACGCGTCGCAGGTGCTGCCCAGACCAGGGCACGCCCATCGTTTCAGACAAACCCTGGGCGATACAAGCACTTTGGTTGTAGCCCCGTTCCTGCAGGCGGCGCGGGTGCAGGGGAACGGGCAGGATACACGCTATATCCGCAAACCCACTCGCCGGGGCGAGCATGTTCCCGTATATCCGCCCGAGGTAAACGCCCAGGTCCTGGCGGCCTCTGTATTTCAGCGCGTGCAGCAAGCGCTGTACCCGTCCGCCTTTGCTAAAGGTGAGCATGGCAGCCCCGCTTTCAATAGGCAAACGCCCCCAGAAGCGGCGTGTGAACGCATTTTCCAGCAGGTGGTGGTGGCCGGTATAGGGCAGATGGGCCTGGCATTGCAAGCAAATCAACGCTTCGGAAGCCAAGCCCGGCGCGGTACAGCCCGGACATAAGCGGGGCCAGAAGAGGTTCAACAGGTCATCCCCCAGGGTATGCCATTTGTACGCCATCGTTTTTTCGGCAAAGAAAAGGCTCTTGCTCCAACCGGTCAAGGACGAAACGACGCCCCGTGTTCCGCGTTTTTGGCTGGTATTTTGAGGTGTTTTTTTACCTAAAATATTAGTTTTCAAAAAGTTATTTTTTCGAATAGGAAAAAAGTCTACTCGTTTGTAACTATTGTCCGAAAGCTATCTACAAAAAAAGCCCGAGGCGCAACTTCGGGGAGCGCCTCGGGCAAACCATGCGTTATTAAACGAAAAACAAACTTACTAAATGTTGATTCCCCTTACGACCGGTCTATTCAGTGGAACCGTTTTTGCGCAGGCGCACCGGGATTTGCAGGCGCTTCCCTTTGCGATAAAGGGTAACGTCAATGGTGTCGCCCACTTTAGCGCGGCCTACCACCTCTTGAAGCTCGGCGACGGACTTCACGGAGCGGCTGTCTACCTCTGTGATCACGTCTTTAGGTAAGATACCTGCGTACTGAGCAGAGCCCCCGTCGGACAGCTCTTCGACTACGACGCCCTGCGACAGGTCCACCCCTAACTCGTCGGCATAGTCGCTGTCGAGGTCGCTGATGCTGATGCCCAGGAAGGGGCGCTGATAGGAACCGAATTCGATAATGTCGTCGGCAATGCGCTTGGCCAGGTTGATGGGGATGGCGAAGCTGTAGCCGGAGAACGCACCGGTACGGGTCGCGATGGCCGTATTGATGCCGATGAGCTTACCCGTAGCGTCAACCAGGGCGCCTCCGCTGTTGCCCGGGTTCACGGCCGCGTCGGTTTGGATGAAGGACTCGATAGCGGTACCTCCGCCGAGCAGTTGGATATTGCGCCCTTTTGCGCTGATGATCCCAGCGGTGACGGTAGACGTCAGGTCGAAGGGGTTCCCTACGGCGAGGGCCCATTCCCCTACCTTGGCTTCGTCGGAGTTGCCCATTTCCATCGGGGTGAGGTTATCGCCCTCTATTTTGAGGACGGCCAGGTCCGTTTTGGGATCGGTACCCACTACTTTAGCCTTGAACTTCCGGTTGTCGGAGAGCGTAACTTCCAGGCTGGTGGCCGATTCCACCACATGGTTGTTGGTCAGGATGTAGCCATCAGACGAGTAGATTACCCCGGAGCCGGAACTTTGCTGAGGAATACCCCTACCGCCGAAATTGCGGCCAAAGAACTCTTCGAAGGGCGAGCCAAAGGGGCTTCCCTGGGTGCTCATCTTCGAAGTCACTTCTGATTTGATGTGTACTACTGCCGGGGTTGCCCGCTCCGCAGCAGCCGAAAAATCGAACGTAGGGATCGCCGCGGCATTTGCGTTGACCAGTTTCACCTGGCGCGCCAGAGAAGAAACCTGCGCACTCTCCGCACCGCCTTTTTCCAGGAGGCGTATCCCTCCGAACGTAACCAACCCGCCGAACATACCTGCCAAGACGAGATTAAGCCATTGTTTCATAGAAATTAAGTTTTAAGTTTGGTTTTCTCTGATAAAATAAATTAATTCACCTCTAAGAAACTTCTATTTTCTTTTCTTTGTTACAAACACAATTTTGTTTTAACACGATATTAACAAGGGGATGTAAAAGGTCGCTTTCAAACGGTTATGATGCCTTGTACCATACCGCCTACACGAAATAGCCCATCCAGCTTGTAGCAGGGGATAAAAACCAAAAAGCAGCCGGCGGGGTAGGGATGTACAAGGAAAAAAGCGTCTTCCCAGAGCAATGATTTGACGATGATGTGGCTGAACGGACTTTCCAGACCTTTGACCGACTCCGATTTTCGGCAAGTGCTGCGCCCGGAAACGGACATGGAGCACCAGTTCCTGCAGGAACCTGAGTTCGTCTACGGCTTGGGCTGGGGTACCCCCCGCTATGGCCACCCAGAAGGCGAGGTCTATAAACACATCCGGGAAGTGCTGAACAACATTGACCAACTCGAGCTGCCGGCTTCCCTGCGCCGGGACTTGCGCCTCATCGCCTTTGTGCACGACACCTTCAAACACAAGGAGTCCAAAGGCTATCCGCGGGACTGGTCGCGGCACCACGGGGTGCTGGCCCGGCATTTCCTGGAGCGCTATTTGTCCCAGCCCCTTTTACTCGACATCACAGAACTCCACGATGAAGCCTATTATGCCTGGCGCATGGAGTTCTTGCAGCAAAAGCCCTACGCCAGCCGGTTGCGCCTGCAACAACTCCTCGACCGTATCGCACCTGACCTACAGCTCTTTTACCTCTTCTTTGCCTGCGACACCTACACCGGCGATAAGAACCCAGCTCCGGTGAAATGGTTCGAACAAGTCGTCCCGGGCATCCAACCCATACTTTTTTTACAATAGTTTAAATATCGGGAACTTTTTTTTCATGCACTGGGTTAATCTCTCGTCCCGTGGTTAAAACGACCATGCTAAAATCTCATATTTATGTTTCGAGCCGTTTTACAGCAAGATTCGGGAACAATGCAAAAATCCGAGCTATTCAGGCAGGAGCTACTCCCCCTGAACGAGAGTTTGTACAACTTTGCCTATCATCTCACCTACAACCAGGATGACGCGCTCGACCTGGTGCAGGAGACCTATTTGAAGGCATTCAAGTCACTCGACCAGTACCAGCGGGACACTAACGCTAAAGCCTGGCTTTTTCGCATTCTCCGGAATACGTTCATCAACCAGTACCGCCAGAAAGCGCGGCAACCCTACAAGGTGGACTACGAGGACTTTATCGTACACCACGACGATGAAGATTCTCCTTTCCACAACCAGACAGACCTCAGCGTAGAACTTTTCAACCAAATGATGGGCGATGAAGTGACTGCCGCCGTAAATTCCTTAGGGGAAACGTACCGCAATGTCATCATCTTAGCCGATATCGAAGAGTTCTCGTACGATGAGATCGCCAAAATCCTGGATGTCCCGCTGGGAACCGTGCGCTCCCGCCTGCACCGCGCCAGGAAACTACTCAAAGATCAACTGGAATGCTACGCCGCTTCTCTGGGCTACTCAGAGAACGGCTAGCTTTTTTTACCAAAAATGAATTCGCCTTCATCAAAAAACACGTGTCATGTCGAGATCTTCAGCTCATCAATGGAAAGGGGACTATGCAGTTTTTACAGACCCTGAGTTCATCGAAATTACCTCACCCAGCCCCCAGAATACCACCGATACCGCCCGCAATGACCTTGAAAAACAAGTATTTGAAACTACTCGAAAAAATCTCTCCAACCTCATCCTGCACGCTATCCCCCCTCCGGAAGACCCCGCTTTCAAAACATTTTTCAAACAACACTTCCGAAAACAAACCCCTCCCTTTGACTTAAAAGCCTCCATCCTGCAAAAAATCCAGGAACTCGAACCCTAAAGAGATGTCTCCATACTACCGCGTATCTTTCCGGTTATAAAGCCATTCGCGCCCATGGAGAAAATCAGCGTTTTTGATATGCTAAAAATCGGAATTGGCCCTTCCAGTTCCCACTCCTTAGGCCCGTAGCGGGCGGCAGGGCTTTTTGCCCTCGACCTCCAACACAGAGGTCTGTTCCCCCGTACCGCCCGAGTGTGTGCCCACTTGTATGGTTCCCTCGCACTCACCGGCAAAGGCCACGGCACCGATGTAGCCATCTTGATGGGACTAAGCGGCAAAGACCCGGTAACCGTACCGGGAGAAGAGGTACAAACCCTGCCGGCTAAGATCGCCAATATGCAGATTCTACACCTAAGGGGGAGAGCATGCCCTTGCTTTCCACCCCGCCTACGACCTGGTTTTCCACTTCTCTGAATCCCTGCCCCAACAATGCCAACGGACGGCGCTTCGAGGCCTGGGATGCATTGGGCGCACTTCTGGCCTCCGATACCTACTACTCCACTGGAGGCGGGTTCGTCGTGAAAGAAGGGGAAACGCCAACCGGCTCGCAATGAGTCTACTCCACCAGGTCACTCTCCAACACCTCTACCTCTGTGGCGCTCGGCTTTAGGCTGCGAAAGGCTAACCCGGCAAGCACCCCAAAGGCAAAGCCCCCGATATGTGCCCAATACGCCACACCGTCCTCCGCCGCAGCGTGCTGCAAAATGCCCATCCCGCTCTCCACCTGCATATAGATCCATATCCCCAGGAATAGAAAAGCGGGTATGTAGAACGGAAAGATAAAAAACAGTACCCGTACCCGGGAAGATGGAAACATAGCCAGGTACGCCCCCATCACGCCGGAAATCGCACCACTCGCACCAATCGTAGGAATACTGCTGTTGAGATTGAAATAGATATGCACCCCGTGCGCTATCAACCCGGCCAATGCATAGAACATGATGAAGCGGCCATTGCCAATCCTGGCCTCAATATTGTCGGCAAAAATCCATAAAAACAACATATTGCCGAGAAGATGCCCCAGGCCACCGTGTAGGAAAATACTCGTAAACAACGTGTACACATCGCGGCCATACACAATTTCACGGGGAATGGCCCCAAAATGGTAGAGCGCAGCCTCCTGGTACTCTCCCAGCCTGATCTGCCAGATGAACGCCAGCACGTTTGCTGCGATGAGCCCGTAACTGAAAACCGGGAAATACCCACCCTTTATATTGTCATCGCCGATAGGGAAAAGCATACGCATTTTTTTTGGACAAAACCCACGCAAACAGATCGGCCAAATACGGGCCTATTTTTGACTCTGGATAATTCAAACCCTTGCTTTTCAACCTAAAATAGCTCCAAAAAGTTTCATTTTCCGTCGTTCTAAAATCATCCCCCTCTCCTCCGTCGGCTTTCATCCTGTACAGAAAACGCCTACCTTGCCTGTGTCCTCTTGAGTATACCGCTTAAAACCAGCCCCATGCAATACTTCCTCTTTCTCCTGTTTGCAGTGCTCTCCTGTACGCCTCTACAGGCCCAAATGCCGCACGGGGAGTCCGATACCCTTTATGGCCATGAATGGATAGAACCTTCCCCCTGTTTCAAGATGCGCGTTGCCGCCGACGGCTGGTATCGCATCCCACGACGCCTGTTGGACAGCGCGGGCATACCCGTTTCAGAAATTGCCCGCCGGGACTGGGCCTTGTTCTGCCTGGGTCGGGAAGTTCCTCTGTACGTCTCTTCCGGTGATGCCCCACTTCCACCGGAGGGCTTTTTGGAATTTTATGGCCGGAAGAACCGCGGCGAACTCGACCGATTTTTATACGCCCCAACCTACCCAGCACAACTCAACCCCGAATACAGCTTGTTCTCCGATACCGCTACCTATTTCCTGGCCTGGCGAAAGCAGAACGATCCGCGCAACCCCCTACCTGAACCCCAAGACCCGAACGCCCGGCATGTATCCATCGCCCTCGTAGAACGCGATGCCCATATCCTGCCCACCGCCCTCCATGGGTATCCGCTCTTTGGGGCCTATAAAACCGGCGAAGGCTATGGTAGTCCACTCACCACGCACTATACCAAACGCATCCACGCCCCGCATCGCGCACCCGGTACCGACCTGACCCTGCGCATACGCCTCTATACCCCCTCCGGCCAGAACCGGGTGCGCATATCCTTTTCCGAAAACATTTCTTTCGACAGCACCCTCCACGGGCCTGCCGTAGAAGAAGTCCAATATACCCTACCGGCATCATCGGTTCTGCCGACGGACGATATCCCCGTTCAAATCCAGGCGGATTTGCCCTTCTCTGTAGCTTGCCTCTACCTCTGTTACACTCTTGCCCCCGGGCATACCCCCGCCGAACAATTTTTCCCCGAACGCGAAGCACGCGACATTCGCCAGCTGATCCCCCTAACACCTTTACCGCCGTGGCCGGATACGGTGGACTACCTCGTAGTGGCTGCCGACTTGTTCCTGGACGGGGCCGCTCGGCGCTATGCCGCATACCGCGCCAGCCCGGAAGGAGGCCACTACCGAACGGCGGTCGTCGGGCTAAGCGCTATACAAGACCACTTTGCCTACGGTATGGACCGACATCCTATCGGAGTGCGCAACCTGATTGCTTTTTTGAAAAAACGGGGCCTGCAATCGGTATTTCTCCTCGGAAAGGGCGGGGAGTACCCAACCCTGCGCGCTAAAGAACAACTCCCTAACTATTTCCTGCCCACCTTTGGGAGCCCCGCATCGGACCAACTGCTGGCTACCTTCCCCGGCAACCCCGTGCCCCATACGCCCATCGGGCGGCTCGCAGCCACCACCCCGGAACAGGTAGATGCCTACCTCCTCAAAGTGCAGGAACTGGAGCGGTATCTGCAACCACACTCCATGGACCAAAGCTGGACAAAAAACGCCATCCACTTAGCCGGCGGACAAAGCGAAGGGGAAAAAAACCAAATTCGCACCTGCCTGGACACCCTAAGGCAGCGCCTCAGCGCAGCTCCCCTGGGTATGCAAGTCCACTCTTTTTACAAAACGTCGTTCGAAGCACTCCCACAAACCACACCGGGAAGCCTACACCAACGGATTGACCAGGGAGTAGCTTTGCTCACCTTTTTTGGCCACTCCAGCTCCAATACCTTTGATTTTAGCCTGGGAGAAGTGGAAAATCTGCACAATGCGGGAAAATACCCCGTTTTCATCGCATTGGGGTGCAGCGCCGGGCAGATTTTCAGCCCTTTCCGTTCTATGAGCGAAAAGTATGTGCTCGAACCCGGACGCGGAGCGGTGGCCTTTGTCGGAAGCTCTTCTGTAGGTGAGCTGCACACCTTGGGGGAAGTAGTTGGCGCGCTGTACCGGCGCCTGCAGCACGCACCCTGGCCCCTCGTTTTGGGCGACGTGTTGCGAGAAAGTTTGGCCGATTTATCTGCTTATTTGTCCCCGACCCGACGGGCCCTTATCCAAACCATGGCACTACACGGCGACCCCGCACTACGGCTCCCTTTCCCACCTGCCCCCGACGTTTCGATTGTCCGCGGTTCCCTGCGCACCTCGCCTGCGATCGTCCATACCAGTCTGGACACTGCCTTCCTGCTGTTCGACATCGCCAACAGGGGGCGGGCCTGGTGGCCTGATTCCTTGGAAATACAGGTGGACCTGACCCGGGAAGCGGACAACGAGCCCATAACCTACTTCAAAAAGTACGCCGGCCCTAGCCTCCAGCAGACGATAACGCTTCCTTTTCCGGTAGCAGGCACCCTGAAAAGCGGCCATTACCGCGTTTCCATACAGTTAGACCCCCGAAGGCTTATCCGGGAATGGCCACTCCCGCAAGCAGAAGAAAACAATGCTCTCGACGGCGGTCTCCTATCCGTTGTGACGGGCAGCGCCAGCGCCGTTTATCCTCCGCCCTACGGCGTAGTGTCCAGGGATACGATTGAGCTCCTCGCGGCCCTGGCCGATCCTCCTGTATCGGAGTATCGGTTTGAGCTGGATACCCTTGAAACCTTTGATAGTCCTTTTTTAAAAAGCGGGAACGGCCGGTACTCCGACGGATTGCTCCATTGGCGGCCCGCATTGCCCCCTATCGCCGGGCAAACTTACTTCTGGCGGGTGCGCTCGCCGCATGATTTTCCCCAAACAACCTTTAGTTTCACCTTTCGCCCCCCTGTCCAGGCCAATTGGTTTCTGGGTAATTTTCAACAATGGGACGACAGCGAGTTGGACAAGCTCGTCGCTGATTCCACACGTCAGCGCTTTCGCTTTGGTCCGCAGTGCTTTGAAATTCGGGCACTGTCCGGGCGATACCCCGACCTTGGACGGCCGGAAATAGCCGTCAACTACCATCCTTCCCGCTATTTTCCCTTCAATAACCCCCGTTTTGATGCCGGTTTTTATGTGGCCGTATTCGACGGGCACAGCGGCAGACCATGGAAAAACGAGCCTGGCAAGCGCCTTGGAAGCTTTCTCCAGGAACAAGAACACCCTGCCTTACTCGATTTTGTAGCCTTTCCTTTTCCTACGACGAGTAGGGAAGGACGTAAACGACTGGTGGACTTTTTGGAAAATACCGTCCCGTCCGGGCATTTCGTACTGCTGATCAGCGTATGCGACAGCATCCGCTCCTTGCAGGGCGGGCAGTGGGCACTCGATGCGGATACAGAGGGGAGATCCATCCTGAGCGTTCTTGCGCGACAAGGTGCCCTACAACTCGGGCAACTCACCCAAAGCCCATTTTTACCGTATATTTTCTTTTATCGAAAAGATCGTCCCGACTACCCTCCGCTCGAGTCCATCGGACAGGCAGATGCGCCTCTTTCCCAAACCTGGGTGTTACAGGGTATCGCCGACAGCGGTCGCCTCGTGCCGCCCTTACCCGGCCCCGCTCAATCCTGGAAAGCCCTGTATTGGAACCTCTCTCCCCGCTCATCCCCCGTCGAACCGACCCTGTCTATCTCGGGCGTCCGTACCAACGGACAAGATACCCTGCTGATGGAAAATATACGCCCCGGACATACCGACTTGAGCCCGATAAATGCAGCCGTGTTTCCTTTCATCCGGCTAAGCCTACGTACTAAAGATAGCCTTCATCTTCCCGCTCCCCCGGACTTCCTGGGGGTACAGTATGTAGAAGTGCCCGACTTTGCGCTTTTTTTTATCCGGGAACCCGCCTTGCCCAGCAGCATCCCCAAAGGAAAAAAAAGCTATATCCCCTGCGTGGTCTATAACGTTGGCGGCTACCGGGACAGCACCAGACTGAAGGTGGCGTATTCCCTTTTTCAAGGCGAAACCTTGTGCTTTTCCGACACGCAGTACGTACAAATAGCGCAATCCCCACAGAAACGCTTCCTGGAAATCCCAGGTGGCCCCTGGGAAGGCGAGCTCTTGCTGCACGCTGTCGTCAACCCAGAATATACCCCGGTTGAAAGAGACCACCAAAACAACCGGGCGGTATTGCCCCTGCGGATATTCCCGGACCCAACCCCACCACACATCAAGATAGACAACCAAGGTAGCGCTATCCGCAACGGCGACGCACTGGACAGCGAGCCGGACATCTGCATTCAGGTCAGCGATCAGCCTGGGTTTGGGTGGCTCCGCGACACACAGTTACTGGAGGTATATCTTCGCCGCCCCACCCGTTCCGAGTGGCAACGCCTTAGTTTTCAGCAAGACCTACTTTTTGTTCCCGCGGATTCCAGCTCGGGGAAAAACGAGGCAAAGGCCCTTTGGCGGCCCATTCTGCCTGCACACGGAACCTATTCCCTGCTCGTGAAAGCATGGGATGTGCAGGGCAACGCAGCTACCGATGTGGCGATTCATTTCGATGTGCTCCCCCGGCGGCAGGTGTTGCAGTGGGAAGCCTACCCAAACCCTTCGGGCGGAGCGGTTTGTTTCCGGTATGCCCTGGCTGGTGAACAGCCGCCACAGCGCTATGTCGTTCGGATTTTCAATGTAAGCGGTCAGTTGGTGCGCTTGCTGACGGAAAACGATCTTGGCCCGCTCCACATCGGCACTCATCCAAGCGATTTTTGTTGGGATGGAACGGATCAAGGGGGGAAAACCCTGCCCGGCGGCCTCTATGTCGGCCAGTTTGTACTTGTTGAAGAATGGTCGGGGACGCAAAACCCCTATCCTTTTAAAATCGTCCTGACGCGTTAGGCGCTGTAAAGCTGGGCTACGGCATCCGCCCCAAAGCGGCTTTCCATGATTGTTAGATGCGCTGGCCCCAGCTTTCGCTCCGACAGGGAGGCCAGGAACGTAGCTAACTCCTTGCCCGCCTGTTCTGCACCCCGGTAAAGTGCTATGCAGTAAAAGGTGGGGAACTCCCCTAACAGAATCGGTACCGGATCTTCCGGGTGTACCGCGATGTGCAGGATAGGGCGCGTGCTGTACAGGTACTCCATGGTTTTCATGGGCAACATATA
>JBEGMH010000337.1:0-20859 GCA_041183125.1 Bacteroidota bacterium | reverse complement strand
GTTTTAGTCGCGAGGCAACGAGTGGTAGGCCTTTCAGAAGGCAAGGATGGAAAAACGGCTGCTTCATCCTCAGCAAAAAATTCCGGATATGCTATAAGCTAAACATGGGAGCAAGGTACAAAGGTTTCTTTTGCCACCATAAATTATTTTCGAGGGGGTTTGTACCGGGACATCTGTAAGAACTTCTGACTGTCTTTTTGGGCGAGTAAGTCGGTAAGGGAGGTCTGGGGCTGGTTCTTCATGTAACTGCGCACGATTTGCCAGCCGATCCAAGTGCCCGTTCTGCCCGGAGCTTCCGGGGGCATACCTGGGGAATTAGGGCTGTACTCCACATATTTGCGGATTTTTTGCCAGTCTTCAGAATACAGTAAGTCCTCGCTCAGGAAGAAGGCCCAGATATCGCGTTCGTTGTCTTGTAGCCATTGGGTTTGTATTGCCGGGAGCTCCATCAGGATGCTGTCGGGCACATCGGGGAGTAGTTTGTCCAGTACGTAGATTTGCTTGCCCGTGTGGAGGATGGCATCGAGTAGTTTTATGCCCGGGGGGTCGCCGGCCAGGTCTTCTACGAGGGGGACCAGCGTTTTGAGCACGAGGTGCTCCCGGGTAAAGGTACGGGTCAGATATTTGGAAAAATTGGGGTTTTGTGGGCTATACTGCTGGTAGGGATAGTCGGCACCCAAGAAAAAATCCAGCCCTACGCCAAGGGATTGTTCCCGATAGATAAAATTGCCGACGGAATATCCGGAGACATAAGTGGTGACGTCGGGGGTTGGCAATTTGGGGAAATAATAGTGCAAGTAGCGGAACGCCTGCTCAAATTCCCGGTCCAGGCTGGAAAAATCGCCGTACAAAAGCATACAGGTATCGTAGAGGCTTTGGATATCGGTATTCGCTAAAAAGCCTTTGAGAAAGGCTTCCGGCCCTTCCGGTACCAGTAGCGAGTCTTTAGCGGGCAGGATGCGGGTGAAAAAGAGTTCGGCAAATTCGCCGTAATCTTCTTCGAGGCGCGTCAATTCAAGCCCTATATTTGCAGTGTCTAACGCAAAGAGGTCTTTTTCAAAATGCCGTATCCGGAGTGGGACGTGTATGGAGCTGACGTCGGGGCGGGGCTCCTCGTCTTTTTTGCCGCAGGAGGCCAGGGCCAATGCCCCCAAGAAGAGAGCTGAAAAGGATTTCGTCCAGTTGCGCATAGAATTTTGGAATAAAGGCGTTGCAAAGGTAGGGATACCAAAACAAATTACAGTCTTGTTGCAAAGAGGAGTTTGTAGTGGGAAAAGTCCTTTTCCCCGTCCTGCCACCCCTTTTCAACAGGTCTAATAAACTGAATCAATATGAAAAAAATTGTCATGGCGACCTTGCTTTTCGCCTTGTTCTACATGAATGGCCGAGCACAGGAGGCCGATATGCGTTTCGGTTTTCAGTTGAGTCCGTCTTTTTCCTGGATGAACACCAACGATACACGTATCAACCGGAGCGGCACCAACTTAGGCATAAAGTTAGGTATGTTGGCCGAATATTATTTTCGCCAAAATTATGCCTTTTCCACGGGTATCGGCTTTGCATTCAACCATGGGGGTACGCTTTTGTATGAGTACGGGGGCAATTATTGGAAAAATTCCAACCTGGGCCCCGATTTGGCCACCCTGCCCGACGGGGTGAAGCTCAAGTACGGCCTCCAGTTTGTGGAAATCCCGCTCTATTTGAAAATGCGCACCCGGGAGTTCGGGTATATGCGCTATTTCCTGGAATCGGGGGTTACCATGGGCTTCGGCTCCCAGGCCCGCGGTACCGTCACCGGGGTCGGGATTGGCGACCAGGCAAAAGAATTCGACATCCGGCGGGATGTGAACGGCTTGAACCTGGCCTGGGGCGTAAACAGCGGTCTGGAGTACAGCCTGACGGAGACGACCTCCCTGGTCGCAGGCGTGGGCTTCCAAATTGGCTTCGCCGATATCACCGAAGACAAGGGAACGATTTTTGACCCTCAGCGGGGCAACCAGCTTGAAAATTCAAAGGGTAAGATCAGTGCGCTGACCTTCAAGTTGGGCTTGATCTTTTAATCCCCTGCTATGTCCTATCCATTAGATCCGCAAGAACAGGCACACCTCGCACATTTTATCGCCGAGGGGCTCCGGGAGGACATTGGCCCGGGCGACGTGACCTCCCTGGCTTGTATCCCGGAATCGTCCCGGCAAACCGCCCGCCTACTGGTAAAAGACCAGGGCATATTAGCTGGCGTAGCCGTAGCCCATGCCATATTGCGCACGGCAGATCCGTCCTGTACCATTCACCCCATCCTGGAAGACGGGCAGGAAGTACACCCAGGCGATATCGCTTTTACCGTAGAGGGGAGTGCCCGGGCGCTTTTGCAGGCAGAGCGCCTCCTGCTCAACACGATGCAGCGCATGAGCGGTATTGCTACAGAAACCCACCGCTATTGCACCCGCATCGCTGATCTGCCTACCCGGATATTGGACACCCGAAAGACAACGCCCTTGTTGCGCTTCCTCGAAAAATGGGCCGTGCGAATGGGCGGGGGCCAAAACTACCGCAATGGCCTGTACGATTGGTTCATGATCAAAGACAATCACGTAGATGCCTGTGGGGGCAGCATCCGCACTGCTATTGAACGGGTGGCCGCCTATCAGCAGGCGCAGGGCCTCTCCCTACACGTCACCGCAGAGGTGCGCAACCTCGAAGAATTAGAAGAAGTACTGAAAACCGGGCAGATCACCCGTATCATGTTCGACAACTTTACTCCTACCGCATTGCGACAGGCAGTGCAAAAGGTGGGGAAACGCTTTGAGACGGAGGCATCCGGGGGAATAACCCTGGAGACGATTCGGGACTATGCCCTCAGCGGAGTGGATTATATTTCCGTCGGGGCCTTGACCCACTCTTTCAAGAGCCTGGACTTAAGTTTCAAGATCAACCGCTGACAGCCCACACGGGCGCAGGATAGGCTTGCACGGTAATCCAAAGCAGCAGGCTGAGGGAAAGCGCCAATAGCCAAAATCGGATATCCCTCCAAATACAGGGTGTGTGTGGTTTGATCACAGGCTCGTAGTAAGTTTGTATCAGACCGCCGTATGGCAATCCGTATCAAAACCTACCTCAAAAATGATACCATAGGAAATTTTTATAATATATCCTCATGCCACACGTCGTGTTGCAGACCCTGTCCACAAATCTACCGACCGGACAAGTTTCGAAGGATGCGTTTGACCAATCCGGGGCCTTCATAGACCAGCCCGGTGTAGAGCTGGATCAAATCAGCGCCTGCCGCTAACTTTTCCCTCGCGCTTTCCGGGGACGCGATACCACCTACTCCTATGATGGTCATTCCGGTAGGCCCGTGCTGGCGCAGATAGCGGATGATTTCGGTAGATCGTTCCCGCAGCGGGGCGCCGCTTAGCCCGCCAGCCCCCATTTCGTTCACGGTATGCGGCGGGGTGGACAGCCCCGTCCGTTCGATGGTCGTATTGGTAGCGACGATACCTGCGATACCACTGGATCGGACCAAATCGAGGATATCGTCGAGTTGGGGGAGTGACAAGTCGGGAGCGATTTTGAGAAGGATGGGTTTGGGCTCGGGCTGTGTGCGGTTCTCCGCCTGTAGGGCATCGAGCAGTAGTTTGAGGGGTTCTTTGTCTTGTAATGCCCGTAGGTCGGGCGTGTTGGGCGAGCTGACGTTTACGACGAAGTAATCCACATAAGGAAAGAGGGTCTGGAAGGCATAGCGATAGTCTTCCAGGGCGTGTTCGTTGGGGGTGGATTTATTTTTGCCGATGTTCCCCCCTAACAGCAGGTTTTTGGGGCGTTTGGTGTGGCGCAGCCGGGCAGTTAGGGCCTCGGCACCTGCATTGTTGAACCCCATTCGGTTGATGAGGGCGAAGTCTTGGGGCAGTCTGAACAAGCGAGGTTGGGGGTTGCCGGGTTGGGGTCGTGGGGTGACGGTACCTAATTCGATGAAGCCAAAGCCCAATGCTGCCATTTGGGAAAAACTGGTACCGTCTTTATCAAATCCTGCTGCCAGGCCTACGGGATTGGGGAAAGGAAGTCCCATGACCTGTTTGTGTAGCCTGGGGTCATGCACCTGGTAGAGGGTGCGGAATATCCACTGCAGGCCGGGCACTGCCAGTGTTGCTTTGAGCAGGGAGATCGTCAGATGGTGTGCGCGTTCGGCGGGGAAGAGGAAGAGCAGTTTTTTTAGGAGGATTTTATACATCGTTTTGTATTGAGCAATTGGGCAGGCCCGGGCAAAAAAAAGCTGGGCGAACAGGAGTGTTGCCCAGCCATAATCATAATCCCAAAAACTATACTCTTATTCATCGCCAGTTTTCACGAGTAGCTGAAAGCCATTTCCGTGAATATTGACGATTTCTATGTTTTCATCGTGGCGAAGGTATTTTCGCAATTTGGTTACGAAAACATCCATCGAACGCGCGGTGAAGTAGTTGTCCTCGCTCCAAATTTTGGTGAGGGCTTCTGACCGCGGGAGCACATCATTTATATGTACGGCAAAAAGCCGTAAAAGTTGCGCTTCCTTGGGTGAAAGTTTTGATTTTTCTTCATGGCTTCCACCTGCGTCAAAGGTAAGGATTCTCAACGGAAAATTAAAATGGTATTTTCCTATAAAAAATTCTTTTCCCTCATCCTCTTTCACATCGTGTTTTTTGCTTCGTTTCAGGATGGCCTGGATGCGGGCCAGGAGTTCTTCGGAGAGGAAGGGTTTGGTGATATAATCGTCTGCGCCGATTCGAAAGCCCTCGAGGACATCTTCTTTAAGGGCTTTGGCGGTGAGGAAGATAACGGGCATATCGGCATCCTCAGACCGTATTTCGCGGGCGAGGCGAAAGCCGTCCATCTTGGGCATCATGACATCGAGGATACAGAGGTCGAAGCTGCCTTTTTGGAAGGTATGCAGGCCTTCGAGGCCGTCGGTGGCGAGCGTCACCTGGTAGTGGTGCATTTCGAGATAAGAGCGCAGGACATCGCCAAAGTTCTGATCATCTTCAACGAGTAAAATGTTGTAATTATCCATAGTTCATGGTTTGCGATGTAAAACGGGTTTAATCTTTTGTGTGTCGAAAAGGAAAGAACAAGGTAAACGAACTGCCTTTTCCCGGTTCCGATTTCACGTCAATACGGCCCTGGTGGGCGTCCATCATGGCCTTGACGTAGCTAAGGCCCAGGCCGAAGCCCTTTACGTCGTGCAGGTTTCCGGTGGAGACGCGGTAGAACTTATCGAAAATATGTTTGAGTGCTGCTTTATTCATCCCTATACCACCGTCTTTGACTTCTACCTCGACCCCATGGGGGGTATTTTGGGTTGAGACGGTTATATCGGGTTTTTCCGGGGAGTACTTGTTGGCATTGTCCAGCAAGTTGTGGATTATACTGGAGATGTGGGTCAGGTCTCCCTCTACGACGGGGTGTTCTGCTTTTAGTGCTACCGTGGCCATGCCTCCTTTTTTTTCCACTTGCAGGTTAATATGTTCAACAGCGGCTGCGATGACCTCGTGCAGGTTTACCGGGGCGATTTTCAGGGAGAAGTCCTGTTTGTCGATGAGGGCCATTTGCAGCACTTTTTCCACCTGATTATTCATACGATTATTTTCCTGTTTTATTATATAGGCAAAGCGTTTGACCTTCTCGGGGTTACTGAGGATGGAGGGGTTGGTGATGGAGTCGGTAGCCAGCGAGATGGTGGCAATGGGGGTTTTAAATTCGTGGGTCATATTGTTGATAAAATCCGTTTTCATGGCGGACAGCTGCTTCTGTCGGTAGATGATATAGACCGTATAGCAAAAACAGATCACGATGGTGAAGGAAAAAAAGATGGAACCGATGAGGTTCTGCCAAAGCGAGCTCCACAGGATATTGGTGCGGTTTGGGAAAAAGACCCTGAGCTCGCCCGAAGAGGGCTTTTCATGGGGGAAGATGGACACGGAGTAATCCGGGTTGTACAGGTTGCGGGACTGGACGCCCTTCAGGGAGTTTTGTTGGGAGCTGTTATCGGATACCACATAGTTTCCGTCGATGATCACAAAGTTTTTTTTCGCCCGTGAATAGATGCCGTAGCGATAGACAAACTTTTGTTTTCTGGGGTCTATTCCCCTGTTTTGGAAGGCTTGCAGGAGGGTCAGTTCCAGTATTTTGGGTTTTATGCGTTCTTCGATCGGTTTATTGCCGACCATGAGCCCATAGAGCGCGTAGAGTTCGGGGTTTTTGATGATTTCACTGAAGATCTCGCTGGGCGGGATATCCTGGTTGAACAAGCGTTCCTTTTGGATATAGGATGTGATAAGGCCATTTAGGTTCAGGTTGGAAAAGAACTCGGTCCGGCTTTCATCGGCCTCGAGCTGCTTGGCTACTTCATTTAGGGCGTCATAGACGTTTTTATCGAACCGCTCTTCGTTGACGCGGACAGAGATGCCGATGAGGTCCCATTGTAGCCATACCACGCCTGGCACGGCCACGCTCATCAGGGCGATGATAATCCATATCGCATTTTTTCGCATAAACTCCCCCCGGTAATGAACGGCCATGTTGCTTTGCTTTATAAAAAATTGGGTATGAGGCAGCCTCTACCAAAGCAAAAGTAGGTTTTCCATGTAAGCAAAAGGGTTTTTTAACAGAGATTTAAGTTTTAGGGCGGGGTGGTTTCTAAAGTATTGCACCTTTTTTATTCAAAAAATAAGATAATGAATTTGCCTTTTTTTATTCTAAAAATCAAATAAAAAAAGGCAAATTCAAAATATTTTTTGGCCACATCGAACAAAAAAGGTCTTTTGACACCAACCTACCCCTACAAGGTAAAGCGCACGACAAGGCCTCCGGCGGAATCTGTTCTGGGGAAACCGGCCGAAGTAGCGGGCTCGGTACGGCGGTAATCGAAGAACAGGCGGAGCTTGAGCCGTTGGTTGAGGGTATATTCAGCGGAGGGGGAAATGCTGAGGAGGTAGCTACCGCGCGTAGGTTCGACAACGCCCTGGTCGAGGAGGTGGTTGAACGTGATATCGTCGGTGAGGCGGAAGTTGAAGTTGATATCCAGGTCATTGCCTTGTGCTGCTGGCCGGGCGGCACCTGTGGTGCCCGCTTCGGTCCTACCAATACCTTTGACCCGCTGGCCACGTTCCACTTCGTTGCTCTTTTTACCGGTGAGGAAGGGGATATTGAGGTTGCGCAGCAGATAGCCAAAGCCGATGACGATTTCCTTATTTCGGGATTCAGCGAGCTGGTTGCTGACCATGCTGAGCTGCAGGTTGCGGGTGCGTTTGTAGTCCATATTGAACGACATGCCATTTTTCAGCGTGGCATTTACCGCTATGAGCGGGCTGAACCCTTCCTGGATAACGATTTCGGGTATTTCGAGCCGGGCGTAGAAGTTGCCGTTCAGTTCGTTTACGCCGCCTTGGTCTTTGGTGCGCAGGTAGTCCAGACCGGTATTAAAGCGATTGATCGTCAGGGTAGAACGGTAAGCGTGGGTCAGGCTGAAATTCTGGAACAATTCGCTGAACAGCTTGACTTTGGCGAGGCCGTTATAGGAGAGCGACCAGTTGACTTTTGGGAAAATATCGAACACATCCAGGCTGGTAGTATTGGGATCCTGGCCGGTATAGGCAGCGATAAACGCGGGTAAGAGCACTTCCTGCTGCGTGCGCCCATAGCCAAAGGTATAGCCGCTTTTGGCCAGAGTCGAGTCGGCGTGGGTTCCCTGGCCCAGGCGCTGGGAGATGATCACCCGGTTGTTTTCGAATTGCCGGAATAGGGAGACGATTTCGGAGCGATCGTCCTGGAACAACGTTTTAAGAGCTGAGTAGCTGACGGTGAGCGAGCCGATATCCTTGGGGATAGCGTGTACAAACTCCGATTGGCTATCAAAGAGGGTATCCTTGAAATATTGCGCGTGGTTTTCGACGAAGCTGCGGTTGGCGCTCAGTTCTATGCGGAAATCGCGGAAAGGTTCGAGGGTCAACCGGGCGTCGTAGGTTTCCTTGTAATCCTGGGTCACTTCCTGGTTGAGGAAGACGCTGGGGGAGATCCAGCCCGACTGGGCTGCTTGTCCGAGCCAGTCGCGGTCGGTGAAATAATCCGCTTCGCTGAGGGTTCGGATAGCCGGTTGCCAGCCTGCTACGAAGTCCCAGCCGGGGGCACCGAACTGGGGCCCCATGCCGAGGGTACGGGCTTGGGGCATAAACCCGGGCACGACCGTATTGGACTCGGAGGTGTAATTGAACCGCGCGCGGCGCGCTAACAGGAACGGGCGGACGATAGCGCGCACGACCGGACTGACCCCTGCTTTTTCTTTTTTATCCTCTGCTTCGCCTTCTTTGGGAGCGGCCCGGCCACCAGGGGCTGGAGCACCCCCTCCGCCCCTATTGACTTCTTTCAGGAAAGGGATTTTATTATACAGCGCCTCGAAATTGAAATCGCCATTGACCTGGATATTCTGTTTGTTGCGAATGAGGTTCCCGAGACTATCGGTATTGAGGGCGGCGGCGGTCCAACCGTATTCCGACTGGTACTGGGCGCGCACCTGAACCCAGTCCATAAGCGGCAGGAGGCGGATGGGCAAATTATAGTTGACCTGCAGGGTGTGGCGGTAGTTTTTGGTGCGCCCGAACTGCTGGATATTGTTCCATATACTATCGCGGCGGAACTCGCCAATATTGGTGATATTGGGGTTTTCGGCCATGGCGATTTCGTCGGGTTCGTCTACGACGCCGTTGTTGATGGCGGTAAAAGCAATTTTGAGCGACTTGGTGAGGTCCCACTGGAGGTTATAGTCGCGGTCCCAGGTGAATCGCTTGTTGTAAAAGGTATTAAAACGCTCTTCGAGGCCGGTGAAACGGAAGCGGGTAAGGTTGAACTGCCGGTCCAATTGGGTATTGAAGGTAAACGAGTTGGGAAGTGGGTTGAGATTGATCTCCGAAAAAAGTTTTAAGGCTTCGACATTGAGGTTTTTGAGCGGCTGTATGAACTTGGCCTGGCGCGTGAAGGAATAGTCGAGGCCGCCGGTACGTCGCAGGGACTGGTCTATTTCTATGAGCGGGTCGCGTCGTTCGGCCCTGGAATAGGCATAGCTAACGGCAAAATTTTCGATATCCCATGGCTTGGGTTTATCCGCAGCACCGGAAGAGGTCCGCTCTTTGCGCACGTTGGTGAGCGTATACGTAGACAAGGAGGCCACTTCCTGGGTAATCTGCTGGATAGAATCCCGTTCCTGCCCGGCAGCGGAGTTGATTTTATCTTTCAGCACGACGTCCAGGTCGTAGGGGTCGTATTCCGGAATACGGGTGGTGTTAGACTTTTGTGCGTAGAACGGCAGTCGGACGCCCCATTTGTCCGGCAGGAATTTGCCCAATTCCAGGTTGGTAGAAGCATCGTAGCCCATGATATCTTCCCGGCTGCGCTGGGCGACCTTCTCGTCTATTTGGCCAAAGCCTATGGTGCTGTAATTACCGGACAGGGCGATATTCCCCAAATCTGCTAACTGCATGTCCATACGGGCTATGGCGGCATTTCCGCCCCGTTCATCGAGTCCGGTGAGGCGAAGTTCATTGGCCCAGACTTCCGTATTGAGGGGGAATACCTGTCCGCCTTTGCGGTTTCGCACGCCGATCATGGCGATTTTTGCGAGGCCGAGGTTGGGGTTTCCGCGCACTTTGATTTGGTGGGGAAGCCCCGGTGCCCCTCTATCGCTCAGTTCCCTGGCATATTCATCGGTTACGGGGATGGCCAGGTTGTTTCGTTCTTCTTTCAGGGCGACGAGCGTTCGGAGCACGATATCAAATTCGTTTTCAGGCCGCCATACTTCCTGTTTGTACTCCAGCGAGCGGTTGTCAGCGGGCAGTCGCAGGGGGTCGGAGAGTACGAGGGGGATTTCGTACTCATAGTAGTTATTTTTAAAGTCGCTACCGAGGCGGACGAAGACGCTGAGATCCCCGTCGTTTATTTTGAGTTGGTCGAGCGCTTCGGCATGGACGAACATTTTGAGGCGTTCATAGACCCGCATATCGAGGTCTACGCGTTTGAAGACAGCTTTTTCCTCTCCTTCGCACAAGCCCCGGATGGTCATGGTGAGGGACTGTTCGTTCTGTTGGGTATTGAATACGCCGAGGGCGAGTTCGCGGCGTATTCCTTCGGGGAGCACGTAGTTGAAGGGGCGGCGGTTGCTGTTCTCTTCGATATTGACGGCGTCCACGTCGAACTGGGTTTGGGCATCGCAGGGGATGGGGTTGTCGTCGGAGAGGTCTTGGGTGAAGCGGCGCCACTGGTTGCGCACAAATTCCAGGCGGGCGAAGCGCAGGGTGGTCTGTTTTTGGAAGCCGTGCATGTACATCCGGATGAAGCGGATGGACCGGAAGTCGCGGATACCGCCCACAGCTACCTTGTTCGGGCCATTGAGGGGCACGCGGAAGCGGTACCAGATCCGTCCGTTGGCCGCTTCGAGGCGGTCGGTGACGAAGGGGGTGCGGTTGATATCAATTTCGCGTGGGTTGTTGGGGTTGGCGCGCAGGGGGATTTTGTACTGGAAGTAGTTTTCCGTTTCGTTGAGGGTATTGTCGCGGTTGAGGTCTTCCGCATCAGGTATATTGGTTGCGGAATTGAGTTCATTGGTGCCGGTATTGGCACGGGAATTCCCTTCCGGGTTGGTAAAGAAGCGGTAGCGGTTGATGATGCCGTCTTCTGGTTTGAAGGAGGCATCGTTGTAGTATCGGAAATCGTCGTTGGAAGGGTCGTTGCCGATGCGGGTTGCCGTGACGGAATTGGCGCTGCGGATGGCGTTGAGGTAGGGGGCGAACTTGTTGCGTTCCGCCTCATTGGAGAGGCCGTCCAGGCCTACATCCTGGAGTTTTCGGGTCTGTTCGTCATTGTCGAAGGCTTGGGTGATTTGCTGTGCCACGGGTACGACCGACCATGCCGTGGTATCTACGCGGCGGTCGGGGTTGATCGGGCCTGGCAGGCCATTTTCGAAAAACTTGCGGGAATCGCGCAGGATATCCTCAGAGATATTGCCCAGGTTGATATAGAGGTCGCCCTCCTGGCCCTGGAAGCTGGGGTTAGCGCTTTTAGCGTCGTCGGGGTCGAGGAAAGGGCTGAGCATCCAGAATTCCAGGAACTCCGTATTGGTGCTTTGGAAGTCGTTGCTGTTGAGGGCGCGCATAATACCCCCCCAGCGCGTTTGCGGGTCGCGGAGCAGCATTTCCTCCCCTGCGAAACGGACGCCTTTAGAAACCCCCGGATAGCCACTGGGCACGTCGAAGTTATAGGGCCCCCGTTCTTCCGGGAAGTAGGTGATATCAAACGTTTGCACATTGGGGAGGTCGGTGGGGGCGAGCTGGGCGTTGGGGAAGACCTCGATTTGGGGGACCAGGCTGGTGTATGGGTTGACGTCATCCCCTCTTCCTCGGGCGACCTGGTCAATGCGGTACCAGCTCATGCGGGCGCGGTTGGCACCGGAGCGAAGGTCATTGACAAACTTGCTCTCCGGGAACAGGGGGTTATTGTTTTGCGCATCGTTTTGCGGGACGCTGGCCAGGAACCAGTTGGCGGTGGGTTGCCGGAGGTCAATAGTGTTAGCGCTGCCCTCGAAATCGTCTATATAAACGATACCGCCTTCGTCCTTTTTGTTTTGGTTGATGGCGCGCGAGTGGCCGGGCTGTATGCGGGCAGCTTCGGCACTGAGGCTGAACTTGGACATGGCTTTGGTCGAGAGGCCGGGCAGGGCATCGAGGGCTTTCGTCATCCAGGGTGCTTCCCGGCTGAGGTTGATATCTGCCCCGTACATACTGTTGTTGATAGGGTCGTCGCCAATATTTACCTTTTGGGTGAACGGACGTTCGAAGAGCTTCATGGCGGTGAGGCCGATGTTGAAATTTTTGTCCACTTCATAGTCGGCCCGAAGTCCGAATAGGCTTTTGGTCTGGAACCCAAAGAGCGTATTGTCTTCATACGATACATCTACGGGCACGCCGGAATTGAGGATGGCGTCGTTGAGGATGCGCACGCGGCCGATGTTGTAGTCCACTTCATAATCCCGTCCTTCCATGAGGGTTTGGCCTCCTGCGCTGACCCGTACGGAGCCGGGCGGGATGTTGAAGGCGCCGAGGGATATCTCGCTGGCGACGGAGGATTTGTAGCTGCCCCGGATCACGTAGCGGTTTTTTTCCTGGAATTCCTGGGCTAGGAACTGCGTAGAGTCGTATAGTTCCTGATAGGTGTATTTTTCGCGGAGGACCGGATCGTCAATTTGCCGGGCTAACGAAGAGCCGAAGGGTTCCAGGACGGGGAACATGATGCGTCCGTTGCGCAGGTTGATGGTGACGCCTGGGACGAAGTCAAAGACCCCGTCGGGTTGGGGGTCGCCCTGGGTGTTTAGGCGGTCCAGGTTGAAGATGCGCAGGAGCGGCCGGCCGGCGAGGTTGGTTTCGGGGAGGAAACGCTTTTGGCCTTTGCCGGGGTCTTCGTAGAACACGTCGAGGCGGAAGTCGGCCTGGTTGACCTGGAAAGCGCCGATGGGATAGACGTTTTTCATCATCAGGTCCCAGGTGGGGATATCCGTCCGCTGCGTCGTGCTTTTGAGCATTTTGACAAACAGGACGTTGAGCGAAGAGTCCGGTTTGGTATTTTCGGAGTTGATGGACAGTTCGCCCACTTTGTAGCTGCGGCCGTTGTAAGTATATTGGTAGGCGACGGCGACGACCTGGTCAGGTTGGACGTTGACATTGAGGGAGATGAAGCCGAGTTCGGGGTGTACGCTGTATTCGGTTGGCTTCAGTTTGCGGGCGCTGACCTTTTCAAAATCGCGCGACTGGCTCATGCTGAAGTCATTTTGGAGCACGGTCACGGCCTGGTCAATCTGGCGCATCTCGGTATTGGCGACGATGCGGTTGTACATACCGTTGGCGCTGTTGTCGGGCAGGGGCTGTCCGAACAAGTCTTTTGCCGGTGGGTTGGTCAGCGGGCTTGCCGAGACGGGGTTTACCAGACGCGTTGGTTCGCCCAGGTCGGCCAGGGCGACGATATCGCGTACGTTATCCACTTCGTTGCGGTCATTGGTGAGCCAGACCTCGATATTTTCCAGCTTGAACACGGAGCGAATCTGGGGCATATTGCCCAGTCCTTCTTCGAAGTGGTCGCGGTTGTAGAACGAGAGGAAGAAATGTCGGTTTTCGTCGTACTGGTCTGCTTTCACCTCGAATTCCTGTACCTGGCTGCCGCCCTGGATTTGGAGGTTTTGGCGTTGTGATTTTTGTTGGGAGCCCACTGCGGTGAGGCGCAAGTGGCCAAATTGGAGTTCCGTTTTCAGGCCGAAGAGGCTTTGGGCGCCCTGGATGAGGGTGCCCCGCAGGGGGAGGCTCACGTTGCCGGCTTCTATTTTTTTGACGATTTCATCTTCCCCGAAACTTTTGTTGCCATCGCCCAATTGGCCTGCATTGTAGTTCAGCTTGATCTGGTTGTCGAAATCGAAAGTAGCGTTGGTGTTATAATTGGTGGACAGATTGAGTTTTTCCCCAATTTTTCCAGTGACGTTCATCTGGATGTTCATATCGAAGTCGAAGCCGCCAGTGGTGCGTTGTCGTTCGGTGAGGATGGGGTTTTCGAGGCGTTGGTAGTCACCGCCGAAGGTGAGGTCAATATTTCCCTGCGGGCGGATATCTACGGTGGTGCCTCCGAAGAGGCGGTCTATGAGCGATTTGCCGATATCGAATTTAGCCAGGGGATCAGCGGATTCCTGGGCTTTTTTTCCGGAATAGACGCCGGAGAGCTGCTTGAAGTACTCCTGTTCATCCTGCTTTTTGCGGTAGTTCAGGTATTCTTCGAAGGTCATGAAAGTAGGGGGTCGGAAGAAGTCGCTGCCGATGCGCTCGTAGAGGATATACCTCCCGGTCTCGGGGTCATATTCGACCGTTTTCTCTATCGAAGCGGGATCTTTCAGGTCTATGGGATTACTTTTTTTATCGTGTATAAAATCCCCGTAGCGGTCTTTGATAGGAGGCACGGTATCCGCTTGGGCGAGTGGGGTGCTTGCTTTCGGATGGGAAGGGGAGAGGGGCCCTTCAAAAGCGGCGAGCGTCAAGACCGTTGTGACGGAAGTTGCGAACAGAAATAAGGCTTTGTTGTTCATAGAAGTATAAGCACTGCTTTATAGTGGGCGAAGGCCTTTCGGGAAGGCTTCGCCGGGTTCGTTCGTATAGCTGTGCAATCTGCGGTTCCGGGCTTTGGCAATGTCAGCGACACCACCCAGGCACAGTAGACCTGCTGCGATCTGTTGGCCTATCGGACACACACAGTGCCACAAGTGGGATATGATTTGATAATAGCCGTTTTCGGGACTTGGAAGGTTAGACGGCCAACTCTTTAAGGGCGATCTTAATCAGTTGCTCTACGCTACCTACCAAAGGCTGTTCTTTCAAGATTTTGTTCAATGCTTTTTGGACCACAACCCGGTTGAAGCCCAATGCTACTAAAGCTGATAACGCCTCTTCGCGTATCGTATTGCTTTCAGGGCTGAAAGCGGGAAGCGGGCCTTCCCCGGAGTCCTTGGTGAGTTTGTCTTTCAGGTCGAGAATAATCCGTTTAGCCGTTTTGGGCCCGATGCCGCGCACTTTCCGGAAAGCGTCGTCCCGTTCGCCGACAATAGCCGCCCGGATCTCGTCGGGGGGCATAGAAGAAAGCAGTATCTGTGCAGTACCCGGCCCTATACCGCTGACGGAAATGAGGTGTCGGAACAAGCTGCGCTCATTCTCCTCCGCAAACCCGTACAGGGTGTGGCTGTCCTCTTTGATGTACAGGTGCGTCAGTATCTTTACGCGCTCCAGTTTTTCGATTTGGCTGTAGGTATGCAAGCTGATCCATACCTGGTAGCCTATCCCGTTGGCCTCGACGATGAGGAAAGCGGGATTCTTGAACGTTACGTCTCCACAGATGTAGGCAATCATAGCAAAAAGGAACTTTTAAGGGAACAAAGCTATGTCAGATTTCAGGGAATTTTGTGGATTTTTGAGCTCGTCCCCTATATTTACATAAAAAATATGAAGATCCTCTTAATCGGCAGTGGTGGACGGGAGCATGCGTTTGCATGGAAAATACGCCAAAGCCCGCACTGCGATGACTTGTATATTGCGCCCGGAAATGCAGGTACCGCACTACATGGCACCAATGTTGCCATCGCTCAGAATGACTTCCAGGCCTTGGCCGACTTCGTTCGGGAAAAAGAGATCCAACTGGTAGTGGTAGGGCCTGAAGAACCGCTGGTGTTGGGCATCGCCGACTATTTTAGTCAGGTGCCCGGCCTGGAAAATACGTGGGTCATCGGGCCGTCCCGGGAAGCGGCCCAATTAGAGGGCAGCAAAGCATTTGCCAAAGCATTTATGGCAGAAATGAACATCCCGACGGCGTCTTACCGGGAGTTTACCGCCGGGGAAATCGAGGCGGGCAAAGCGTACTTAGCCAGCCATTCCCTGCCCATCGTGCTGAAAGCCGACGGGTTGGCAGGCGGCAAAGGGGTACTTATTTGCCAGGATCGGGATGAGGCGCAGCAAGAGTTCGAGGCTATGCTGGGCGGTAAGTTTGGTACTGCCGGCAACCGTGTTGTGGTAGAAACATTCTTAAAGGGAACGGAATTCTCTATGTTTGTCCTGACCGATGGCCATTCCTATAAGGTGTTGCCAGCGGCAAAAGACTATAAGCGGATTGGAGAAGGCGATACAGGGCTCAACACAGGGGGTATGGGAGCGGTTTCCCCGGTGCCTTTCCTGGACGACGTATTGATGGAAAAAGTAGAAAAACGCATCATCCGCCCCACCATAGAGGGAATACAGAAGAGAAAGTTGGTGTACAAAGGGTTCATTTTCCTGGGGCTTATCGAGGTCGGTGGGGAGCCTTACGTCATCGAATACAATTGCCGTATGGGCGACCCGGAAACAGAGGTGGTGCTGCCGCGATTGAAGAGCGATTTGGTGCCTTTGCTCGTGGCGACCGGGCGCGGTGAGCTGGATCGCGTTGCCATAGAAGAAGACCCCCGTGCCGCAGCGACCATCATGCTGGTTTCCGGGGGGTATCCCGGTACGTACGAAAAAGGTAAAAGGATGCAGGGGCTTGAAGCAGTAGGAGGGGGGACCTTGGCATTTTATGCCGGGGTTCGCCGCGACGATGCCGGCAACCTGCTCACCGATGGGGGCCGGGTAGTGGCATTGACCGCTCTCGCCGACACGCTGCGGGAAGCGCTTGATTCCAGCAAGGCAGCTGCGGAGGGAATCGAATTCGAAGGTAGGTGCTATCGAAGGGATATTGGATATGAGTTTATTTAGACCGGAATTCCATACTATATTTGCACCGTTTTCAGTTGATAGCAGGTATGTGGCCCCAAAAAAAGCCGTGGCCACGGCATATTCCATTGTAAGCTCCAAATAACCACGTCTGACCTATGAACAGGCTCATTTTCGCTTTTATCGGATTGTTTTTTTGTGCCTCTGTCCAGGCGCAAAAAGACGACATTCTGTTTACCGTTGCGGGCAAGCCGGTACCGGTATCGGAATTCGACTACGTATATTCCAAAACGAACGGCAAAGAGGCGGATTTTTCCCGCAATTCCCTCCAGGAATACCTGGATTTGTATGTCAAATTCAAACTGAAGGTACAAAGGGCCAGGGATATGCGCCTGGATACGGTGACACAGCTCCGGCAGGAGCTGGACGGGTACCGCAAACAGTTAGCGGATGCCTATCTCATTAACAAAACCGTGACGGAACGATTGGTGCGCGAGGCCCACCAGCGCTCCCTTCAGGATGTGGAAATCAGCCATATCCTGTTCGCTGTCGCTGCCGATGCCCCAGCGGCAGATACACTGGCTGCTTATCAAAAAGCATTGGCTGCCAAAAAAACGCTGGATGCCAAACAGGGCACCTTCCCTGACTTGGCCGTACAGCTATCGGACGATAAATCAGCCGCTCAAAACAAAGGGCGGATAGGTTTTCTGAACGTGTTGTTCCCCAACGGCTTTTATCCTTTGGAGACGGCGGCCTACACGATGCCCCTCAACCAGGTCAGCGCCCCTATCCGCACCACGTCGGGATACCACCTGTTGTGGGTCCACAGCCGCAGGCCCGCCCGTGGCGAAGTGGAAATTGCCCATATCCTGGCGCGGAAAGAAGAAGGTCAAGATCCGGAAAGGGCAAAAAAGTATATCCAGGCCATCCAGGAACGCCTGTCGCGGGGGGATTCTTTTGATGCCCTGGCCCGCGAGTTTTCGGAGGACCGCAAAACATCTGCCAATGCGGGGTACCTCGGCTTCCTGGGCATCAACCAAGTGGAGGAAGGGTTCGAAGATGCCGCTTTTGCCATCCCACAAGACGGCGGGTATTCCGAGCCCTTTGAGACGTCTATCGGCTGGCACATCATCAAGCGCATCAGCCGGAAGGGGCCTATGGACTACGAGTTAGCACGCACGCAATTGGAGGCCAAAATCAAACGGGACGCTCGCTTTGAATTGGCCAAAACCGCCATGCTGGCCGATATCAAGAAAGCCAACGGATTCAAAGAGTATCCTGAGGTGTTGAACCGGTTTGCCCAAAGCGTCAACGATACGTTCTTCACGTTCCGCTGGAAAGCTCCTCAGCAAGGTGCTAAAGACGTGCTGTTCAGCCTGGGCGATCAAAAAGTGACCCTGGCGCAATTCTTTACCTATCTCTCCGATAACCCTAGGGAAAGGATGCGCCTGCGCGATGCCCCTGTATCGGAAGCGTTGCCACAGGTCTATCAGCTCTTCGTGGACGAAACCTGTATGCGCCTGGAAGAGCGGCAGTTGGAGCAGAAGTACCCGGAATTCCGCCTCCTGATGCGCGAGTATGAGGAAGGCATCCTCTTGTTTGAGGCCACCCGTATCGAAGTATGGGACAAAGCGGCGCAGGACACGGTGGGGCTGCAAAACTATTTCGCTACTATTCGCGATAAGTACCGCTGGAACGACCGTGCCGAGGTGACGCGTTACTATGTGGAGCCTACGCACATGGACCAGATACAGGCGATAAGGGCTTTTTGTGCAGGAAACAGCAAAGAAGCCGTACTGGAAAAATTCAATGCGGAAGATAGAAAAGTTGCCCAGGCAGAGTCGTTTATGATCGAACGCGACAAAAGCCCGGAATCGGCAGACGTGGTAGAGTGGAGAGAGGGGGAGGTGACGCGCACCGCGGTGGACCCCAATAAAAACAACCTGTTCTACTTCATGAAAGTGGGCAAGGTCATTCCTTCCAGCCCTAAGGCCCTCTCCGAAGCACGGGGGTACATCGTCGCGGATTACCAGGACCACCTGGAGCAGCAGTGGGTGGAATCCCTTCGGAAAGCGTATGAGGTCAAGATTAACCAAAGTGTTTTTGACAAATTAGTAAGGAAGTAGTGCCTATGCTCTGGAAGCAAATCCCGTCAGGTTTATTCCTTCTCCTGCCCGTCCTATGGCTATTGTTTGGCTGCGGAGGGGACGGGAAGCAGGACAGCGATCGTTTGCTCGCCCGTGTTTATGGAAAGGAGCTGCGCGTATCGGATATGGAAGGCATGTTCCCCCCGAACACGTCTTCTGTGGACAGTGGACTGATCATCAACGCGTATGTACAGCGATGGGTACGCGAAGCCCTCTTGTTGAACGAAGCGGAGAAAAACCTGCCGCGGGACCTGAACGTGGATAAACTCGTGGCGGATTATCGGGCATCCCTCATCAAAAACAACTACGAGCAGGTGCTGGTCGAGCAATTGTTGGACTCCACTGTGACGGAAGAGGAACTACAACGGTTTTACGAGCGCAACAAAGCACAATACCAACTGGAAAAGCCGATCATCCGCTGCTATTTCATCAAAGTCTCCAACGATGCCCCGGATATTACGAAGCTGATGTCGTGGTGGGCTTCCCCTTCCGCAGCGAATATGGAACGCATCAACGCCTACTGCGATGAACACGCAGAATCCCATATCCTCAACGAGGAGGGCTGGCATGGGCTAGACGATATCCTATCGGCCCTGCCGGCAGGCTCCTTAGACGAAGCAAACCTGGGTTCAGTGAAAGAATTTAGGCAAAATGACGGAAAATTCCAGTACTTTTTCCGCCTGCTTGAGGTGAAGCCAAGCCAGGAAATAGCTCCTTTGTCCTTTATAAAAGAACAAGCCAGGAAATATATCCTGCACCTCCGGAAGCTCAAACTATTAGAAGAAAAGCAGAACGACTTGTACGAAGTGGGTATGCGGCGACGGGGGGTTCAAATTTTCAACGAGTAGCCACAACCTTTTGAAACGGGCTTTTGTCCTTATGGGGCTTTCGTACGTATATCTTTAGAACTGAAAAGCAAACCGTTTAACGTGAAGATACAGATGAGATTAGCAATTTGTTGCCTGGCCCTGTTGTGGGCGGGAAGTCTATGGGCACAGCGTCAAATCATAGATAAAGTGGTGGCCATGGTAGGCACGGAATACGTCCTGTTGTCGGAAGTGGAAGAACAGATGGCGTTGATGAAATCGCAACAGCCCGGAGGGGCCCTTCCCCCCAATGCCCGCTGTATGGTGCTCGAACAGGTGCTGGGCGTGAAACTGCTGATCAACCAAGCTCGGATAGACAGTATTGAGGTAGAAGCCGGCGATGTGGAAAACCAGCTCAATGCTCGTATTGAGCGCATCCTGGGGTATATGAACAACGACGTAGCCCAGTTCGAAGCCTATTACGGCCAAACGGTCAGCGAGGTCAAAGAACAGATGCGGGAAGACCTGCGGGGGCAGATGGTATCGGAAAAAATGCGCAACGAAGCGATTTCCGGCATTGCGGTAACGCCTTCCGAGGTGAAGGCGTTTTTCCAAAAAATCCCTAAAGACAGCCTACCGTACTTCAACTCAGAAGTGGAAGTGGGCGAAATCGTCTATAAGCCCAAGGTCAGCGAGGAGGAGAAGAAAAAGTCTGTGGAACTCCTGGAAAGCATCCGGAAACGCATCGTGGAAGGTGGGGAGGATTTCGGCCTTTTGGCCCAGAAGTACTCCGACGACGGCTCCGCCCGTACCGGGGGCGATTTGGGATGGGCAAAACGGGGTAAATACGTGCCGGAGTTCGAAGCAGCGGCCTATAAGCTCGACCAAAATGAGTTATCGCCCGTAGTGGAAAGCGAGTTTGGCTTTCACCTTATCCAGATGTTAGGGAGAAAGGGCAACGCGATCCATGTGCGCCATATCCTCATCCGGCCGGAAATCAAAGATAAGGATATAGCACTGGCCGAACGCTTGCTGGATTCGGTGCGCTTACTGGTCCTGAACGACTCCATCTCGTTTTCCTATGCGGTAAAGAAGTTTTCCGATAAGAGCCAACAGAGCTACAACAACGACGGGCGCATGGTAAACCCCGTGACGGGCAACACCTTCTTCGAAGTAGGCGATCTCGAACCGGATATCTATTTCGCCACGGATACGATGGAGGTAGGGGAAATGTCCTCCCCGATTGAGTTTAAAGACCAGTCCGGTGCGCCCTACCTTCGCCTGGTGCAACTCCAGTCCCGCACCAAGCCACACCGGGCTACGCTCCAACAGGACTACTCCAAAATACAGGACGCAGCCATAGAGTCCAAACGCAACGATTTTCTCAACTCCTGGATGGAGGATAAAATCAAAAAAACGTATGTGAAAGTAGATCCCGCTTTCATAAAGGCTTGTCCCAACGTCTTGAAATGGACCCAGGAAGGGGATGAGGTAAAAGACTAGACTTGTCGCGGGGAGAGGAGGGGTCTGAGAAAAAAAGAGTCCTTTCGAACATATAGATTTGAAATACAATCCATTGCGGGCCAATTTTCGCATTGCCAAAATTGGCCCTCAATGTATTACGGC
>JBEGMH010000336.1:0-9951 GCA_041183125.1 Bacteroidota bacterium | reverse complement strand
GCGCATCCCTACCCGCCCCCGCATCCATTAGGGTGGTCCAGATCCTTGAGCAGGTGTCCAGGTTTTTGTGTATTTCCCCTGCGGGGATTTGGATACGCGTCGCCCCGGCCAGCACGTCGGCCAGCACCGGCAGGCAGTGGAGGGCGGTGTGTTCATCCACGAGCACAAAGATCTTGGAGAACGTATGTTCCTTTAAGAAACGGTTCAATGGCTCCTGGCAAGAGCCGACAAAAATCGAATAATCCTGTAAGTCAAGTGCGACCATAGTGTAACAAAAAGCAGGTTTAAGTATCTGTACGAGCTACGCAATCCAAGCTCCACGCCTGGGGTTTATCTGCGAAGAGGACTTTTGTTTTTGCCCAAGTTTCCCGAAAGAGCAACGAATTTCGATAGGTTTCCAGTGCCGGTTCGTTTTCCCATTCGCTGAGGGTAAAATAGACCGTATCTTCGCCTTTGGCTTTCCAGAGTTCCAGTCCCATGCAGCCTGGGGAGTTGCGGATAGCTTTTTTAGTCCCCTCAAAAATCGCTTCGAAGGTAGCAGTTTCTTCTTTTTGGAAGGTCATTTTTACGATACGTCTTATCATACGGGCCAATCATTTCAAGGTGCGAGGAAATCAATTTGCACTAAATCGTCCGTTTTCAGTCCCATCAGGGAAGCGGCCCGACCTTTGTTAATAGCGATTTCGAGGAAGCCTGCGGAATTGAACCAGCAGAGCGGTTCCCCTACTTCTACGCTGGGGTAGCCGGCAGAGAGGGTCCGCAAGGGGTCATTTCGTTTGAAATAGAGTGCGAACGGGCGTCCGCGGGCGACTTTTTCAAACATTTCCTGCCTTATGTTGACCACCACGTTTTCATAGTGGTCAACATAGATGACCGCCCCCCTAATTTGGTCTTTACTGATGACCGGCTGGAAAGTAATCCGCTGCACCAGTCCATCCATCAGATGGCCCAATTCGGGGGGGTTCAATCCATTGACAATCCCTTCCACGGCACGGGCGCACACCCCTTCTAGTGGAAAGACCAGTTCGCGTGGCCAGGGCAGCAAGTACGCCAGGCCGGGCAGTTCGTCGAAGACTAGTGGCAGAAGGCCGTTGTCCGGAGCGATAAAAAAGTGCCCATTCGCTGGTAGCAAGACAAAGCGGTCGGCTGCGAAGTCCAGGTCATTGACCAGGAGGAGGTGGATGGAACCGGTGGGAAAATTTTCCCAGCAGTTGCGAAAAATAAAGGCAGCCTGAACGATATCGTAATTTGGTATGTTGTGTGTGATATCCACTATGGTAAGGCCCTGGACGTGGTGTAACAAGGTGCCTTTTATTCGGGCGCTGTAGTAGTCTTTAGGGCCAAAATCGGTAGTCAGTGTAACGATGGACATAAACAAAGGATAGATTTAACACCGCAGCATTTCTGTATAAACGCGAAAGTCTTAAATTTACGTCAAACTTTTAAGAAAACTCAAGGAGGCATATTGAGCGAAATCATTCTTACCGTAGAAGGCATTGACCCTGTGGAGCTTTACGGGGAAAACAATGTCAAGCTGAACCTGCTGCGCAAGGCATTTCCCGAGATCACCATAACGTCCAGGGGCAACCAACTGAGGCTGGATGGCGAGAAAAAATCCACGCAAAAGGCGAAATCCAAATTCGAGCTCATGGTACGCCTGCTCAAGGAGTACCGGGAGCTGCCCGTACAGATGGTCGAGGACTTAATGGCGGACAACAATCCTTTCGAATCCCGTTTGGTGGATAGTGAGGAGAACCGCATTATTGTACATGGTCGCGACGGGAAGCCCATCCGGGCAAAAACGCGAAACCAGAAGAAGCTCATCCACGCGTCCGAGCACAACGATATCGTATTTGCCGTTGGCCCTGCCGGAACGGGAAAGACCTATACGGCGGTAGCCCTGGCGGTGCGTGCCCTGAAAAATAAGTTGGTCAAAAAAATCATCCTGACCCGTCCGGCGGTGGAAGCGGGGGAAAGTCTGGGCTTTTTGCCGGGCGACCTAAAGGAAAAAATTGACCCGTACCTTCGTCCGTTGTACGATGCGTTGGACGACATGATTCCCGCGGACAAGCTACAGCAGTTCATGACCAACCGCATCATCGAGATTGCGCCCCTGGCGTTCATGCGAGGCCGCACCTTGGACCACTCGTTTATCATCCTCGATGAGGCGCAGAACTGTTCTACGATGCAGTTGAAGATGTTTTTGACCCGTCTTGGTCCGAGTGCGAAGTGCATCATTACGGGTGATTTATCGCAAATAGACCTACCTTTTCACCAAAAGTCCGGTCTGCGTCGCTCCATTGAGTTGCTCGGGCATTTAGAGGGGATATCTACTATCAACCTGAGCGCCGAGGATGTAGTGCGCCACCGTTTGGTTCGTGAAATCATCCTCGCTTACGAAAAATCGGATAAAGAGCTGCGGGGCAGAAAAAAGGAAGAGTTTACCCCTACGGTACAGGAAGAAGAAGAATAACGCATCTCGATATGAACTATTTACTTACGGTACGCCCGGAGAAAGAATCCGGTTTCCTTGAACTGCTCCGTTCTCTCCAGGAGTTGGATGCTATCGAGTATTTCTCGGTCGTTGACGATCGGATAGAGTCATCGGATGCGGTTGCTTTCATCCATCCCGGTATGCAGGAGACTTGTCATCCCGACCCAGCTGAGCAGTACCGGGACCTGGTAGATTGACATATCCCGTTCATACGGAACAACAGCAGCAACACCATGCAAATCACCCTGACACACGAAGACGGCAAGATCCGGGGGGACCTTACATTAGCCGGTTCCAAGAGCATCAGCAACCGCGCGCTCATCATCCGGGCCCTTTGTTCTGAGCCTTTCGAGATCCACCGCTTAGCCAACGCCAAAGACACCTGTTTACTCGACGAGCTGCTGCAAAGTAGTCACGAGGTGCTCGACGCGGGAGCGGCGGGCACCACCTTCCGTTTTCTCACTGCCTACCTTGCCATGAAGCCGGGCACGCAGGTGCTCACGGGTTCTGCGCGTATGAAAGAGCGGCCCATAGGGGTGTTGGTAGAAGCGCTTCGCCAACTTGGAGCGGATATCACCTATTTGGAGCGGGAGGGTTTTCCTCCCTTGCGCATCGGTTCGCCGATCCCGGGGCAGGGACAACGGAAGTTGCACATCTCTGCGGGGACGAGCAGCCAGTATATTTCCGCGCTGCTCATGATTGCGCCCACGCTTCCCGAAGGCCTTGAGTTGGTACTGGAGGGCAAGATTGTTTCCCGTCCTTATATAGAGATGACATTGGCATTGATGGGGTATTTCGGTGTGGCCCATTCCTGGGAAGGTTCTACGATCCGGATTTTGCCACAGTCGTATGTGCCGAGGAGTTTCACCGTAGAGGCCGACTGGTCAGCGGCCTCGTACTACTATGCGATGGCGGCTTTATCGGAGTCTGCCGAACTGACGCTTCACGGGGTGTATGAAAACAGCTTACAAGGAGATTCCATTCTGCCCGACATGTATGAGCTGTTAGGCGTGTACACCCAGTTTCTGGAGTCGGGTATCCGGTTGACAAAGGCGGGGCATGGCAAGGCGAGGGAATTTGACTGGGACTTTCTGCGTTGCCCTGATTTAGCGCAAACCCTTGCGGTGACCTGTGCGGCCTTAGGCATTCCCGGTCATTTTTCTGGGGTGGAGACCTTGCGCATCAAAGAGACCGACCGAATTGGTGCTTTGCGGGACGAGTTGGCCAAAGTAGGCGTAGCGGTACATCCTATCCGTGGGGAGGGGAAGGAAGCGTTCCAGTTATCGGGTCTTGCGCACTGGGACCATCCCCCTGTATTTGCCACCTACGAAGACCATCGCATGGCTATGGCCTTTGCCCCCCTGGCCCTGGTCCATCCGATTTGTATAGCGGATCCCGGGGTAGTAGAGAAGTCGTACCCTGATTTTTGGAAAGATCTGGAGAAGTTGGGCTTCCGCGTGGCTTAGCCAGCGTTCATATCGAGAATTTTGATTTCCACGCGCTGGTTTTTTCGCCTTCCCTCTACGGTATCATTGGGGGCGACTGGTGCTTTGCGGCCATAGCCTTTGTATTCCAGGCGGGACCGGGGGACACCCCGCTGTACGAGGTATTCGCTTACTACGCGAGCCCGGGCGGTGGATAACTGGTCGCAGAATCCATCGGAGCAAAGGCCATTGGTATGGCCCCCGACCTCGATCACGATATCTGGGTTAGCCAGGAGGAAACGTGCCAGGTTATTAAGCGGCCCATAGGATTCTTTTGTAACGATAGATTTATCTGTTTCGAACAAGATATTGTCCATCCGCAGGGTTTGGCCCTTTCGGACATCGTCTCTTGAAAGTTTCGAGAAGTCTGCACTTTCGACGACCGTAGCGGGGGCTTCGCTTGGTTTAGGGGGAGCTGTATTCGGTTCCGTTTTTTTATCGAGGAGGGGCTGGTTTGGTTTGGGGATGCTGTCCGGGCGTTTGGCAGGGGAAGCAGCGGGGGCAGGCGTTGACTTAGGGGTTTCCGTTGATTTTTGGGGCAATCGTTCTGAAAGCTCCTCATTGCAACTGATGGGGGTGATGTCCGAGGCGTTATCTAATAAGATATTGCCGTTGTACGGGAATAGGGTGGGTGTTTTGTAAAATGCTTCGAAAGAAATGTGGGTATAGTTGTCGAGGGGTTCGAATTTGAACTGGTATTCGAGCCAGCGCGTATTGATGACGAGATTGGTTTCGCCGAGCAGGTACTGTTTGTCGCAGTGGTCGAACCCTCCGTAGATGCGCAATTTGGCGGGGGTTGTATAGTTTGCGGTTTCGTCGGACTTCCGGCTCACGCTCACGTACAATTCCGAGCGACAGAGGTAGATGCTGAACGCGTAGCACTGGCCCTTTTTCATGGGGGCGCTCATGCGCTGGGACACCATTTCCCAGGTATCGTTATCGCGCACGACCATACCCAGGTAGGTATCGCCATTGACAGCCGGCTTTGTGACGCTGAAGGTTCCGCTGGGCTGCACATCAGGCGGGGTTTCCCCGGGGACACCGCAATCGAACCACCCCCGGGGGGGTTTGCTGTGCCTTGGCATATCTTCAAAAGACGGGTTGACTAGAGTAATAACCCCTTCCGGTTGGCCGTATACTTTTCCCAGGCAAAAAGACAAAGAAAAAACAAGCACAGGAACAAGGCGAGGTCCCATAGTTTGAAAGGTTTAAAACTTTGGTATATTAAAGGTTTAGGTTAGCCTAAACCAAGCTAAAGACGCAAACTTACGTTCAAAGAACGTCTTTGAGGTATTATTTTGGTGTATTTAACCTTGCATTCACACCATTTTAGCATTTTGAAAGCATAGTCTATTCAAAAGCATTCAGCCCGGTGACATCCAGTCCAGTAATCAGGAGATGGACATCGTGGGTTCCTTCGTAGGTGACTACGGATTCGAGGTTCATCATGTGGCGCATGATGGGATATTCGTTGGTAATACCCATTCCACCGTGTATTTGGCGTGCTTCGCGCGCTATAGAGAGCGCCATGTGCACATTATTGCGCTTAGCCATGGAAATCTGTGCCGGAGTAGCTTTCCCCTGGTTGGCCAGTGTGCCCAGGCGCCAGGCTAGCAACTGGGCTTTAGTGATTTCCGTGATCATTTCCGCTAATTTTTTCTGGGTGAGTTGGAACTGTGCGATAGGCCGGCCGAACTGGATTCGTTCCTTGGCATATCGAAGGGCGGAATCGTAGCAATCCATGGCAGCCCCTATGGCACCCCAGGCAATTCCGTAGCGCGCTTTATTGAGGCAGGACAGGGGGCCTTTCATACCCTGGACATTGGGCAGGAGGCAGGACTTGGGCACTCGGACATCTTCGAATACCAGTTCGCCGGTCACGGAAGCCCGCAGGGAGAGTTTGCCTTTGATTTCGGGGGCAGAAAAGCCGGGGAGGTCGCGGTCCACGATAAGACCCCGGACGATGCCCTGTTCATCTTTAGCCCATACCACCGCCACATCGGCCACGGGGGAGTTGGTAATCCACATTTTAGCGCCATTGAGGACGTATGCATCCCCGTCGTCGCGAAAATGCGTGACCATTCCGGACGGGTTGGAGCCGTGGTCTGGTTCGGTGAGGCCAAAACACCCGATGAGGTCACCGCTGCCCAATTTGGGAAGGTATTTGCGGCGTTGTTCTTCCGAGCCAAACTTATAGATAGGGAACATCACCAAAGAGCCTTGAACGGAGGCCATGGACCGGATTCCCGAATCGCCCCTTTCCAGTTCCTGCATGATGATACCATACGCAATTTCGTCCATGCCTCCTCCGCCGTATTCCAAAGGCAGGCTTGGGCCAAAGGCACCGATTTCCGCTAATCCTTTGAACAGATGCTGGGGGCACTCTGCACGGTCGAAGTACCCTTCAACGATGGGCGATACCTCTTGCTTTACCCAATCGCGGACGGCCTGCCGGGCCAGGAGGTGATCTTCCTGCAGGAGATCGTCCACACCATAATAATCATGTCCCTGAAAGCGGTCTTCTTTAGACGATTTGGCGGGATGTACGCCCGCTACCCCATTCTCTTTCATACCTTATGTGATTTATCAGACGGGCTGCGAGGGATGAAAGAGGGCATTTTCCCCCTTTGCTGGCTCCTTGCCACCCGTCTATTGGGTTGATTATTCACAAACGAACTGCCCTATCCGGCAATAGTGCTGCAAAGGTAAGGATTTTAGGCGTATCTTTCGGATTCAAATGCGATACACATGCCAAAAATAGCCCTGGAGGGGATGCGGTTTTATGGGTACCATGGTTTCTACCCGGAGGAGCAGGTAGTGGGGACGGAGTTCATGGTGGATGTTTATATAGACACTGCCCTGGTTCTCGCGGGCCCTGGTGTCAAAATCCCGGAAGACGACATACAGACCACGCTCAGCTACGAGACTGTCTATCAGGTGTGCAAAATAGAGATGAAGAAGCCGGTGAAGCTCATTGAGACCCTGGCCGCCCGCATATTGACGCAACTGAAACGCCAGTTCCATAAACCGGGGGATGAGGATGAGGCCCCTTTCCAGCTGCAAGTCAAGTCTATCCTCGTGCGCGTGAGCAAGTTCCACCCTCCCCTGGGCGGGCGGGTGGAGCGGGCGTATGTGGAAGTCAGCGGCTAAAAAATCCTTTATCAATATCCGATTACTGCCTGCATCAAAAACGCGCTGATCAACCCTCCGTAGGTGCCCAAGGCGTAGCCGAGCACGGCCAACAGGACGCCTACCGGAGCCAGGGCGGGGCTAAAAGCAGATGCCACGACCGGAGCCGATGCGGCGCCCCCGATATTTGCCTGGCTTCCCACGGCAAAAAAGAAGAACGGTGCCCGGATCAGCCGTCCGACGATGAGCAGGACGCTGACGTGTATCAGCATCCAGACGATGCCTACGGCGAAGAGGCCCATATTCTGCAAGATTTGCCCGATATCCATTTTCATACCAATGGTAGCGACGAGGATATACAAAAATATACTGCCTATTTTGGAAGCGCCTACCCCTTCCAGTCTCCTTGCGGACGTAAAAGAAAGGAGCAATCCGACCGTAGTGGCGAGGACTACCATCCAGAAAAACCCGGATATAATGGATTCCAGGCGCATAGCGGTCAGGCTTTCGCGACGGGCTTCCAGGGCAGGCGTGATCCAGTCCGCCCCGTAGTGTGCGAGGGCCGTACCGCCGAACGCTGCGGCCAGCAGTAGGAACCACTCCGTCGTGGTAGGGATTTTGGCGACGCTCGTCTGGAATTTTTCCACGGTTTCGCGCAGCGTTTCTACGGCAGCATTATCGGCTTTCATCCAGGCGTCGATCTTTTTATATTGGCTTGCGCCGTAGAGCAGGAAGCCCATCCAGATATTGGCTACGACTACGTCCACGACGATCATGGTGGCGAACAGGTTGTCCGGGACCAGGAAAATCTCCTTCATCGCCGCTTGGTTGGCCCCGCCTCCAATCCAGCTACCTGCGATGGTAGACAAGCCCTTCCACAGCAGGTCGGGAGAGGTTGGGATTAGGTTAGGTGCCACTTTGACGACGAGCAGGAGTGCTACTGGTCCGCCGATGATTACGCCCAGTGTACCGGCCAAAAACATGATCAAAGCTTTGGGGCCCAGTTTGAGCAGGGCTTTGAAATCAATACTGATACAAAGCATGATGAGGGAGGCCGGCAGCAGGTAGTTGGAGGCCACGGAGTACAACTGCGATTTGCCCCCGTCGGGGTAGGTCTCCCCGGAAATAAGGCCCAGGGGCCAATGGAGCAGGGCTGGGATGAAGTAGCACAACAACAAAGGCGGCACAAACCGGTAGAGGGTTTTCCAGAAGCGGTTTTCCAGTCCGGACGTCCAGAACACGAAGGCCAGTACGACCATCAGGAGCCCAAAGATAACGGCGTCGTTGGTAAGGTACGGTTGCATAGGTATTTTTTGGCACAGGGCTGTTTGCAATAAAATGCAGGTTTTTGCCTCGTTCTGCGGCAAATCCTGCGAAAGATAGCACATTTATACGGAGAACTTGTATTTTCGCCGGAGATAAAACGAAATATATGTACTGGAAGCGACTATTCTGGCTCTTCCTGCCCATCCTTCCGGTGCTTGGGCTCGACCGCTGGACGAAGGCATGGGCGACGGCTCATCTCCTCCATGCTTATCCCCGTTCGTACCAGGGCGATATATTCCGCCTTCAGTATGCGCTGAACGAGGGGGCCTTTCTGAGCCTGGGCGCAGATTTGCACGAAGGCATCCGCTATTGGGTTTTGGCCATTCTGCCGGTAGCCGTTTTGCTCTATATTTGCTATTATGCCATCACGGCACCGACCATGCCCCCTTGGTCGCAGGTAGCCTTTGGGTTCATCCTGGGCGGTGGCGGCAGCAACATTTACGATCGTCTTGCCCAAGGGCACGTGGTGGACTTCATGAACATGGGCATTGGAAATTTGCGCACCGGCATTTTCAATGTAGCGGACGTAGCGATCATGACCGGTCTGTTTATGATGGTGGCCACTATGTTCAGCAAGCCCCGGACAGCGGAAGGAAAAGACACAGAGGTGCCTACTGAAAGCCCGGACAGCGGGGGCGGAACGGGTCGGGAAGAAGGCAGTGAATCACCTGAATAAAACAAGATAATCCATGGTTTCATCGCTCACGCCCGGTTTAATCCTGGGCATTGTTCTAGTTTATTTTATGATGTTGATCGGCATTTCCCTGATCACGGGAAAAAAGACCGACAGTTCTTCTTTTTTCCTTGCCGGCAGGAATGCCCCCTGGCTATTGGTAGCCATAGGTATGATTGGGACGTCCATTTCCGGGGTGACCTTTGTATCCACTCCGGGCGTGGTGGGCGGGGAAGGGCTGAACAAATCCTTTTCCTATTTGCAAGTCGTATTTGGGTACATGTTAGGGTACCTGGCCATTGGCACGGTGCTCATGCCGCTGTATTACCGGATGAACCTCACCTCGATCTACACCTATTTAGAGACCCGTTTTGGCTTCTATTCCTATAAAACTGGCTCTGCTTACTTTCTCATTTCCAGGACTATTGGAGCGGCATTTCGCCTTTTTTTGGCGGCGTCCATCCTGCACGACTTCGTATTGGCACCGTTTGGCATTCCGTTTTGGGCTACGGTGCTGATCACCATTGCCCTGATATGGACCTATACTTTTCGGGGCGGGATGAGTACGATTATCTGGACCGACACCCTCCAGACGCTCTTTTTATTAGCGGCGCTGGTGCTCACCATTATCACGGTAGCCCAGACGATGGATATGGGCATTGGGGGGATTTTTTCCGCAATCAGCCAGAGCAAGTACTCGCAGGTTTTCTTTTTTGAAGGGGGCTGGAGCGACCCGAACAACTTTTTCAAGCAATTTTTCAGTGGGGCGCTCATCACGCTGACGATGTCGGGCTTGGACCAGGACATCATGCAGAAGAACCTGTCGTGTAAAAATTTGAAGGAAG
>JBEGMH010000335.1:0-9309 GCA_041183125.1 Bacteroidota bacterium | reverse complement strand
TGGACACAAAAATAACCGGCCATGGCCCCTACGCACAGACAAACCGCTTGGAACCATGAAGAAGCCACCGGCAAAAAACAAAGAACCGGAAGTGGATTTTGTGCTTTCCATTGACCCCTAGATGATTCCCCTCGCAACAAGTCTACTAATCACCAAGAACGAATCGCTCAGCATGGACGAACGAATCATCGCTATCCCGCTTAAAAAACTGCTGATCCTGAGATAATACTACGATGTACGGGCAGGGCATGCCCTCTTCCCCATGGTGGACGGGTCCGGGAATGCGGACGGAGAACACAACCAACCAAACCCCAAACCCCACCGCGGATGGAAATCGCGCGTTCATGCAATGCGCCGCATTTTATGCGGAATTTATTTTGCAATGCGGAGAATAAACCGCACTTTTACCGCAAATTTAGCGGAGAAAAGAGATGTACATACACGAGCATCCAAATTGGCCAATCTTTGAATGGGACAGCGAGAAACTGCTGCCCTTGCTTGCTTACGTGAGAAACCGTCAAGGAAAGCTCATTGGGAAAATGGGTGCCCTGGGTTTTGCACTCCAAAACGAAGCCAATCTGGAGATCCTGACCACCGAAATTCTGAAAACGACCGAAATTGAAGGGGAGTTGCTCGATAGGGAACAAGTGCGGTCGTCCATCGCGAGGCGTTTGGGATGGGAGGTTCCAGGATTGGTGTATTCTGAACGCAAGGTAGATGGCATCGTGGATCTAATGCTGGATGCAACCCGGAAATACGATGAAGCACTGACAAAAGAGCGGCTCTTCAGTTGGCATGCCTCCCTTTTTCCGGCAGGACAGAGCGGAATGTACAAAATCATTGCCGGAAACTGGCGGGACGATTCGACCGGGCCCATGCAGGTGGTTTCCGGAGCCCTGGGCAAGGAAAAAGTTCATTATCAGGCCCCGGCAGCGCATCGGCTCGAAGATGAAATGCGGCTCTTCTTCGATTGGTTTAACCGGGAACATACGATAGACCTGGTTTTAAAAGCGGCCATCGCACACCTGTGGTTTGTCACCCTCCACCCGTTTGAAGATGGAAACGGAAGAATTTCAAGGGCGCTGAGCGATATGTTATTGGCTCGTGCCGACGAACAACCTTACCGTTTTTACAGCATGTCGGCACAAATACGAAAAGAACGAAACGCCTATTACCATATACTGGAAAACACGCAAAAAGGAGGGTTGGATATCACCGCCTGGCTTGAATGGTTCCTGAACAGTTTATTGCACGCGATTGAACATTCGGAAAAATTACTTGAAAAAGTCATTTACAAACATAAATTTTGGCTGCTACACGCGCAAGTTGCCCTAAACGACCGACAGCGCAAAATACTAAATATGCTCCTGGAGGACTTTGAAGGCGTCTTAAATACCACCAAATGGGCAAAAATCGGAAAATGTTCACCAGACACCGCCTTGCGCGACATTCAGGATTTGATAGGGAAAGGAATACTCGTCCAGTCGGCCCAAGGTGGACGAAGTACAAAGTATGTACTGAAGGCAATGGGGTCGTAGGGGTCGTGTACAAAGGGCCTTTTTGACCCCTTGATGATCCCCCTCGCAACAAGTCTAATAGACACCCCTGCCCATTTTTTAACCAATACCCGTGTTAAAAAAGCCAAAATCCCTGAACCGTACGAGGTTTTATCGGTTTAATTGTAAAACTATAAAAAATGATAGTTTTACTTTCTTTTATAACCTATAAAATCATAAGCATCATGAAACGGTTCTTTGTTTTGGCGATCGCCTTGGGGTTCCTCAGCAGCTGTATGGTCATACGGGAAGGTGAAGTAGGGGTGAAGCGAAATCTGGGTACGTACAAAGACAAGCCGTACACCAATGGCTTGAGGGTGTACAATCCCTTCATCACGTCCATTGTAAAGGTCAGCACGCGCACCGAGAACCTCGAGGTGGAGTTGTCCATCCCCTCCCGGGAGGGTTTGAACATCAGCTCGGAGGTATCCATTCTGTACAACGTAGTGCCGAATTCCGCACCGGACATCCTGCGCAACATCGGTCCAGACTACGAGCGCAACATCATCCTCCCGGTCTTCCGCTCGGCGGTGGCCGATGTGAGCGCGCGTTTTTATGCGAAGGACATGCACACCGGCGAGCGGGGCAAGATCGAAGAAGAAATCCGGACCCAGATGGCCAAGATTCTCGATGACAAGGGGATAGACATCGAAGCGGTGCTCCTGAAGAGCATCCAGATGCCGCCCAGCCTGGCACGGGCGATAGAGGCCAAGTTAGAGGCCGAGCAGAACGCCCAGCGCATGGAGTTCGTACTGCAGCAGGAGAAGCAGGAAGCCCAGCGCAAGCGCTTGCAGGCAGAAGGGGTGCGGGATGCGCAGAACATCATCTCCCAGGGCTTGGACCCCATGCTCTTGCAGTTCAAAGCCATCGAAGCGTTCATGGAGCTGTCCAAGTCGCCCAATGCCAAGGTCATCATCACCGACGGCAAGGGGCTGCCCATGATGATTGACCCCATTCAGATGGGCGATGCGAAACCGGCCACCAATACGCTGAGCACGAGCAACCGTACCGGGAATTGAGGTTGTGGTTGCGTAAAAAGACCTCTTTCGCCCGATATCATCAAAAAATATGTTAAACGAGCGCCTGTTTTTTTTGATTTTGCAGGGCAAAATCAAAAAAAACAGGCGCTCGTTTGTTATTTTATTCTGCGGGCTGGCGCGGCGAAATGCTTTTTGTACAACCCCTCGCTTATGCTTGCAGCACCTTCTGGACCAAATCCGCGGCATCTTGCAGGGCGATGGCGGAGTGGACGGCCAGGCCGGACTCGTCAATCATCTTTTTGGCGATGTCCGCATTGGTGCCCTGGAGGCGCACGATGATGGGCACGTGGATATTGCCCATATTTTTATAGGCGTCAATTACCCCTTGTGCGACGCGGTCGCAGCGCACGATGCCCCCGAAGATATTGATCAGGATCGCTTTGACGGCGGGGTCTTTGAGGATGATGCGGAAGGCCTGTTCGACCCGTTGTGCATCGGCGGTGCCGCCCACGTCGAGGAAGTTGGCCGGTTCGCCACCGGAGAGCTTGATGATGTCCATGGTCGCCATGGCCAGGCCGGCGCCGTTGACCATACAGCCCACGTTGCCGTCGAGTTTGACGTAGTTGAGGTTGTTTTCGCGGGCTTCCACCTCGGTAGGGTCTTCCTCGCTGGTATCGCGGAGGGCTTCCAGTTCGGGGCGGCGTTCGAGGGCATTGTCGTCAATGCTCACTTTGCAATCCACGGCGATGATGCGGTCGTCGCCGGTGCGCAGGCAGGGGTTGATTTCGAAGAGGGAGGCGTCCGATTCCACGAAGGCCTTGTACAGGCGGGTGATGAACTGCGAAAATTCTTTGAGTGCCTTGCCTTCCAGGCCCAGGTTGAACGCGATTTTGCGCGCCTGGAAGCCTTGGAAGCCCTGGGCCGGGTCAATCCACTCTTTATGGACGAGGTGTGGGGTGGTAGCTGCTACGTGCTCGATGTCCATACCGCCCTCGGTCGAATAGATGACCACGTTGCACTTTTTTTCGCGGTCGGTGAGGATAGAGACGTAGTATTCCTTGCACGCATTGAAATCGGGGGCATAGGCATCTTCGGCTATGAGGACTTTCTGCACGAGTTTGCCGGGGCCTTCCATGCCGCCCGGCGTTTGGGGGGTGCGCAGCATCATCCCGATGATGTTGCCGGCGTGTTCTTTCAGCTCGTCCAGGTTTTTGGCGAGTTTTACGCCACCGCCTTTGCCGCGCCCGCCGGCGTGGATCTGTGCTTTGACGATGGTCACCGGGGAGCCGGTGCGTTTGTTGAGCTGGTGCCATGCTGCGACGGCTTCGTCGCCCGTGTGGGCCAGGATGCCTTCTTGGATGGCCACCCCAAATTTTTTCAGGAGTTCTTTCCCTTGGTATTCGTGCAGATTCATAACCAATATTTGTTTAGGCGAGGGCGAAACATGCCCGCCGCAAAGGTAAAAAAAATCTGGAATTTTTTAGTGTGGACGAAAAACGCCTCCCTGCAACAAGTCTATTATCTTTGGGAAAAAAAGAAAGCATGGAGACGACGACAATGCGGAAGGTGGCCCCGTTTGACCCTGGATCGGCTGAGGTACGGCGGGCGGTCGCGAACCTGAATTCGCGGTGGAGTACCTGGTTTTTCTACCTGTTCAAGCTGCCGACCCTGCTCTTTTGGGGCGTCCGGGTGCGCCGGGTGGACGTGGATTCGGCGGAGGTGGAGATCCCGTTTGGCTGGCGCAGCCAGAACCCGTTCCGTTCCACGTATTTCGCGGCGTTGTCGGGCACGGGGGAGCTGGCCGGCGGTATGTTGGCCATGATCGCCGTTGCCGGGCGGGGGCCGGTGTCTATGCTGGTGACCGGCATGGAGGCTTCCTTCAGCAAAAAGGCGGTAGGCAAAACGATTTTCACCTGCACCGACGGCCCGATGATCCGGAGTGCGGTGCAGGAGGCCCTGGAAACAGGCGAAGGCCGGACCGTGCGCGTCGTTTCGGTGGGCAGGCAGGAAGACGGGCACGAGGTGTGCCGGGTCGCGCTCACCTGGTCGTTCAAAGCGAAGGGATGATCAAGAGTTTGCGCACCACCCGTTTTTCCCCTGCGCGCAAGTGCAGGAAATACGCGCCCGCGGGCAGCTTCAAATCGGGTAGGTGACGCCGGTTCCAGCCCTGGGATACCGCCCAGGGAGCGCTCCAGAGGGCATTTCCCAGGGCGTTGTACAGGGTTATTTGCCATTCCTGCCCGTGCTGGCTGTCCAGTTCAAGGGTCCATAGCGCATCCGCCGTAGAGGGGTTGGGGAAAACGTTCAGCGATTCCCCCGGCGCTAAGCCCCGTTGTGCGGTAACCGTGCTGATGCTGAACGGAGAGGGTTTGGAAAACGAGGGGCAGGTGCTGAACCCGTTGAACGGCCGGACCCTCCAGAAATAGTTGCGCCCCGCTGCCAAATTGGGCTGGCAGGACGAGTCCGACACGACTTGGCTAAACGCGATAAAGGAGAAAGAAGGAATAGGCGATACTTCCACGAGGTAATGCGTGATGCCCAACATGGGCTTCCAGGACAACACCACGGGTTCGTCACTGCCGATTACCGCGCCCGCGCTGGGGCGGGTAGGCTCTATCTCGCCGCGTGGCACCACAGGGGGCGAAGCTTCCCGCAGCAGGAGACCCGACAGTTTTTGCAGGATAAAAAAGCGCATAGCGCCTTGCTGTTCCACTGAAAAGCGCTTCGCACAACGGTCGCCGGAATACGACATCAGCAGGGTGCCGTCAGAGCGAAACTCGAGCCCGAACGGGTCTTTTTGCACAATAGGGCTCTGGTTCCGGTCATCGCAGTACCAAAGGCCGTTGAGATAGTCGGCTGGCGTGTCACAAAAACCGTCCCCAGCGCTGCGGCAGTTGCTGCGGTCGGCTTTCTCCACTTCTATCTGATTGATTTTCAGAGGAGCCGGCTTGTTGTAGTCGTAGGGGTAATTCTCCCATCCGTTAAAAGTATGGGGCAGGGAGAAATAATGCCCCATCTCATGGGCCCAGGCATTGCCTTCCATGCCCGGGCAGGACCCGCTCAGGGCAATCCCCAGGGCCAGCCCCGTGCTTTCCCGCAGGGTATATCCGCAGGCATTGGCAGCGTTGAACACGAAATAGGTGTTGATGGCATTTTGCACACGGGTCGTGCGCATCATGGTGTATGCCGTTTGCCCATCGCTGTGGTCGTACCAATCGGAGTTCTGGGGGTACAAAAAGGGCTGCTGCAGGACGAACTCGATCTCAAAAGGCGCGAAATAGGCGTTCAGGATACAGAAAGCGTCGAGGATTTGGCTCTCCCGAAAAGCGCTCTTCCCCTGGTCGGAACGGACGATGTGCACGACGACGGGCAGGTACAACTTGTTGTTCGAGCGCACCATGGGGGTACCTGCCTGTTGGTATGCCTCCAACCAGGGCAGCCGGATGGGCTCGGTGGCGCAAAAGCGCAGCGGTGCCGGCTGCTGTGCCCTTGCAAATAGGCAACAAACCGTACAGGCAATCCCAAGGAATGCAGATCTCATCATTTCTCAAAGCTCAAAATCCTCCCCAAAAGTCTGAAATAATCTCGCAGGGCTTGCTAAGATGGGAATGTGTAAAAAGGCTGTTTTTTAAAGGCACACACACGCTTTTATGTAGTTTTCTCAGCCCTTTTGTGTGTGGCTCCTCGCAGGGGAGGGCGGCTTACTGTCCCGCCACTCCAAAAACCTGGTTTTTTCTTAAAATCACCGCTCAAAAATACAAAAAAAGTACGTTATTTTTGTACCCACATTTAAACAAGCAAAAACGAATCATGAGCAAAGTAACCGTAGTCGGCGCAGGAAACGTAGGCGCTACCGTGGCCAACGTACTGGCCCACAAAGACCTGGTAAAAGAAATTGTCTTGTTGGACATCCAGGGCAACATGGCCAAAGGCAAAGCCCTCGACTCCTGGCAGCAGGCCCCTGTGGACAACTACAGCACCTTCCTCCGCGGGACGGACAACTATGAGGACACCGCGAACTCGGATATCGTGGTCATCACCGCCGGGGTGCCGCGCAAACCGGGCATGAGCCGGGACGACCTGATCTCGATCAACGCCAAAATCGTGACCTCCGTCACGGAATCCATCTTGAAGTACTCACCTAACCCCATCCTCATCGTCGTCTCTAACCCGCTCGACGTGATGACCTACGCCGCCTACAAAAAAGCCGGCCTGCCCTCCAGCCGGGTCTTTGGCATGGCGGGGATCCTCGACACGGCGCGCTACCGGGCTTTCTTGGCCGAAGCGCTCCAAACTACGCCGAAAGACATCCAGGCAGTGCTCATGGGCGGCCACGGCGACACCATGGTACCGCTGCCCCGCTACACGACCGTGGCCGGTATCCCCGTAACGGAACTGATAGATGCGGATGCCCTGAACGCTATCGTCGAGCGCACGAAAACGGGCGGGGGCGAGCTGGTCAACCTCATGGGGACCTCCGCTTGGTACGCACCAGGCGCTGCCGCTGCCCAAATGGTCGAGGCCATCGTCCGCGATGAAAACCGCATCTTCCCCTGCTGCGCCCTGGTAAACGGCGAGTACGGGCTCCGCGATATGTTCATCGGTGTGCCTGTGAAGTTGGGCAAAAACGGGATCGAACAAATCCTGGAACTCAAACTGAACGCCGATGAGATGGACCTGCTGCACGGCTCCGCCAAAGCGGTGAAAGCCGTCATGGATGTGTATGACAATATGGGAATGTAAATTTTTTTAAGCAAACCTTGTTTCATGCTGGCCAATGAACTGCCCTTGACCGTCCTGGACTCCATGAAGACCAATACGGGAGAGACCGTGTACGAACAATCCCAGACCAAGCCGATCATGTTGGTCTTCCTGCGCCATTTCGGCTGTACCTTCTGCCGGGAAGCCCTCTCCGACCTGTCTAAACAACGGGAGGAAATCGAACAATTAGGGGTAAAACTGGTTTTTGTACACATGTCAGACGAGGAAACCGCAAACGAGTACTTCAACGAGTACCACCTGGCGGGCTCTACCCACGTCTGTGACCCGGAATGCCGCTATTACCAGGCGTTCGGACTGGCCAAGGGCAGTTTCAACCAGTTGTTCGGATTGGCCACCTGGATCAGGGGCTTCTCCGCCGGGGTCGTGGCCGGCCACGGTATCGGCCCCCGATTAGGGGACGACACCCAAATGCCCGGGATTTTTATCGTCTCTAAAGGCGAAATTAAAAATAGTTTCGTCCATAAACTGGCTTCCGACCGACCGGACTATATCCGCTTCGCCCGCGAAAGCTTTCTTTGAAACGACTGAAGAACCATACCTATGATCGGCTGGAGATTTTCGGAATTTATCCCCCAAGCAGACGCTGGAACCCCCTTCGAGCGCCTGCTCAAAATCTTTCAGGAACTCCTGCTGCACACCTCCGGCGATGTCGCCGAAGCGCTTTCCTGGCTGACGGAACTGGACAAGCAGTACAAGCTGACCGATGCCCAGTACGGCATCGCCGACTTTATCCAGGACCTCATAGACAAAGGCTATATCCGACAGCCCGACCCACAGCAGCCGGGCTTCGTGCCCGCCGCTAAAATGGAGCTGGCCCTGCGCCAAAAAGCGCTGTCCGATATCTTCGGCCAAATCAAAAAGTCCAAACAGGGCAACCACAGCACCAAAGCAGAGGGAAAAGGGGACGAACGCACTTCCGAACTCCGCCCCTTCGAGTTCGGAGACCCCCTCGACCGGCTCGCGGTGTCGGAGTCGCTGCGCAATGCCCATATCCGCCACGGCATCGAAGAGTTCAAGCTGACCCCGGAAGACCTCGAAGTGCAGGAGTCGTTCAACCAGAGCCAGACCAGCACCGTGCTCATGATCGACATCTCCCACTCCATGATCCTCTACGGCGAAGACCGCATCACCCCCGCCAAACGGGTGGCTATGGCGCTGTCGGAATACATCACCACCCGCTTCCCCAAAGATACCCTCGATATCCTCGTCTTCGGGAACGACGCCTGGCAAATCGAAATCAAAGACCTGCCCTACCTACAGGTCGGTCCCTACCACACCAATACGGTCGCCGGGCTCGAACTGGCCATGGACCTCCTGCGCCGCCGCCGCAACCCCAACAAGCAGATCTTCATGATCACCGACGGCAAACCGACCTGTATCAAAAAGGGGAGAAAATACTACAAAAACAGCTTCGGCCTCGACCGCACCATCGTCACCCGCACGCTCAACCTCGCCACGAGCTGCCGCAAGCTCAACATCCCGATCACGACCTTCATGATCGCCCGCGACCCTTACCTGATGCGCTTCGTAGATGCCTTCACCAGCGCCAACAACGGAAAAGCGTTCTACAGCAGCCTCGACGGATTGGGCGAGTTTGTGTTCCGGGACTACAAAAACAACAAATCTAAAAGAGGAAACCGATAAGCGCTAGACTTGTTGCGAGGGGTCAGCGAGGTGGGAAAAAAGAGTCATTTTTTATCCACACGAAGGCTTTTTGAGGGAGTATAGCTGGGCTATATGACCGAAAAAAGGCACAGTGTGGGAAAAAAAGGGCCTTTTTGACCCCTCGATGATTCCCCTCGCAACAAGTCTAATCTAATAAGCAAGTAGTTTAGTGGCATATTCCTGGGGGGATTCTGTTTCGGAGAGAGGATTATCGCCGGGCAGGAATTGATTGGGGGTAATCTGGTTTTTCCAGTCGAAAGTATTTTTCTCTTTATATAGTTTTCGGAATCCCATTGGAGTACACTTTCTGTTTTTTTTGAATAGAC
>JBEGMH010000334.1:0-10086 GCA_041183125.1 Bacteroidota bacterium | reverse complement strand
ACGTGACGGGCCGTACGCTGCGCGTAATCAAGGGCGCTTATGCCCAGGGTTACAACCAGGTGATCTTGAAGTCGAACGACCTCAAGGCCACGGGCGTACTGTACTACACGCTGGAGAGCGGCGAGTTCACGGCTACCCGCAAAATGGTTATTCTCGAATAACATAGTATTTAAGGTCGTAAATTAATGTCAAGTTGGGGGGTTGGTACTCGGTATAGGTTCGCTTCATACCGGGTACAACCCCCCAATCTTCGTTTATACGACCCGTGGTGCGGAAACCTCCCCCTCCCATCGTAGCCGCTCCCCCGGCTTATCCGCACGTTTCCCCCTCTTTTTATACCCTTAAAAATATTTTTTATCACATTCTTTTTTACTAAAATGTAATTTCTTTACATTTGTGTGTTGCAAATGAAAACATACACGAGCTTACTCCAAAAAGAACTGAGAATATAGGTGCTATCTACTGCCCTACACCCCGGGTAGTACTCCAAGATTTACAGAATTATAAGACTGATGTTGCGCAGTCCTTCGCTGGAAACGGGAAGGGCTGCTTTTTTTTTGGGCTATTGGCGCTTTGATTCCACAAATTCCGGACTATCTTTCGGGGCGCTGCCCTCTGAGGCAGCCTAATTATTTGTCCACTCTCTTCATTTAAAGTGCGCATGAAAAAACTCCCATTCTTCGCCTGGCTGACCTTTTTTTCGCTACAGGTCGCCTTTGCTCAAAAGCAGCCGCTGAGCTATTATTTGCCGGATGCGGCCTATGACCCCAAGATCCCTACGCCGGAGGCTTTCCTGGGCTACCAAATTGGGGAATGGCACATCAGCCACGACCAGCAATATGCGTACATGCGGCGCTTGGCGGAACTGTCGCCCCGCGTACGGCTGGTGGAGCACGGCCGCACCTACGAAAACCGGCCCCTAATCCACCTGATCATCACCTCCCCAGCCAACCACGAGCGACTTGAAGCGATCCGGGAGCAACACGTAGCGCTCACCGACCCTTCCAAATCTGCTGCCCTGAACCTGAAGGATATGCCGACGGTATTGTACCAGGGGTTCAGTATCCACGGCAACGAGGCCAGTGGGGCGAACGCGGCCCCCTTGTTGGCGTACTACCTGGTCGCCGGGCAAAGCCCGGAGGTACAGCGCTTGTTGGAGCAGACGGTCGTCTTGTTCGACCCCAGTTTCAACCCGGATGGCCTTACGCGCTTTTCGACCTGGGCCAACTACCACAAAAACGCTACCCTCACCGGTGACCCACAGGACCGGGAGTACTCCGAGGCTTGGCCGGGCGGGCGCTTCAACCACTATTGGTTTGACCTCAACCGCGACTGGCTGCTGTGTGCCCATCCGGAATCGAGGGGGCGCGCTGGGTTATTCCACCAGTGGAAGCCCAACATCCTCACCGACCACCACGAGATGGGCACCCAGTCCAGTTTCTTTTTTATGCCGGGCGTTGCTACCCGGGTCAACCCCATCACCCCCAAACGCAACCAGGAGCTGACCGCTAAAATCGGCACCTACCACAGCAAATTCCTGGACGAAATCGGCTCGCTCTATTACTCCGGTGAGGGGTACGACGACTTTTACTACGGCAAAGGCTCGACCTTCCCCGATGCCAACGGCTGTATTGGCATCCTGTTCGAGCAGGCCAGTTCCCGTGGGCACCTGCAGGAAACCGCCAACGGGCCGCTGCCCTTCCATTTCACCGTCCGTAACCAGGTGCGCACCGGACTGTCCACGTACCAAGCAGCCGTGGAGATGCGCCAGGAGCTCCTCGAGCACCAGCGGACCTTCTTCAAGGATGCCCTCCAGGCGGGAAAAGCCGACCTGCGCAAAGCCTTCGTGTTCGGCGATGCGCATGACCAGGCCCGCACCGATCAGCTCGTTGAGGTGCTGCGCCGCCACCAAATCGAGGTATATGCCCTCAAGAACCCGGTCAGCGTGGAAGGCAAGTCTTTCGAACCGGGCAACGCATTTGTCGTGCCGTTAGACCAACGCCAGTACACCTTGATCCGGGGCTCGTTCGAGACGATGAAAACGTTTGAAGACAGTATTTTCTACGATATCTCTTCCTGGACATTGCCGCTCTCCTTCAACCTGCCCTATGCCGGGTTGGGCAAAGCCTGGACCGCAGAGCTCCTGGGGGAAAAAGTGGAAGGTGCCCGTCCGGTACGCAAACCGCTGCGCCTCCCTGCCCAGAGCAGCTACGCCTACCTGATGGAATGGGACCACTATTACGCGCCCAAGGCGCTGTACGCCCTCCTGAAGGCCGGTATCCGCGCCAAGGTAGGCAGGGAGCCCTTCCTCTCCAACGGGAAGCGCTATGAACCCGGGACGGTCATGGTTCCCGTGCAGAACCAGGAAAAGAGCGCTGCGGAAATCCACCAACTGATCACCGGTATTTCCGAGGCTTCGGGCGTCGCTTTTGAGGCGGCGGCCACCGGCTTCACGACGGAGGGCATAGACTTTGGCAGCAATGGTTTCACAACCTTGCAGTTGCCGAGCATTGCGATCATCGTAGGGGAAACGACGGCTCCCTTTGGTGCGGGGGAAGCATGGCATCTTTTGGATACGCGCTACCACATCCCCGTCACGAAGCTCGAAGCCGACGATATCGCCCGCGCCGACTTGAGCCGTTACAACGTCCTCGTCTTTGGAGGCGGGCAATATGGGAGCGTAGGCGCCGCAGGCGCGGCCAAGCTCAAATCCTGGGTGCAGGACGGCGGTACGCTCATCGGTATCCAGAGCGCTATCTCCTGGCTCAAAGCGCAGGGCATCGGCTACGTGGAGATCCGCGAAAACAAGGAACTCGAAAAGCCACAAGGGCGCAGGCCTTACATACAGATGGATGAGGACATCGCCTCGCTGGAAACGCCGGGCTCTATTTTTGAAGCGGAAATTGACCCTACCCACCCGATCGGCTTTGGCTATCGCCGGGGCAAGTTGCCCGTGTTCAGGGATTACGACCTGTACCTGGAACCCGGCAAAAACCCGTATTCTACCCCGCTCGTCTATACCGAAGACCCGTTGCTGAGCGGCTATGTCAACGCAAAGGTGATCGGACAGGCCAAGCGCAGCGCAGGGGTAGTGGTCAGCGGTGCCGGTAGCGGTAAGGTCATCTTTATGGCCGACGACCCCAACTTCCGCGCACACTGGTTTGGCACGAATAAACTCTTTGCCAACGCTGTTTTCTTCGGGCACACCATCAGCGGCAGCTCTATACAACGGGCACCGTCAAAATAAAAAAGAAGGGTTCGAGGTGCTGAACACCTCGAACCCTTCTTTTTTAGAGACCGATTAGTTTCCCTGCTTTTTCCATAGCGGCGTCCAGGCCCCCTGCTTTTTTGCCACCGGCGGTAGCGAAGAACGGTTGTCCGCCCCCGCCGCCTTCGATATCTTTGGCCAATTCGCGCACGATATTGCCGGCGTGCAGGCCCTTGCTTTCCACGAGTTCCTTGCTGACGATGGCCATGACCTGGGGCTTATCGGAGAGGACGGCGCCAAAGATGATCGCGGCGTTGCCCACTTCGTTTTCCAGTTGGTAGGCCAGGTTTTTCAGGGCGGCCCCATCGCTGAGGGGGACCCGGGCGACCAAGAGGTTGGCACCGTCTTTCTGTACGAAGCGGCTTTTGAGTTCGCCTTTGAGGGCGTTGGCCTGAGCGGCTTGGAGGCGTTCGATTTCCTTGCGGAGCTGTCGGTTTTCCTCTTGCAGGCCGGCGATTTGGCGAACGGTATTCGGTGCGTGTTTGAACAGGCCGCGGATTTCGTCTAATTCGGCGAGTTCCCGCCGTAGGAAGGCTTCGGCACCATCGGCAGTCACCGCTTCAATCCGGCGGATACCGGCGGCGACGGCACTTTCGGCCACGATTTTGAACAGGCCTATTTCCCCGGTGGAGGCGACGTGGGTACCTCCGCAGAGCTCGCGGGAGAAATCGGGGTCAAAGGTGACCATGCGCACCGCATCGCCGTATTTTTCCCCGAAGAGCATCATGGCCCCGGCTTTTTTTGCTTCTTCTATAGGCAGGTTGCGCTGTTCTTCCAGGGGGATATTGGAGCGGATTTTCTCGTTGACCATCTGCTCGATTTGGAGGAGTTCCGCTTCGCCTACTTTTTGGAAGTGGGAAAAGTCAAAGCGCATGCGCTGTTCGTTTACGTCTTGTCCTTTCTGAAGGGCGTGTGCGCCCAGGACGCGGTGCAGGGCTGCGTGCATGAGGTGTGCGGCCGAGTGGTTGCTCGAGGTAGCCCGGCGCTTGCCCGCGTCCACATCGGCGCGTACGGGCGCTTCGAGATGGTGGGGGAATTTTTCCAGGATGTGGATAATCAGGTCGTTTTCTTTTTGTGTATCCAGGACGGCGATGCGTTCCTCGCCGAACCAGAGGACCCCGGTATCGCCGGCTTGTCCGCCGCTTTCCGCATAGAAAGGCGTTTGGTCCAACACGATTTGATACTGGTCTTCTTTTTTGACTTTGACCGTTCGGTATTTCAGTACTTTGGCATGGGTGGCATAGAGCTGGTCGTAGCCGACGAAGCGCACTTCACCTTCGTGGAGCACGGTCCAGTCGCCCACCTCTTTCTGGGCGGCGGAGCGGGAGCGCTCTTTCTGTGCCTGTAGGGCGGCATCGAACCCGGCTTCATCAATCGCATAGCCGCGTTCCTGTGCGATCAGGCGGGTGAGGTCAATGGGGAAACCGTAGGTGTCGTAGAGTTCAAAGGCATCTTCCCCGCGGATGGTGCCGCCGGGCGCTTCGATGCTGTCGAAGCGGCGCAATCCATTTTCGAGGGTGTGCAGGAAGGCCTGTTCTTCGCTTTCCACGATGCGGGCCACCTGTTCCCGCTGGGCGTAGAGCTCCGGGAACACCTGCCGGAAGGTCTCTGCCAGCAGGGGGATGAGGGTGTGTAGGAAAGGGCTGCGCAGGTCCAGGAAAGAGTAGTAGTAGCGCACCGCACGGCGCAGGATGCGCCGGATGACATAGCCGGCACCGGTATTGGAAGGCAGTTGGCCGTCGGCAATGGCAAAGGCGATGGCGCGGATATGGTCGGAGAGGACGCGCATGGCGATGTCCACCTTATTGTCGCGCTCGTAGCTGAACGTATAGGTTTTGCCGGATTTTTCCTCGATGAAGCGGATAAAGGGCGTGAACACATCGGTGTCGTAGGTCGCGGTTTTCTGTTGCAGCACCATGCAGAGGCGTTCGAAGCCCATACCCGTATCTACGTGTTTTTCGGGAAGTTGCTCCAGGGTGCCGTCTGCTTTCCGGTTGAACTGGATGAATACGTTGTTCCAGATCTCGACTACCCGGGGGTGGTCTTGGTTGACCAGGGTGTGGCCGGGCACTTGGGCGCGTTCGGCATCGCTGCGCAGGTCCACGTGGATTTCAGAGCAGGGGCCGCAGGGACCGGTATCGCCCATCTCCCAGAAGTTGTCTTTCTTGTTGCCATAGAGGACGTGGTCTTCCGGCAGGAAGCGCAGCCAGATGGCGCGCGCTTCGTCGTCGGCGGGCAGGTTATCTTTTTTATCCCCTTCAAAAACCGTGGCGTAGAGGCGGTCTTTGGGCAAGCCATACACCTCCGTCAGCAGTTCCCAGGACCAGCTCAGCGCTTCGTCCTTGAAGTAATCGCCGATGGACCAGTTGCCCAACATTTCGAACATCGTGTGGTGTGTGCCGTCGTAGCCCACGTCTTCCAGGTCATTGTGTTTGCCCGACACGCGCAGGCATTTCTGGGTATCGGCGATGCGGCGGTTATCGGGCACCTGGTTGCCGAGGAAGAAGTCCTTAAACTGGTTCATCCCGGCGTTGGTGAACATGAGGGTGGGGTCATCTTTGTTCACAATAGGCGCCGATGGCACAATTTTATGCTGCTTTGAAGCAAAAAAGTCCAAGAAAAGTTGTCGGATCTCGGCAGATGTTTTCATGAAGGGTAGATTATTTTCGGTGCAAACGGATTAAAGTTGGATAAAAATATGGGGTTTCTCGATTGAATTTCTATTTTTGTCTCACTGTTATAGTCCCATCGACATCATCGGTCTGTCTTTCTGTTCGGACAGCTTCTTCGTGTGGTAAGGCCACACTACAAAAGGATGACTTCTAAAAAATGTTAAATTTTGTGAGGATATCTATTTCTCCGTATAGTTCTGCCTCGTTTCGAGAGCGAACAGGAGCACTGCCCACAGCGTTTTCATGTTCAAAAAAAGCGCTGCAAAGGTAGTGAAATTGATAAGATGAATACTATGAAAAAGCAAAAGTTTGTGTACAACGTGCACACCCTTAGTTATGAACGTGCCGAGATGAGCACGCAGCAAAAAGTACTGCAAGTTTTCGGGTTTTTATGTGCGGCCGCTGTTTCTGCCTTCCTTTTCACCCTGGTCATGCACAACTTTTTCCCCTCTCCAAAAGAAAAATCCCTGAAGCAGGAAATCGCCCTGCTGGAATCGGAATACTCCAAACTCATCCAGGAAGTAGGGACTTTGCAAAAAGCCCTCGGCAACCTCCAAGAGCGCGACGCGTATGTGTATCGTATGATTTTTGAGATGGAACCTATTGACGCCCAGGTTATGAAAGGCGGTATCGGTGGCCATGACGAGTATGAACTGCTCCGCCGCCACGATGCAGGGGAAACGATTATCGAAGCCCGTGAAAAAGTGCGCCAACTACGCCACCAGATTGCGGTACAGTCCACTTCGCTTGACAAAATCACCAAAATAGCTGCGGACAAGGACAAGATGTGGGCAACCCGCCCCTCCATCAAGCCCGTTCGCTCGGATAAGTTATCCAAGTCTGTAAACCTGCTCTCCGGCTTCGGATACCGCATCCACCCGGTCTATAAGGTCATGAAAAAACACCAGGGCATTGATTTTACCGCGCCCAAAGGTACGCCGATCCAAGCTACCGGCGATGGGGTAGTCGTCAAAGCGGGCTGGCATTACGGCTATGGCAATACCGTCATCATCCGCCACGGCTATGGGTATGAGACACTCTACGGCCACATGAGCCGGATCACGGTCAAAAACGGGCAGCAGGTAAAACGCGGGCAGCAAATCGGCACCGTCGGCAGCACAGGTACCTCCACCGCCCCTCACTGCCATTATGAAGTACACGAAAGAGGAAAGCCGGTCAACCCCGTCCGATTCGTGTTCGACGGCTTGACGCCCAGAGAGTACCAGGCATTGGTCAAAGCAGCATCAGCGCCCAACCAGTCGTTTGATTGATCTTTTATCCATCACATTCCTGAAGAGAGTTAACCCGGTGTGGGTTGACCAGGCTTGTGGCAAGGGGCCGGCACAGTAAGAAAGCAGATTCCCCTCGCGACAAGCCTGTTTTTTTAGAAAAATTTCCCCATGCCAAACAGTGCCTACGAGATAGTCATTGGACTGGAAGTACACCTCCAGTTGTCCACGCAGAGCAAAGCGTTCTGCGGCGACGATACCCGTTTCGGCGGTAGCCCCAACACACAGGTCAGCCCGATTTCCCTGGGGCACCCGGGCACCCTGCCGCGGCTCAATGCCAGACAGGTGCAGTACGCCGTCCGCCTTGCCCTGGCGCTGCAGAGCCATATCAACCAGACGAACACCTTCGACCGGAAGAACTATTTTTACGCCGACCTGCCCAAAGGCTACCAAATCACCCAGGACCGCAAGCCGATATGTACCGGCGGTACCCTGCCCATCAAAGTGGACGGGGCCTGGAAACACATCCGCATCCACCATGTCCACATGGAGGAGGATGCGGGCAAATCCATCCACAACCTACATCCTTCCAAATCGCTGATAGACCTCAACCGGGCGGGGACACCCCTGCTCGAAATCGTCACCGAACCCGACCTGCGCTCAGCCCAGGAAGTAGACGCCTTTATGAGCGGTATCCGCCAACTTGGGCGCTACCTTGGTATCTCGGATGGCAATATGGAAGAAGGCTCCCTGCGCTGCGACGTCAACGTGTCCGTGCGGAAAAAAGGGGAAAACAAGCTCAACGAGCGCTGCGAAATCAAAAACCTCAACTCGATGCGCTATGCCCGGCAGGCGATAGACTTCGAATCCAAACGCCAGATCGCCCTGATGGAGTCCGGCCAGGCCGTGCGGCAGCAAACGCTCAACTTCGATCCCGCTAGCGGGCAGACCGCCGCGCTGCGCGAGAAAGAGGACGCCCACGACTATCGCTATTTCCCCGAACCCGACCTGCCGCCGGTACGGCTTTCCGAGGCTTTCTTAGACAAAATCCGGGAAGAAATGCCCGCCCTGCCCTGGGAAACCTTCGAAACCCTTTGTCATACACACGGCCTCAGCGATTACGACGCGGGTATCCTCTTCGAAGAACGCGAGCGCGTGCTCTGCTTCGAAGCCCTAATCGCGCATACGCCCCATAAAAAAGCGGCAGCCAACCTCCTCATCAACCGCCTGCTGCCGTACTGCCAGGAAAAGGGCCTCGCCCTGGCGGATTTCCCGCTCAGCCCCGCCCAGCTCGGGGCTTTTATCGCCCTCATTGACTCCGGCAGGATCAGCCACAGCGCAGCCCACCAGCGCCTGTTGCCCGCCTGGCTGGAAAACCCGGAGGTGTCCTCCCCGGAAGACCTGGCCGCTGGCCTCGATCTTCTACAGGTGGGAGGCAGCGACGTACTCTCCGCCCTCGCCGAGGAAGTGATCGCCCAGTTCCCGGATAAGGTAAAGGCGTACAAAAGTGGTAAAAAAGGCCTGCTTGGCTTCTTTATGGGCGAACTCATGAAGCGCTCCCAAGGAAAGGCAGACCCAACCAAAGCTACGCAGGTGTTACAGGCGCTGTTGGAGGGCTGAGGCGCTCTCAGAGCCGCTCCACCACCATCGCCGAAGCGCCGCCCCCGCCGTTGCATATCGCCGCCAGGCCGTATCGGCCTCCTTTTTGCTGCAGGATATGGAGCAGGGTGACGAGGATGCGGGCCCCCGAAGCCCCCAGTGGATGCCCCAGGGCGCAAGCCCCCCCACGGACGTTCATTTTTTCCCAGGGTACCCCGAGTTCGCTGCAAAATACCATCGGCACGACGGCAAACGCCTCGTTCACCTCGAAATAGTCTATGTCTTCCACCCGCAACCCGGCGCGCTCCAACGCTTTCGGGGCAGCGAGGATAGGCGAGGTCGTGAACCAGGCAGGTGCCTGCTCGGCGTCGGCGTATGATGCGATGCGGGCAATGGGCACGAGCCCTAAGGCTTCCATCTGTGTTTTGCCCACCAGCACCAGGGCAGCGGCACCGTCGTTCATCGTCGAGGCATTGGCCGCGGTCACGGTGCCGTCTTTGCTGAAAGCTGGGCGTAGCGTGGGGATTTTGGCAAAGTCCACGCGCTGGTACTCTTCATCTTCGGCGATGAACAGCGGCTCGCCCCTGCGCTGGGGCACGCTGACGGGCACGATTTCCGGAAAAAACGACTTTTGAACGGTATGTTCGGCTACCAGGCGGTAGGAGCGTTCTGCGAAAGCGTCCTGCGCTTCGCGGGGGATGCCGTATCGGTCGGCGGTTCGGTCGGCATACACGCCCATAGCCTGCTGCTCCCAGGGGTCGGTGAGCCCATCGCGGGAAAGGCCGTCCACGAGTTCCCTATTGCCGTACTTGCTCCCCCAGCGGGCAGAGGGCACGTAATAGGGGATGTTGGACATACTCTCCATACCCCCGGCCACTACGATTTGGTTCTGGCCCAATGCAATGGACTGAGCGCCGAACTGCACGGATTTCATGCCCGAGGCGCACACTTTATTGATGGTGGTGCAGGGGGTGTTTTCCCCTATGCCCGCTCCCAGGGCCGCCTGGCGGGCGGGTGCCTGTCCGACGTTTGCGGAGCACACGTTTCCCATCAAGACCTCTTCCACCTCTTGTGGCGGGATGTTGGCATTGCCCAGGGCACCGCGGATAGCCGCAGCGCCGAGCTCTGTTGCAGCAATTCCGGCAAACTGCCCCCCAAAACTGCCGATAGGGGTGCGTACAGCCGCTGCGATATACACTTCTTGCATAGCGAATCTGGTTTGGTTAAGACGCTGCCAAGTAAACATATATGCAGGGAAATAGGTCGCCCCCCCGGAAAAAAAACAGGGTTGACCGAAACGCTATTGTATCCGGCTGCC
>JBEGMH010000333.1:0-3807 GCA_041183125.1 Bacteroidota bacterium | reverse complement strand
TGGCGACGGCTGTACACTGTTTTTTCGTTTGGACGTACTGGCGATGTCCGAATCGGAAGGCGCTATATCCTCCTCCGATTCTTCTTTCCTTTCCGCCCGTTCCTGCGCCTGGAGCTTGGTGGAACCGGCAATCATGCGCAGTCCGATATATAGATCAATTTGTTTCAGCGGTTTACCCGTCACAAACGACAATAAGGTGTTGGAACCGATATGGATCATTCCGAGTTTTGCCCCCAAGCCTAATTGGGTGCCCTGTATTTTGGAGAAGGTGATCGGGGCATTTAGCTCCAGCCCGTTTCGAATCAGGAAGCGGGGGGTAATCGCCCTGATACCCACGAAAGGCATTAAAACGCTATCTCTTTTCGGTTTCTGCATCGCAGATTGGGAGTAGAAGTGCAGGTAGAAGGGCCCCAGGATACGCAGGTCAAGGTAGGCGTTATAACTACGTGGGAGACTGGCGCGCAACGAGTTCCCGCGCACGGCGGCCACATCACTGGCCAGCCCCCTGGCGCGCAGGTCTTCTATGTAGGTGTCCAGGGATCCGAGTTCTTGTTCCCGTAGGTCATATCGTTGGGTGGAAGGTATGCGCAACCGGTATTCCTGATTGTAGTTCGAATCAATTGCAAAAGTTGCGGTGCCCATATCTGTGAAAGCCAACCCCGCCCTGATTAGGGGCATCCCTTTTGCGTTTTTCAGATGATAAGATACCCCGATATCCACAGCCCTACCGTTGGGCTTACCCACAAACTGCCGTATGCCGCTGAAGTTGCTCAAATCGGCGTTGTCGAAAATATCCGGCGAGCTGGCAAAATAGCCCAAGGTGGTGCTGCCGTGCAAATACAGCTTATTGGAGAGGGTATCTAAGGTAAGAAAGGATTCCGAAAGATACACCTTGCTGTAGAGCTTAGGGAAAAGCAGCCGATAATTCACACCCACTTTTAGGGTCTGAAGCTTCGTGTTCACGATGGGCACAGCAGCGTTGATGCCCAACTCAAACCAGCCCATTGCCTCTAAGGCTTGTTCCCCAGTCGTTTTGAACAAGTAAGGGAACATTACTTCTGTCAACAGCCCCGCCAAAACCAAACTACTGGATGTATATTGGGAAAGCAAGCCCATATCCATATTGTAAATGTTGGCAGAGCCTCGCAAGCGGGTAAATACCCCAAAACCCAGGGAACGACCAGCGGCAATAGCCAATCCTGGCCCCATGGCCTCTATCCCCAGCCCGAAGTTCATCGGTGTACCATTCGAAAGGGCCTCGCTCAGAAAACTCATACCGGCTTCCTGCCCAGCCCCCCCGAGGCTGTTCAACATGGCCAAGGTACCCCCCCGCAGGCTAATGCTCTCGATCAGGCTCCGGTCAATCGGTATAGGAAGAAGGCTGTTTCGGACACCGATCTCTACCAGCCCCAGGTTCAAATCAAGACTATGGGGCATCAGCGCCGTCTCCGAAGGGTTGGACAAAGCCGCTACAATACCCCCCTGCAAGGAACTGCGGATACCAAAGAAACTGGGCTGCCCAAAACCAAACTCCACCGTTATAGCCACTAAGCCAGATACCAGCCAAGGAGCTAAAACCGATGCCAGGCTGCTGCATACTGCGTTGTGCTTCATATTCATAGCTAATTCATTGTGTCCGCTTACAGTGGCTAAAAATGGAGCCATACTGCCAAACGCTTCTTGTTGTAAATAAGAGTCTGCTGAAAAAGTCCCCTCAAACCGCCACAGTCCGGGGTGGGGTACCCCAAGACCCGGGTTGCCATACGCTGAAACAACCGGATATTCCCTGCATACCGCCATATTGCGCCGCTATGGCCCTTCCATAGGCCCGTATTTTGCCAAAAAAAGACCACAAAAGGGCGGTCACCAACTGGATGATCACCATAAGGCCCACTTTGGACACTAAATCCATGTACCGCTTCAGGTTCATCGCAAGCCAAATACCCCCGATCCACGCCTCCGATGTGTCTTTCCTGCGTGCCCGGATGTCCGTCAGCCCATACCCGTTTTTCGCTTGCCCAAATTTGCCTTCTACATGGTTGCGTTCGCCTCGCTCTTTCTTTATTGCCAATTTCTCCGCCCGTGTCATTTGCTTCGGACGCCCCAGCGCCCTGCCCGTATGACGGATCCCTTTTTCCTTCAAATATTTACGGTTCTCCGAACTCAAATACGCCCCATCTGCCAGCACAACCTCCGGGTAATAACCAAACAGCTTCTTGTAGTTCTCCACCTGTAAAACCAGGTCTTTCGATTCGCTGTACGCTTCCCAGCTGATCCGGTCTATCCGGCTAAAACCGCATACCTCACTGACCCCCAACTTCGCACCAAACTCAATGCCGTGCTTATCTTTTCCCCTCGGGATGGCACGGACATGCGGCTGGTAGATATTTACGATACGGTGCGGGTGGGAATGCACTTTCGAATCGTACATCGCCTTTTGCTGATCGTAAATTTCCTGGATTACCCAAAATATCCGCAAGTCCCGGAGGCACAATGGCAGCGCCCCTTTAAATTCGTCCAGCAGCACGTTGATCGTCAATATGTTCCGCTTCAAATACCTGAGTTGTTTCCCGATAATCGTCCGGATTTCCCGTTTCGTCTTTTTCTTCTTCACCGCTAGGGAAAGATATTCCTTGCGCGCCTTTTTCCTATACGTCCTGGGCTTTACCTCTAATGCAGTTTGTCCGTAGATGATGTCTATCAACCGCTCGCTTTCTTCCCTTGAACGGTTCAACAGACCGATATCCGTAGGGTATTTTATCTTCTGGTCGGCGACCGTCGCATCGATTTTTAGTTTGCCCCGGTTCATGGGCAAGACTGCCTCATCTTTCCCGGGCAAGTCTGTTTTAATTATTGTATCATCAATATTTACAATAGTTTCAGATATTTCAATTACATTTTCTGTATCCACACCTGAAGGCGTAACCGCTTGCCCCTGTTGTTTCCCTTCAACCATTTCTACATTGGCCGAACTGTCCGTTTTGCCCGTTTCGTTTCCTTCAATATTTGAATTAATAGAGGGGTTGTCGTCTCTGTTTCCATCTAAATCGTTTTTTGCGGTCTCAGATTTTTTACCCGGCCCCTTTTTCTTTTTTGAAGCGCCTTTTGCCGTGATCCCCTCGATTAGCCCCTGAGCCTTTTGGATGATGGCCACGTTCATTTCATCAAATGGTTCGGCGCCCATCCGTACGCGCATTTCCACCAATAACGAGGGGTCAAACGGTGGCTTGGCCGTGAACGAGGGGAACCCCGCAAAATACTGCATGTAGATGTTTTCCTCCAGCGCGGCAACTACCCTACGGTCGTCAAGCTGCTCCATGTGCTTGATTATCAATGCAGAAACCGCAAGCCGAGGGGAAATGGACGGCCGCCCATGCGCTTTTGACATCGAGCGCGTATAAATACCCACGAACTCGTCCCAGGGTATCACGTTCGCCAGTTTCACCCACTTGTTCTCCGGGTTCAGGTGCGCTTCAAACGGCGTCTCAAAACCCTCGATTTTTAGCTGTTTTTCCGATAAATACCTGAGCATCTGCAAGGAATTTGACCTAAATATCGCTAAAACCTTGCACTTTTTTACTAATCTTTATAGAAAATTTAGCATAGACACCTGTTTTTTAACAAGTTATTCGGGGTGGAGACTTTTTCAGCAAACCCTAACGTATGAAAAATCAGAGGAAGTTTGGGGGACAATAGATACGCTGGGTTTCACGGTGAATGATCCACCCTTTGCGCGAAGTGGTTTTTCAGAGGCTAACGCTTATAAAATGTTTCCGGTATCCCCACAGGCCGTGATCTATTTGGAAG
>JBEGMH010000332.1:0-4237 GCA_041183125.1 Bacteroidota bacterium | reverse complement strand
GCTTCGACACCGCTTCTTTCCGGAAAATCGCCGAGGTGCCCGGCCTGGGCGACCACGAAGGGCCGGCCCACTACCGCTTTGAAGACGCCTACCCCTTTCCCGGTATCAACTACTACCGCCTGCGGCAGATAGACTTCAACGGCACCGAAACCCTGTCTGACCCTATCCGCATATTTTCCATCAATACCTATACCGACGGCCTCCGCGCCTTCCCAAACCCCTGCCAGTCCGTGCTCACGGTTCAGGTGCCCCCATCGCTTTCTGCTAAAGCCCGGCTTAGGTGTATATCCTGGCAAGGAAAACAGGTAGCCTCCTACCCCATCCCGGCAGGGCAGCGCATCCTAGAAATCAACCTCGCGGGGCAACCTTCGGGATTATATTTTTTACAACTGAGCGACCGGATGGCGCACTGGGAATACAAAATACTGAAAATACAGTAGACTTGTTGCGAGGGGTCAGCGAGGTGGGAAAAAAGCTGTTTTGAGCACTTGAGGGTTTTTTCCAAAACGAGTTTATTGGGCAAACTTTTTTCCGGGGAGTTATTCCGACGGCAAAAGTGGGGAAACACTCTGTTTTTTTGTAGTTTCATGCCCGAAAGGCCAACAGGGTAAAAAATCCCGGCCTCCATTGATCCACTAAAACCATATTACTCATGAGTTCTGCTTTGATATCGCTCCTTATCGGCTGGGCGTTCGTCCTGATATGGGTCCCCTTGACGGTGCTGTCCCAGAGAAAAGTACACCCTAAAGCGTTGTTTACCCTGTTTTTTGCTGAAATGTGGGAACGCTTTTCCTTCTATGGCATGCGGGCCTTTCTCGTGTTGTATATCTCCAAAGAAATTTTTGCCAGCATGGGCGAAGGAGCCGCAGAAGGGCGCTCCGTAGGTATCTATGGGGCGTTTAATGCCCTGCTCTACGCGGCCCCCATCATCGGTGGTATGCTTGCCGACCGCCTCCTGGGTTTCCGCCGCGCGGTTATCCTGGGTGCCGTACTCATGGCAGCCGGGCAATTTACGATGGCTGCCAACGCTGCTACCGTGGACAATACCCAGGTCTTGTTCATAGGGCTCTCCATACTCGCCATAGGAAACGGGTTCTTCAAGCCCAACATTTCCAGTTTTTTGGGCACTTTCTACGACCGCAACGACCGGAGGAAAGACGGTGCTTTCACGATTTTTTACATGGGCATCAACGTAGGGGCTTTCCTGGCCCCCTTGACCTGCGGCTATTTAGCTGAAACCTATGATTACTCCCTGGGCTTTGCCGCTGCCGGTACGGGCATGCTGCTGGGCCTCATCGTCTTCTGGAGGAATATGCGCAACTACGCCGACCAGGGCAACCCACCGGATCCGGAAGCCCTCAACCGCCCCGGTTTCCTGGGGATACCCAACCAATGGCTCGTGCTGTTAGGGATCGTGTTGTCGGCACCTGTATTTGCTTTTTTGATTGATAATGAAGGAATAACAAGTTATATTTTAGTCATTGTCGGCGTAGGGGTGTTGGGGTATATCCTCATCTCTTCCCTATTTTTTGCCGAAGACAAAGTGGAGGGCCAACGTCTGGTTGCCTTTTTGTTCCTTTTCTTTTTCCACATGATTTTCTGGACCCTGTTCGAACAGGCCGGTGGTTCCCTCAATTTTTTGACGGATAAATACGTCAACAAACACGGGATGGAAACCTCTCAGTTCCAGTCGCTCAATGCCCTGTTCATCATTTTGCTCGCCCCGGTTTTCACCTGGATATGGAACAGCCTGAACAAGGCGAATGCAGAGCCGCGTACGCCCATCAAGTTCGTACTGGCCCTGGCCCAGATGGCATTGGGCTACTTTATCATCGTAGCGGGTGCGCGCAGCGTGCTGGGCACCGTTGATAACGGAGGCTTGATCCCTATTTTCTACCTCGTGTTCATGTACTTGTTCCACACGACGGGCGAATTGAGCCTTTCCCCGGTGGGGCTTTCCGTGGTTACTAAGCTATCCCCGGCAAAAACGGTGGGCTTCGTGATGGGCACCTGGTTCTTGTCCATCTCCTTCGGCCATAAAATCGCGGGCTACCTCGGGCAGTTGATCGCCGCGCCCGGGGAAGGGGAAGTAGCTCCTGCCCAAGCCCTGCAGGGCTATATTGATGTCTATATGCAGTGGGGGGTTCAGATCACCCTGGCCGCCGCGCTGTTGTTATTGATATTGTCCGGTTTTCTCAAACGCCGTATGCACGGCGTGTACTAGCAGCATGCCGGGGCGGGAAACAGCGGGCTTTTACCCGCCCCGGCACTTTCCGTGTATAGCCAAATAAAACCTTATGGAAACATCAAAATCTTCGTTCCAACCTTACATTTCCGCACGGGATTTCATCCCGGAGTTCACGCCTAAGGCTATCGTGCTCGGTTCTTTGTTAGGCATTGTTTTTGGGGCCGCCACGGTCTATCTCGGCTTGAAAGTTGGCCTCACCGTCAGCGCCTCTATCCCGATTGCGGTGTTGGCGATTTCCATTTTCAAAAAATTGGGCAAAGCGACTATCCTGGAAAGTAATATTGTCCAGACGATTGGCTCCGCGGGGGAATCGGTGGCGGCAGGGGTGGTGTTCACGGTACCTGCACTCTTATTTTTAGAGGGGGGTGCCCAGTATTTTGAGTACTTCCAGATTTTTGTGCTCGCCCTGGTAGGCGGTTTTTTAGGGGTGTTGTTCATGATTCCGCTGCGGCGCTCCCTGATTGTAAAAGAACACGGCAACCTCCCCTATCCAGAAGGAACGGCTTGTGCCGACGTACTGGTAGCGGGGGAAAAAGGCGGTTCCCTTGCGCAGAAAGTATATTACGGCCTCGGAATTGCCTTTTTGTACAAGGTGTTGATGTCTATTCTGGGTTTCTGGAAAGATACGCCGACGGTTGTTTTTGGAAAAAAATCAGCCTTGCCCAACGGCACCATCAACGGGGAGATCACGCCGGAGTTGCTCGGCGTAGGCTACATCATCGGTCCCCGGATTGCAGGGGTCATGGTGGCGGGCGGCGTGTTGTCCTGGTTGGTGCTCATCCCGCTCATCACCCTGATCGGAAGTGGTCTATCCGTTCCGTTCCCCCCTGAGACCCAGCGCCTGGTCGCCGATATGTCGCCTTCGGAAATCTGGAGCCGCTACATCCGCTACATCGGGGCCGGGGCCGTCACCTTTGGAGGCGTCATCACGCTCATCAAGACGCTGCCTACCATTGTCAGTGCATTCCGCGATTCCCTGGCCGATTTGCGCAACAGCCGCAACGGGCAGGTTGTCGAACAAAGCCGCACGGAGAAGGATCTGCCGCTGGTATGGGTACTCGTGGGCAGTGCGGCCCTGATCGTGCTGATGGCCTTTCTGCCCAATATGCCGATGAACCTGCTCTCTGCCCTGTTGGTCATCGTGTTTGGGTTCTTCTTCGTCACCGTAGCCTCCCGCATCGTGGGCTTGATTGGGTCTTCTTCCAGTCCTGTATCCGGGATGACCATTGCTACGCTCATGGCCACCTCCCTAATCTTTCTCGGCCTCGGCTGGACGGACGACGCCTACCAGCCCATCGCCTTGGTCGTGGGCGCAGTGGTCTGCATCGCTTCTGCCAATGCCGGGGCGACCTCGCAGGACTTAAAAACGGGCTTTCTCGTAGGGGGCACGCCCATCAAGCAACAGCTTGGCCTGATGATTGGTGTGACGGCCTCTTCCGTTGCTATCGGGTTTACCGTATTACTCCTGGAGCGCACCCTGGGGGTCGGGGAAGCGACGTTACAACATCCCAATCCACTGCCGGCGCCCCAAGCGACCCTTATGGCTACGGTAATCAAGGGCCTGCTGAGCCAAAACCTGCCCTGGGGCCTGGTCATTGCCGGTATGGGCATTGCCGCCGTAGTGGAACTCTGCGGAATCAGCTCCCTGGCGTTCGCCGTTGGGGCCTACCTGCCTTTATCTACTACCTCCCCTATCTTCATCGGCGGCTTAGTGAAGTGGTTTGTCGAGCGCAAAGAAAAGGGCAAGGCAGAAGAATCGGAAATCGGCCCAGGGGCCTTGTTCAGTTCCGGGTTAATCGCCGGGGGCGCTATTACCGGAATCATCATTGCAGCCATGTTGGGCTATACCGTAGGTACTACCCTGGAAGGTACGCCCATCAGTCTGCTCAGCAAGCTCCGGCTGTTCGACCCGGAAGCGATGGGTGTGTTCGGGGATATCGGTGGCCTAGTCGCCTTCAGTGTGCTGACCCTAATCCTCTGGCTATACGC
>JBEGMH010000331.1:0-8539 GCA_041183125.1 Bacteroidota bacterium | reverse complement strand
GGTCGAACAAAAGACCGCCGTGATGGGGGCGTTGACCGCCGAGGCCAAATGGATGGGCGCGGAATCGTTGGCGTAGTTCATGACGGCGTGCTGCATCCACGCGGCGGATGCCAGCAGGCTCAGGGTACCCGCCATGTTCCAGATATCGCTGCGCCCGCTGTCGGCGATGAGTGCGTCGCAGGTTTCCCGGTCGCCGGGCCCCCCGAGGAGGACGATAGACAGCTCCGGGGGTAGGCTGCGGATGAGGGCGCTCCATTTTTCAGCAGGCCATTGCTTGGTGAACCAGACCGAGGTGGGGGCGATGCACACATACGGCCCTGTGGGGCGGGCGCTGGCGGCATCGGTTGGCGGATACAGTTTGGGTTGGCGGACAGGGTGTTGCACCCATCCTTCGAGCAGCGACAGGTTGCGGTCCACTTCGTGCAAGCCTTCCCCGAGCACGTGCGGGAAGCGCCGGGTAAAGGCGAAAGCGAGCGGGTTTTTGGAAAACCCCCTGGTTTCCCGGGCGGCGGAGAGGGCTGCTATCACCCCGCTGGAAGCGAAGCGGTGCAGGTTGAGCACGAGGTCATAGTGCTCTCTGCGCAGGGTTTTGATCAACGTGCGGGCGCTGTGCAGCTTATTTTTTTTGTCAAATACGAGGACCCGGCGCAGGTGGGGGTGCCCGGTGAGCAGGCCCTCATTTCCTTTGCGCAGTAGGAAGTCTATCGCTGCGTCGGGATAGGCGGCGCGGAGGGATTCGACGAGGGGTGTTGCCAGCACGACATCTCCCAGGAACGCCGTTTGAAGGATGAGGAAGGTAGCGGGCATAAGGCCTCAGGGCGAGGATTTCTTTTTAAAATCGCCATTTTTCCAGGCGTCAAAAAATTTCTTCCAGGCGATGGGGTTGAAGATATTCATGGGAGGGCTTTGGCCGTAGAAGTAGTAGTTGCTGGCCTGGCGGCGCAAGTAGTAGTCGGCATTTTCGTTGCCGTCGTATTTGACCGTTTCCTGCACGCGGGCCAGGGTTTCGTTGGCCAGGTTGGCAGCGGCGACGCGTTGGAGCTCGGGGGTTACGTCCATAGCCAGGAACTCGAGGCGGAAATTCTCGCGGCTCGGCCAGGGGAACACGACCGTTTCCGGCAGGTTGAAGGTGTCCTGGGTCATGAGCTGGACGATGGAATAGCGGTCGTCTTTCAGGTCGCCGGGCAGGCGGAACTCGACCGTTTTATAGCCGATCGCGGAGAAGGTCACCGTTTCGGTCTTTCGGATAACGATAGAGAAGAAGCCCTTGAAATCGGAGTAGGTTCCCCGATTGGAGCCTTCGATATAGATGCTCGTATAGGGTACGGGGGCGAGTTGGCTGGTAGTGCCGTCCAACACCAGCCCGGAGAGTTGGACCAGGCTGGTATCGGATTGGGCATACAGCGTACCTGTGGCGGCCATACAGGCCAGGAGCAGGTAGAGGGCAGGTTTCCGGTTCATCGAAGGCGCTTTACTACGTTAGACCGCACAAGTTCGGCAAAGGTTTGTTGCTTTTGCCTGAAAGGTACGATTTTTTACGCTTTCAGTGCGCGTTTTAGTACTTCCCGCATATCGTCCACGTAATGGAACTGGAGTCCCTGGAGGTAATCGGGGTTGATTTCCTCTACGTGTTTGCGGTTGAACTTGCTGAGGATGATTTCCTTCATGCCGGCGCGTTTGGCGGCCAATATTTTTTCCTTTATCCCGCCTACGGGCAGGACTTTCCCGCGCAGGGTAATTTCGCCGGTCATAGCGACGTAGGGGCGTATCGCCTTGCCGGTGAACAGGGAAGTCAGGGCGCTGAGCATGGTGATCCCGGCGGAGGGGCCATCTTTGGGGATAGCGCCTTCGGGGATATGGATATGCACATTGCTTTGGTCAATTTTCTCCTGTTCGATGCCTAATTCGGCGCAGTGGGCTTTGATATAGCTCAGGGCGGTTGTCGCGGATTCCTTCATGACGTCGCCGAGGTTACCCGTGAGGGTCATGTGTCCGTTGCCTTTGCTGATACTAGACTCTACGAAGAGGATTTCGCCGCCTACGCTGGTCCAGGCCAGGCCGATGGCCACACCGGGGGCGTGGGGGTCCTGATAGAGTTCAGCGGGGAAAACGGCGGGGCCCAGGATTTTCTCCAGGTCTTCCGGTTTCAGGGCGGGGTCGAAGGCTTCTTCCATCGCTACGTTGCGGGCTGCGCGGCGCATGACGGCCCCGATTTGCCGGTTGAGTCCCCGTACGCCCGATTCGCGGGTATAGTCCTGGATCAGGGCGCGCAGTACTTTTGGGCTGAACTTTACCTGATGCGCTTGGAGGCCGTGTTCTTTGAGTTGTTCCGGCACGAGGTGCCGCTTGGCGATTTCGATTTTCTCCTCGGTCGAGTAGCCGCTGATTTCGATGACTTCCATGCGGTCGAGCAGGGCCGGCTGAATGGAAGACAGCGAGTTGGCGGTAGCGATGAAGAGGACCTTGGAGAGGTCGTACTCCAGTTCGAGGTAGTTATCGTAGAAGGTTGCGTTCTGTTCCGGGTCCAGCACTTCGAGCAAAGCGGAGGAGGGGTCTCCGCGAAAATCCTGGCCTACCTTATCAATTTCATCGAGGATAAAGACGGGGTTCCCCGAGCCGCTGCGTTTGAGCGATTGGAGGATACGGCCGGGCAGTGCGCCGATATACGTTTTGCGGTGGCCGCGGATTTCGCTTTCGTCGTGCAGGCCGCCGAGGGACATGCGCACGAACTTCCGGTTCAGGGCGTGGGCGATGGAGCGGCCCAGGGAGGTTTTTCCGACCCCGGGAGGGCCTACCAGGCAGAGGATAGGTGCTTTGAGGTCGCCTTTCAGTTGGAGTACTGCCAGGTGTTCCAGGATGCGTTCCTTGACTTTTTCCAGTCCGGCGTGTTCCTGGTCGAGCACTTTGCGCACCCGTTTGAGGTTGAACGTATCGGGCGTGTATTCATCCCAGGGCAGGTCGAGCATGAGTTCCAGGTAGCTGACCTGTATGGAGTGTTCGGCGGCCTGGGGGTGCATGCGCTGCAGGCGGGTCAGTTCGCGCTGGAAATGCGCTTGGGCATGTTGCGGCCATTTCTTTTGTTCAGCGCGGGCGCTGAGGCTGTCCATTTCCTCTTCGGCGGGGTTTTGGCCTAGTTCCTCCTGGATGGTGCGGAGCTGTTGGTTGAGGAAATAATCGCGCTGTTGTTTTTCGAGGTCGCCGCGCACTTTGGTTTCGATGCGGTCTTTGAGCTGCAGGAGTTGCAGTTGGGTATTCATCTCGCGGAGGATGGTATCCGCTTTATCGCGCAGTTTGTCTATTTCGAGGATATGCTGTTTGATCTCCAATTTCACGGCCATATTGGAGGCGATGAAATTGAGGAGGAAGTTGGGCTCGTTGAAGCTGCGCAGCATGACCATGGCCTCTGCCGGGATGTTGGGGGACAGTTCGACGATTTTCTTAGCCAGGTCGAGGATAGTGGAGACCAGCGCTTCAAACTCCAGGGGGTCATCCGGGGCGATGTGTTCCATGATGAGGATTTTCCCTTTCATGTAGGGGCGTTCCTGTAGGAGTTCCAGGAGGCGGAAGCGTTTTTGGCCGCGCAGGATAGCAGTGGTCGTGCCGTCGGGCATGCGCAGCAGTTTCAGGATGCGCGCTACGGAGCCCACGGAATAGAGGTCGTCAATTTTCGGGTTTTCCACTTCCAGGTCGCGTTGGGACAGGACGCCGATGAGGCGGTTGCCTTCATAAGCTTTCTGGATGGCGCGGATGGATTTATCCCTTCCCACCGTAATCGGGATGACGATACCGGGGAAGAGGACGGTATTTTTGAGGGCCAGGATCGGCATCACATCGGGATAAGGCTCCTGGACCTGGAAATCCTCTTCTGCTTCTATGGAAAGCATAGGCAGGAAGTCGCCATCGTCCTCTATTTCTTTAGCGGTGAAATACTCTTCGAACATACGTATGGAATATAAGGGTGATACGGGGTCTAACGGTTGGAGGGTACGCATAGTGGGGCAAAAAGATTAGGTGATCGCACAAGCGGTTTAATTACCCTGACAAGTTTTATGCCAGGGCGAATTTCCTGACAAAAAAGCAGGCACAAGGCAATCTCGTGCCAAAACGTCGCCTATTCGGCTTGTTGCGATGGGGACAGGAGGGGGAGAAACCCCACCCTTTACCAGGTCCGGTGCGGTCACGCCACTTCTGCCGTTGCGGCTACTTCTTCGGTAGGTTCTGGGGCTTCATCTTTTTCAATGCGCAGGTTTTCGATGATAAAATCCTGTCGTTCGGGCGTATTTTTTCCCATGTAGTAAGAGAGGACCTCGTCGAGGTCTGTCCGTTCGTTCATAAGCACGGGTTCGAGGCGGATTTGTTCGCCGATGAAGGCGCCGAACTCATCGGGGGATATTTCGCCGAGGCCTTTGAAGCGGGTGATTTCCGCTTTGCCGCGCAATTTGCGCAGGGCGGCTTGTTTTTCGGTTTCGTTATAGCAGTAGAACTTTTGGTTTTTGTCGCGTACGCGGAAGAGGGGGGTTTGGAGGATAAAGAGGTGTCCGTTGCGCACCAGTTCCGGGAAGAACTGTAGGAAGAACGTCAGGAGGAGGAGGCGGATGTGCATGCCGTCCACATCGGCATCGGTAGCGATGACGATGCGGTTATAGCGCAGGTCGTCGAGGCCGTCTTCGATATTGAGGGCGTGTTGGAGGAGGTTGAACTCTTCATTCTCATAGACCACTTTTTTAGTGAGGCCATAACAGTTGAGCGGTTTTCCTCGCAAGCTGAAGACAGCTTGGGACTGCACATCGCGGGATTTGGTGATAGAGCCGCTGGCGGAGTCGCCTTCGGTGATGAACAAGGTAGAAGCGAGGCGCAGGTCTTCGGCTGTTTTCTTGGGGGGGTCGCTGAGGTGGATGCGGCAGTCGCGCAATTTTTTATTGTGCAGGTTGGCTTTTTTGGCCCTTTGGTGGGCTAATTTCTGGATATCGGCGATTTCCTTGCGTTCCCGTTCGGACTGGAGGATGCGTTTTTCGAGCGCTTTAGCGACGTCCGGGTGGGCGTGGAGGAAGTTGTCGAGGTGTTTTTTGACGAAATTCCCTAAGAAGGTGCGGATGGTTTCGCCGTCTGGGGCGACATGTGCGGAGCCCAGCTTGGTTTTGGTCTGGGATTCGAAGACGGGTTCTTCGATGCGGATGCTGACGGCGGCGACGATAGAGGCCAGGATATCCTTTCGGTCGTATTTTTTAAAAAACTCCTGGACGGTTTTGGCGACCGCATCTTTAAACGCATTGAGGTGGCTACCGCCCTGGGTCGTATTTTGCCCATTGACGAAGGAGTAGTACTGTTCGCCGTAGTGGTTGCCGTGGCTCATGGCGATTTCCACATCTTCCCCTTTCATGTGGACAATGGGGTATCGGAGGGCTTCGTTGCGCGTTTTTCGTTCGAGCAGGTCCAGGAGTCCGTTTTTGGACTGTATGACCGTTCCGTTGTAGTTGATTTTCAGGCCGGAGTTCAGGTAGGCATAGTTCCAGAGCTGGGATTCGAGGTGTTCGCGGCGAAAGCGGAAATTTTTGAACACGCTGTTATCGGGGCAAAAGCGGACCAGGGTACCATTGGGTTCGCCGGAGTTCTGGACCGGGTGGTCGGTTTGCAGCTCGCCCTGTTGAAACTCGGCGGTTTTTTCAGCGCCGTCGCGCACGGCTTTGACCAGGAAGTAGGAAGAAAGCGCGTTCACCGCTTTGGTGCCTACGCCGTTGAGGCCCACGGACTTTTTGAACGCTTTGGAGTCGTATTTGCCGCCGGTATTGATTTTAGAGACGCAGTCTATGACTTTGCCGAGGGGTATCCCACGTCCAAAATCGCGGATTTCAGCGGATTCCTCGTCTATTTTCACGACGATTTCGCGGCCATGGCCCATGACGAACTCGTCAATGGCGTTGTCCATGACTTCTTTGACCAGGACGTAGATCCCATCGTCGCTGGAGGAGCCATCGCCCAACTTGCCGATGTACATGCCCGGGCGCAGGCGGATGTGCTCGCGCCAGTCCAGGGAACGGATATTGTCTTCGGTATAAAGAGTGGTTGACATAGTCGTGCTGTGTTTGAACTTTCTGTTAAACAGGGGTGTATCCAAATGACTGGGGTGAAAAAAACCAGGGGCGGAAGGAAGCGCAGGCCCCCACTTTCGGCGTTGTAAAATAAGATAGCGCAAAGTATGGCATAGGAGTGAAAAGTTAAATACTTTTGCAACAAAGATACGTCTTTTTACCTAAAATAAAAAACAAATTGTTTTTAACGAAATAATTTCCAAACTTGAGCCAAAAAAACCTATACCGGCATCCGGCCATGCAGCTTTTGGAGGGAGCCATCCGTCGGGAGGCACGGCAGCAGGTTGCTGTGGGTGCGGCCTTGTTTCTTTTGGGGGCCTATTTAGCGTACAACACGTTCCACAGCAACGTCCCGTTGATGGTGATCGGGTTGGCGATTGCGCTGATTTCGGCCAAGTTGCTCCATTATGCGATCGTGAATTTGAAGGAGGGCAACAACCGCTTGTTGCAGATCCTCGAAAAGCAGCCCCGGCAGATTGTCTGGGTCTATTCCATGGTAGTGGAGCGGGTGCCTTTCGGCATACACCTCTACCGCAGTGGGACGATTTTTTTCAAGCTTTCCGATGGGATGGAGCTCAGTGTGCGGCTCCCGGTGCGCTACATGCGCACGGTTTCCCGTTTTTTGAACCGCCTGCTCCCGCATGCGACGTTCGGGTATTCCGCTGACCGCGAGTATTCGTTCCGCCTGAGCCCGGAGAGTTTGCGCAAGGCCAACGACGAGTAAATGAACAGGAGAATATTTTCCAGGAACATCGGCCTCGGAGCCTTTCTGCCCCTGTTGGGCGGGCTTTGTTCGCCGCGTGGGGCGGAGCAGCCTTTCGACGCGCCCTACCCATTGGTCAAGCCGGAGCGTTTGCGCGCAGGCGACAAAATTGGCCTGATCACACCGGGCAGTTTCATCCCCGACCGCACCTTGGAAAAGGCGGTCGCCAACATCCGGGCCTTAGGATTTGAGGTGGTATTGGGCAAGTACATCCGCGCCAAGAACGGGTACATCGCCGGCACCGACGAGCAGCGCCTCGACGATTTGCACGCGATGTTCTACAACCCCGATATCCGGGGGGTCTGGTGTGCGCGCGGGGGCTACGGCTGTACCCGCCTACTCCCCGATGTGGACTACGGCCTCATCCGCAAAAACCCGAAAGTGCTGATCGGGTACAGCGACATTACCGCCCTGCACCTGGCCATACACCAGCGCACGGGCCTGGTCACCTTTCATGGGCCGGTGGCGGGCTCGGATTTCACGGAGTACACTACCCGCCATGTGAAAGCGGTTTTGATGGACGCGGCCGCCCCGCACGTCATAGACACCTTGAGCGACTACGGCACGGTCAAGAACCCGGAGCTGTACAAGCCGTTGGTCATCCGTCCGGGCACGGTGCGCGGGCCCTTGTATGGGGGCAACCTTTCCTTGTTGGCGGCAATGGCCGGAACGGAGTTCGGCCTGGATGCAAGCGGTAAGCTGATCTTCATCGAAGACATTGACGAGAAGCCCTACCGCGTGGACCGCATGTTGACCCAGTTGCGCCAGTCGGCCAACCTCGACCAGGCAGCGGCGTTCGGCCTTGGCGTTTTTGCGGGTTGCGTTCCGGAACCCGGCGACGAATCCCTCACCCTGGCCCAGACCGTTGCCGACCGGCTCAGCGACCTGGGTCGCCCTGCCGTGTACGGCCTCACGTTCGGGCATATTGCCCACCAGTGTACCTTGCCGATGGGGGTTTCCGCCGAGCTGGACACCGAGCAAATGCGCTTGACCCTGCTCGAGCCCTCTGTTTCCTGAAAAAAGGCAGGGGGTTGATTTTCCGCATTGCAGGGGTAAGGCTTTGTCGCTACCTTTGGGGAAATCCCTTGTCATGGAAGTACTCGAACCAAAAAACCTGAAACAGTTCCACCGCGACCTGCGCTGGTCTACCCGCATCTATACCTTGATCGCCCTGATTATCGGGGTAGGCGCTTTCGTATTCGACCTGTGGGGCACGCAGTGGGCCCTGCTCATGATGCTGGCCCTGGGGGCCGCCCTCTTTGTCGAAAGTTTCGCCATCTCTTTTCACCGGCACCCGCGTACCTGGCGGGTTATCCGCCTCCTAATCCTGTTGGCCTTAGCGTTGCTGCTGTTTATCGGCTGATGCCCTCGCAACAAGTCTAATGACATAAATCAGTTGCCCGGGTGATATAGGTCATCTACAGGCTGCGAAGAACTCCGTTTCTTTGATACCATAAAACAGCTAATTCTTAGAATAGTAAGAGCTATAATTCGGGTGATTTTAGGGAATATGCCGGAGCATCCTTTTGGGGTGCTCCTTTTTTTTGTATCGGGGTTAGGCCAGGGGCAGGTAGGCACAGCATACGTTCGGGGATTTTTTCTATCTTTCGCAAGAAAAAAAGAGCATGGCCCTTTCCGAATACCTCGAACAGTTGTCCAAACGCTATGCGGCGGGGATGGCCCGCGA
>JBEGMH010000330.1:0-14388 GCA_041183125.1 Bacteroidota bacterium | reverse complement strand
GTTCACGAAAGAGGCGGCATGGGTTCCATGCCGCCTCTTTTGCATCGGTATCCTCGCCACGGGTACGTTAAACTATGCCGCCCCTACGGCGTTTTTCATAAAACAGTTTCCCTATGCGACTCTTGCTTTTCGCTCTTTTGCTCGGCTTTTCTGCCAGTGCCTTTTCCCAGAAGCCCCGGGATGCGGCCTCTGCTTTTTCGAGCAAACAATACCACGCGGCTATCCCCCTGCTCAGCAAAAACTACGGAAAAGCAAAAACGCGTGCCGAAAAAGGCAAAATTGCCTTTCAATTAGGGGAATGTACCCGCATCCTAGGGCGCGACGAACAAGCCCTGGACTGGTACCAGAAGGCCTACGACAACCAGTATGGGGTAGATGCCCTCCGCGAGGTGTCGTTCGCCCTCAAACGCCTGGAACGCTATGCGGAAGCCAAAGAATCGTTCAAAAACCTCGGCATCGAAATCGGGAGCCCATACGAATACCGACGGGAAATCAACGCCTGCGATATCGCTATGGGGTGGAAAAAAATCCCGCAACCCGAATATAAAGTAACCCTATTGGAAGAAAACACCGCTGCCGCGGAGTACGCACCCACCTTTTACAAGGACCGGGAGCTCTTTTTTTCCTCCGACCGCAACAACAGCAGTGGGGAAGCTATCTACAACTGGACCGGCAACCGCTACTCCGATTTTTTCGTCTTTAACCCAGACAATACCACGGTGCGCAATTATGGTGCCCCTTTCAATACGCCCGACAACGAAGGTGCAATTTCCTTTACCGCTGACTTCAAGGAAGCTTACTTTACGCGTTGTACGGGTACGCGAAAGGAGGACGCCTTTTGCCGTATCCTGGTCAGTGCGTTCAACGGCAATGCCTGGAATACCCCCAGGCCCCTGGAATTCCAGGAAAAGGGCATAAACTACGGCCACCCCAGCATTTCTGCCGACGGCAAGACCCTCTATTTTTCCTGCCAACACCCGGATGGCTGGGGCGGGTACGATCTTTACACGGTACAAAAAACGGCTGACGGGAGTTGGTCTGAGCCCAAAATCCTCAGCCGTACCGTAAATACCGTTGGAAATGAACAGTTCCCCTTCCTCTACGGGGATACGCTGTATTTTTCCTCCGACTTCCATCCCGGAATGGGCGGGCTCGACATCTTCCGCACCTATCGGATGCCCAATGGCGAATGGGCCCCTGTTTTCAACCTCAAGCCCCCTTTGAACTCCGGGGCAGATGATTTCGCCATGGCCATTTCCCCCGAAAAATCCAATCAAGCGGGGGCCATAGAGTCCGGGTTCTTCAGCTCCAACCGGCCTGGTGCGGGCAACGACGACCTATATCGCTTCGACCGCTACCCCCCTCCGCCGGCACCGCCCGTACCGACCCTGGCCCAAGGAGACCCCAACGAGGCAAAGCGGAAGGGCCTGCTGCGCCTGGAGGTCTTTGTGCTGGAAAAAATATATGCCAACCCTGCGGATCCCAACAGCAAAGTGTTGGGCAGGAAACCCCTCGCAGCGGCCCAACTCGACATCAAGGCAGGGAATACCAAAAAAACCATCCCCCTGGGCGAGGACGGGCTCTATTCCCTGCTGCTCGACCCCAACATGGAATACCAGTTCTTAGCCTCCAAAACGGGGTACCTGACCAATGCCGGGAAATTCAGCAGCAAAGGCTTGTCCCCCTCCCCGGAAGGGGAAGAGCAAGTTTTCGAAGTGGAAATCGTACTGGATCAGATCTTCCTCAACCGGGAGATCACGCTGGAAAACATTTACTACGACTTCGATAAATGGGATATCCGTGCGGATGCCCGCCCCACGCTCGACGCGCTGGCCGAGAACCTGCGCCTCAACCCAGGTATCCAGATTCAATTGGCATCGCATACCGACTGTCGGGGCAACGACAGCTACAACGGTACCCTATCGCAGCGCAGGGCAGAATCTGCGGTCAACTATCTGATAGAAGCTGGCATAGAGGCTGGGCGTTTATCGGCGAAAGGCTTTGGCGAGACCCAGCCTGCTGTCAGTTGCCTCTGTGCCCGCTGCACGGAAGAAGAACACCAGGCCAACCGCCGTACCACGTTTGCCATCACCGGTCAAACTCCCTAATGCCCAGGCTTTAGGACGATGCGGCCCGTCCATACGGGCAATCCCTGGGCTTGAACCCCCAGCAGGTACATCCCTTCGGGCAGACCGGAGCAATCAAAGCGCTCCTGAAAGCGGTTCTGCCGAAGCACGGCCCGGTCCGAGCGCCATACCCTGCCGTACAGGTCGCTGAGCGTCCACTCTACGGAGGGTAGGGCTTTTTCAAAGGCCATATCCAGCCAAAAAACACCGGGTGAGGGATTGGGATAGAGCCGCACGTACTGGGGCCGTATAGCTTCCGAGAGTGCCGAGGGCAGCAGCTTGGCCGTATCTTGCGCGGTACAAGCCCTGCTGTCTGTCACCGTCAGCCCGTAAGCTCCCGGCGATATCCCTTTGAGCAAAGAGAGGGAGTCTCCCGTGCTCCAGGCGTAGCGGAACGGAGGCGTTCCCCCGACGACGTTGGCCTGAATTTGCCCATCGGCCATGCTGTTAGGGGGGCGCACCTCGAAAGACAGCGCGAGTGCCGGCGTCAGCGGCACGTCATAGCGCAAATTTTGGACACAAGCAAAACTATCGCGCAGCACCAGACGGACCCCTCCCGGCGCAAGTCCTTTGAAATGGGGCAATGGGTTGGGCAGTACCTTCCCCGTCGTATCGGTCCATACGAATGCATACGGCGGTATGCCCCCCGTCACCCGCAGGGCAACTTCCCCGTCGCTGCGCCCGGAGCAGCTTACCGGGACGATGATCGCCTGCGCTTGCAAGGGTTCCTGTGCTTCTTTTACCTCAAAAGCGGGCAATACGGTGCGGCAACTGTCGGCGTCCAAAATCAAAGGCTGATAAGACCCCGCTTTCAGTCCGGTCGCCGATAGACTTCCAGGCTGTCCGTTCCACCATATCTTGAAAGGAGGGCGGCCACCGGTCAGATCGAGCGATACAGAACCGCTCGAACCACCCTTACAGGCTACCGGAGTGACCACCGCCCGGTTCAGCGATACCGGATTGCCTACTCCGATACTTAGGCGGAGGGTGTCCGTACACAAGCGGCTGTCGGTGAGGATGAGGCGGTACGCACCGCTGCGCACCCCTACCAGGTCTTCGCTGATGGATATTTCAACACCTTTTTCATCAAACCAATTAAAGGCGTAGGGCACTGTGCCCCCACGGGCACTGACAAATACGCCTCCCCTCTCCTGGCCGGTGCAGGCCGCTTGCAAAATACTGTCCTGTATGGCTTCCAATAGGCGGGGTTCGCGCACGGACTGCACCCCGGACGCTACCTGGCAGCCCAAGGCATCGGTGACTACTACCGAATAATTCGCTCCGATACCCAGATTATAGACCCCCGCCTCCGGTTTTAGGGAGCGCACGACCTGGGAGGTACCGCTAAACACATAGCTAAAGGGGGCGGTTCCCCCGCTGATCCGCGCGTACAACTGCCCGTCCTTAGCCCCATAACAACTGATATCCTCTGCTTCAAACGCAGCGAGCTTCAGCGGTTGCCCCAGGTTTTTCACCTTGATGGAAGAGAGCAATTTACCACAGCCATTGGCATCGCGCACCAACAGGGCATAATCACCAGGTCTTGGGTTGTACAAAGTCGAATCGGTACTGCTGTTGCTCCAGCGGTACCGATACGGCGGCACACCCCCTGAAACAGCAGTACCCACCTGAATCACCGTATCCCCTTTGCAGATATCCCCCGTGCGAACGAGCACCTGGGCTTCTATACCCGAAGGTTCCAGTACCTGGAAGCCGGCTTGCAGGGCACAACCCTTCACATCTTCCACAAACACCTCATACGTGCCTGCTTTGAGGCGGTATGCGCTTGCCCCAGTGGCACTGGTCCCTTCCCATAGGTAGCGATAAGGTGCCTGCCCACCACTGATTTCCAGTTCTATGAACCCGGTGCTATCGCCTTTGCAGATATTATTGCCCCGACCCAAGACTTTGTAGGTCAGAGGAGGAGGACTCTTGAGCTCCAGGGAATCCAACCTTTGCGTACAACCCAACGCGTCTGTGATCCGCAGGGGATAGCTCCCCTCGGGCAGGCCGGACCGGTCGCGGGAGGTACTCCCATCCGACCAAAAATAGCGCAGGGGCGGGAATTCCACCGTGCGGGACTGTATAAAAATAAAACCGTCTTTTCCCCCTGAACAAGTAGGTGCTACCGGATTGGCGATTACCTGGAAAGTCGTTCGAGTAGCTTTCAACTCGAATACCGTGTCGTAGCGGCATCCCAGGGCATCGCGTACCTGGACGGGGTACAACCCTTCCGGAAGCGAAGCTACGGATGCCGTGGTATCCCCGCGTGCCCATTGCACCTGAAAGGGCTGCCGTCCTGCCGGTGCGAGGCGAATGGTGCCGTCGTTCCGGCCCCGGCATAAGGGGTTGCTGACTTGTGGGTTCCAGGAGAGCGCAACGGGTGGCTGTACGGTTATAAACAGGGTATCGGTACGGCAAAGATTGGCATCGGTCACCACCGCCCAGTACCTACCTGCGGTGACACGGCGCAGGGTATCTGCCACCGTGCCCGTACTCCAAACCGTTTGGTAAGGAGCTTGGCCGCCAGTGCGTTGCAGGGTCAGCACCCCGGAGCTATCCCCCTGGCATACGGGTAGGGCAACTTGCACCGGAACGACCGCCAGAGGGGGTGGATCGGCCAATACCAACTGCCGGCTCGTCTGGCAGCCTAGATAATCGGTCAGGGTGACGCGGTACGTTCCCGCTGCCAGACCTGACCATTCGGGGGCACTGCCCCCTTGCTGCCAAAGGTAGGCGTATGGAGCGGTACCCCCCTTGCCCGCCACGCGGATCCATCCATCCCGTCCGCCCGCACAACTTGCCTTTTTTAGCTCTTCGACCTGAATCTCAAGAGGGGGTGGATCTTCGACGCGAATGGTGTCCACGGTGCTGCATCCATACACATCGGTCGTGGTAAGCACATAGATACCGGCGCTGAGTCCGTCGAGGTCGCGGGTCAAGCGGCCTGTATTCCAGCGGTAGCGATAGGATCCCCCGCCTCCAAACGGGGTAATCGCAATAGCCCCATCCCTGCTACCCGTGCAAGATGGGCGCTTTGCGGAAGCTACCACCTTCAGCGGGGCAGGATCTGCGACTACCAGGTCTTTGAGTACCGTGGCGCAACCCGACTGGGTGAGCGTCAGCGAGTAGGTACCGGCGGTCAGCCCGCTGGCACAGGGCGTTTTTTCCCCATTGCTCCACAAAAAATCGGGGGCACCTACCCCGCTGGTTTTCACACAAATGCTTCCCGTGGCACTCCCCGCACAAGTCGCGTCCTGAACCGTCACGCTGGAAATAGCTGTACCGGGGCCATTTACGTATGCTGCCGGCATCACGAAAGCACATTTTTCGTTCGAGCTATCCGTTATCGTGACCCGATAGCTTCCCTGTGCAAGTCCGGGGATGGTGAACGTGGCCGTACCTACGTTTATCGCTGTCCCAGAAGAGCCGTTGCTGCCCGACCAGGCATAATTAAAGGGGGGTACCCCGTCCAGGGGGCGCAGCTCGATACGGCCATCCCCGGCGTTACAGGTGCTCACATCGAAAACCTGGCGCTGCAGGGAATCCATGCTGCTGATCGTGACCGCTACCAGGGTATCCGTTCCCGTACAGCCATACCCATCGGTCAAGGTCAGGGAGAGCGCCTGCCGCTGTCCCGCTTCCGGCCCACCGACTACCCGTGCGAGCGGGGTTTCTGCCCCATTGCCCCAGAGGTAGCGATAGGGCCCAGCGTCGGGGGGCAACTTTGCTGCCACGGTGCGCGAAGACCCCGTGCAGAGGGCAAACGAATCCGAAGGAAGGAAGACAATGGCGGGGAAAACTCTTTTCTCCACGGTAAACGTATCTGAAAAAGTGCAGCCGGCGGGGCTCTCCATGCGGTATGCCAGCGCCAGGCTACGGTCGGGGCGGAGCGTCAACTGGGTCAATTGGTTGACCGCAGAGGCTGGCAAAGCGCTGTGAAAGGTCAATGCCGCCTGTGTGTTGCGCCCATCCCGGATGCCCAGGCGGGCAAGGTTTACCGAATCACCGGCGCAAAAGGCAGGAGCGCGGTCGAAAACCCCGATAGGCCGGGGATTCACGACTACCTGTACTTCCGTCAACGGGGAGGAAAAACAACGGAAGCCGGCATCTACCGCCTGGGCATAAAAGCGGTACACGAGCGGCTCGCTCCCGCTGTGCTCCGGGAGGGGCGGTGAGAAGCCTTCCGGAGCCAGCGCACCGGAAAGGGTATCCGCCGACGTGTACCAGAGCACATATTCCCCTTGTACCGGGACAGCGCTCAGCAGCGGGCGCTCCCCGGCGCAAACCGTATCGGAAAACACCTGTGGGGCAGGTAGAAGCCGGTCATCGGCCATACCGTTGCAGTTGTTGTCTTTGCCATCGCAAGGGATTTCGGGGGCTCCCGGCCAGATGCCTGCATCGCGGTCGTCGCAATCCCCGGAGCGGGCCACAAATCCAGCCGGGGGGCTCGGCAGACAAGAAGAAGCTGTCTCGGCCGGGTTGCCATAGCCGTCGCCGTCCCGGTCGGCGTAGTACGTCTGTGCGGAGGATCCCAAATAGGTAGAGCCATGTACGACAATAGCGTCCAGGGCCATATCGCCCAGGCTGCCTGTGCCCAGGGGCGTACCCACAAACCGAAAGCGAAGCAGGGAGCCGTCGGGGTAGCGTTGCAGCGATACCAGTGCTTTGCGCCATTGCGGCCCCTGGTCGCCCTGCAACTGCCACAGGGCGTCCCAGCGCACCCCGTCGGTAGAGGCTTCCAGGCGCAGGCTCCCGATATGGACACCATAGAGGTGGTAAAAAAAGGAGAGATGGCAGTCTGCTTGCCCGCGCTTTTGCAATTCGAAGCAACCGGACATCAGCACCGCACTGCCTTTGCAGGCGGAGCCGCTCGTTTCTACATATATGTACTTCCCACCGGGGTCCACTGCATCGCTGGGGCCTGTCCCTTCTGTGGGGGTTTTGCCCGAATACAAGGTCCAGTTGAGGCCCGTCGAATCGGCGTTGGTCCAGACCCCCGACCAGTTACAAGGGGCCCCGCAGGAAGGTGCGCAAGGGGTAGCGGACGAAAACTGTTCTTCTGTATGTGGGCCGGGTGGAAGGCACAGGGTTTGGACGGGCAAAGGGCAGGTATTCGCGGAGAAAACGCCGGGGCCGCACTGTTTGCGGATGTAGATATCGTAGTTAGCCTGTGGCTGAAGATTGCCCAGCACATAAGGTGGGCAGCCTGCCCTGAGCAGGGTGCCACCTGTTCCCGGCAGGGCTCCTGTACCCGGTTGGAACCCACGGGGGCCGTATTCGAGCCAAGTAGTAGAATCGGTGCAGTTGCCCGCTCCGGTATCCCAGGAGAGCGAGAGCGCTGTCGAATCCTGGTCCAGCAGCCGCACATTGCCTACGGGCAGGCAGGAGATGGGTTCGAATACCAGCTCCACGAACTCCAGGCGTCCGGTATCCTGTTCGGTATCGTCGCAAATCAGCAGCTTCCAGTCGCCGATTGGACTTGAACCGTCCGAGTTTAGCCCTAACAAGCTCTCCTGGGGCTGGTAGGGTTGGTCGGTGAACGGGGCGCCCGAATCCTCCGGCAGGGGGGTACAGGCGACGGTAGAAAATACCGCATACTGCCCACAGTTGCCGGTAGCGATACCGAGGTTGTCCTCGCCCCCTCCTTTATCCGCGGCGAGCAGTACTGATTTTCCCGACGGGGACTCCAGCCTGATTTCCAGGTCAGACAGCCAGGTGTGGCTTACAATGAGGCGCACTTCCCGGAGATAGACGTCCACGCCCAGTTTCCGGCCCGGAGCTCCGGCGACGCGGACCAAGAAGCGGGTAGGCTGATAAAAGCCCCCTTCTTCCGGGCAGGAGTAGTCCCGTATATTTCCCAAGTTCCCACAAGAAGAGGGGTTGGGCAGTACCGCCGCCTGGCCAAAGAGCCGCCCTCCGCCCACAAGGAGCAGGAAAAACAACCAATAGGCAAATTTCATATCCTGGTTTTCGGTTTTTACATAATAATATTTGTTGTAATATTTTTTTACAACAAGTCTTATCTACGCGAAAATCCAGAGGTTATCCGAGTGCGTCAGTCGGTCGTAACGATATTGATCATGCGTTTCGGGACGACCACTACCCGCTGTACCTGTTTTCCTTCGAGCCATTTTTGGATGGTTTCCATCTCGAGCACGGCAGCCTGAATAGCTTCCTGGCCTGCCTCTGCGGGGAACCCGACCGAGGCCCTGCGCTTACCATTGACGCTCACGGGGTATTCGACCATGTCTTCGACCAGGAATCCTTCGTTGAGCTCCGGGTAGGGGGCGTGGTGAACGGAGCCTTTGTTGCCCAGCAAATACCACAATTCTTCTGCTACAAAAGGGGCGAAGGGGGCCAGCAGCCGGACCATAGGGTCCAGGATGTCCCGTTTATTGCTGTTTTTTTGGAGCAGCTCATTGACGGAGATCATGAACCCGCTCACACAGGTATTGAAGGAGAAGCGTTCAATATCGTCCTGTACCCGTTTGATGGCCTGGTGCAGGATCTTGAGTTCTTCGCGGGAGGGGGCTTCTTCCGAGACTGCGAAGACGCCGTGCTTGTTGAAGAACAAACTCCAGAATCGGCGCAGGAACCTCGACACGCCGTCAATCCCCTTGGTGTCCCAGGGCTTGGCCTGTTCGACCGGGCCGAGGAACATCTCGTACATGCGGAAGCAATCTGCCCCGTATTGCGCCACCACATCATCCGGGTTGATGACGTTAAATTTGGACTTGGACATTTTGCCGACCTCGGAGGCGGTGACCATGCGGAACGCTTTCGGGTCGCCGCTAAAGATGCCCTGCTGATAGGTACCCGTAGGCGTTTCGAACACCGCATCGCGGTATTCGGGCCTCCAGGCGACGAAGTCCTGAACACCTTTCGAGCTAAGATAAGAATGTTGGGCACCGTACTCGCTCACGTAGTCCACGTGAACGGGGATTTTCACGAACTCTATGCCTTTGGCTTCCTCTGCGGCGACCAGGGAAGCGCAGAGGAAGCGCGCGGTACCCCCGACTTTGTCCTTTTGCAGGTAGAGCGACTCAATGACCCCCTGGATCATGCCCTGGTTGATCAGTCGGCGGTACGGTTCGGGCGTGACCGTCAGCCCCAGGTCGTAGAGGAACTTATGCCAGAACCGGGAGTACATCAGGTGCCCTACTGCGTGTTCGGTACCGCCGACGTACAGGTCCACGTCCCGCCAGTAGGCGATGGCCTTTGGATCGGCAAAAGCCCCTGCGTTGTGCGGGTCCATGTAGCGCAGGAAGTACCAGGAGGAGCCGGCGAAGCCGGGCATGGTATCCGTTTCGCGGGTCCAGCCATTGGGCAGGTTAGCCCAAGCTTCGTTGCGGGCCAGGGGCGACTTCATACCCGATGCCGGTTGAAAGTCGTCCACTTCCGGCAACAGGAGGGGCAGGTCGGCGTCGGGCAGGGCATGGGCCACGCCCTCGGGGTCATACACGATAGGGAAAGGTTCGCCCCAGTAGCGTTGCCGGCTGAACAAGGCATCGCGCAGTTTGTAGTTCACTTTGCGCTTGCCGAGGCCCCGCTGCTCGATGCTTTGCAGAGCCGCCTCGATGGCATCGGGCACTTCCATGCCATCGAGGAAGCCCGAGTTGATCAGGATGCCCAGCTTGTCGTGGCGCGTGGCCCCCGGGTATTTTGATTTGTCAATGACGTCAATAATGGGCAGTCCGAACTTTTCGGCGAAGGCCCAGTCGCGATCGTCGTCGCTGGGCACGGCCATGATGGCGCCTGTGCCATAGTCTTTCAGTACATACTCCCCGATCCAGATCGGAATTTGCTCCTGCGTGAACGGGTTGACGGCATAGGCCCCCAGGAAAGCCCCGGTGACTTCCTTTACTTCCGCGATGCGTTCCCGTTCCGATCGGCTGTTGACATAGCGGAGGTAATCCTCTACGGCAGCTTTTTGGCCGGGGGTAGTAAGCGATGGCACCAGGTCGTGTTCCGGGGCGAGCACCATGTAAGTCGCGCCGAAAATCGTATCGGGCCGGGTCGTGAAAATTTCGATTTTGAGGTCGGAGCCAGCGACGTCGAAGAACATCTGTGCCCCTTCCGAGCGGCCGATCCAGTTCCCCTGCATGCGTTTCATCGCGTCGGAGAAGTCCACGAGGTCCAGGTCTTTCAGCAGGCGGCCGGCGTAGGCGGTGATTCGGAGCGACCATTGCAGCATGGGCTTGCGCTCTACCGGGTGCCCTCCGCGTTCGGAGACCCCATCTTTGACCTCGTCGTTGGCCAGCACGGTACCCAGGGCTTCGCACCAGTTGACATAGCTCACTTTGCGATAGGCGAGGCGGTAGTTCATGTACACCTCGTCTTTTTCCTTTGGGGTCATCGCCTTCCACTCTGCGGCGCTGAAGGACAGGGTTTCGCTGCCGGCAGCATTGAGGCCATGGGTGCCGTGGGTTTCAAAGTGTGCCGTCAAGTCTGCTATGGGGCGCGGTTTGTCCAATGCGAGGTCGTAGAAATGGTGGAATAGCTGGAGGAAGATCCATTGCGTCCAGCGATAGTAGGCTGGGTCGCAGGTCTGCACTTCGCGGTCCCAGTCGAAGCTGAACCCCAGGTTATCGAGTTGTTCGCGATAGCGCTGGATATTCTCCGCAGTGGACTTAGCGGGATGAACCCCCGTTTGGATGGCGTATTGCTCAGCGGGGAGGCCAAAAGCATCGTAGCCCATGGGGTGCAAGACGTTGAAGCCCTTCATGCGCTTGTAGCGGGCAAAAATATCCGATGCGATATAACCTAGGGGATGGCCTACGTGTAAGCCCGACCCAGAGGGGTAAGGGAACATATCCAGCACGTAGTATTTCGGGCGGCTATCGTCATTGGACACTTTATAGACACCTGTTTCTTCCCAGTTTTTTTTCCATTTGGGCTCAAATTCGCGAGGCCGATAATCCATAGTAATCGTTCTTATGTGTACGGGTTAAACGTAAGGCCGACCGCCATACGGGTGCGAAGATAAGAATTTTCAGGGACATATACAGGGGCGAACAAATTACCGGCTAAGGCAGCGCTCTTGCTATTCCCTGCTTGCTATTTTTTCATATCTTTGTAAAAAAAGAGAGGAAATGTTTAAACTACTGTTCCGTTTGCTGTTTGTAATCGTCGTAGGCGTACTGGTGTACAACTACTTTTTGGGCACACCGGAAGAAAAAGATACCTCCCGGGCCATTTTCCAAAGCGTCAAGCAACTCGGCAAGTCTACCTGGACCCTGCTCAAATCGGAAAAAGCGAAGCTGAACGCGGGGAAATACGACACGGCATTAGAAAAAATCAACACGCTCTTCGGGCAACTGCGCAGCCATGCACGCGAAAACCGCGACCAGGGCGCTCTGAGCCGCCTGCAGGAATTAGAGCAACAACGGCAATCTATAGAAACCCGTCTGGATCAAATCAACCGCGCCAAAGCGCTGGTCGGGCAAGGCCGTTCCCTTGGCGCACGCAGTACCTTAGAGCAGGACGAACAGCAGCTCAAAGAAGACCTGGGCCGTTTGTTCGACGAAACGGAGACGCTCATGCAGGACATGGAACAGTAACCCATGCAAGCTGCGCGCCCGCTCCCACCCCGGTCCAGGCCGAACTACCTGTACGCCATTGCGAGCGTAGCCCTCGTGCTGTTTGCATTGGGCGGCACGGGGCTGCTGCTGCTGCACGCACAACGCATCCTGCGCTACTACGAGGAAAACGTCAACCTCATCCTGGAGTTTGAAGACACGGTATCCCCGACGGCACAGGATTCCCTCCTCGGCGTACTCGAACGCGCGGGCTATGTGCTCCCGGGCAGTGTGCGGTTCATCAGCCGCGCACAGGCGGCGGAGTTGATGCGCAAAGACTTCGGAGAGGAGTTCCTGTCGCTCGACATGCCCAACCCCTTTTACGACATCGCCACCTTCAACGTCCGCGCCGGGTATATGAACCCGGGGGCGTTGGGCGATATCCGGGACCAGTGGCGTGCTGCGCAGGGCATACACGACCTGTATTATCAGGAAGGTGTTCTGATACCCGTCAGCCGGAACCTCAAAAAGACGGGTACGGCCCTGCTCCTGCTGGGCACCATCGCATTAATCATAGTCAGCATATTGATACACAACACTATACGACTTGCTTTATACGCCAACCGCTTCCTCATCAAAACGATGGAGCTGGTCGGGGCTTCCTGGGGGTTCATCAGCAAGCCCTACCTGTGGCGCGCTTTTGTGCACGGGGCGATCAGCGGGCTGCTCGCCGTGGCCGGGCTGACGGCGCTGTTGTACTGGGTAGATCAAAACATGCCGGGCCTGGACCTGGGCGGGAGCCGGGACACCACGGTACTCCTGTTTGCCGCCCTCCCCGCCCTGGGGGCCGGGGTGTATTTGTTCAGTACCTGGATCGTCGTAAACAAATACCTTCGCTTGCGCATGGATGACCTGTACTAGACTTGTTGCGAGGGGATCATCAATGGGTCAAAAAGGCCCTTTTTTTCCCACCTCGCTGACCCCTCGCAACAAGTCTACTGAGAAAAACCGATTCTTTTTCTCCCCTGCGGGCCTCACAAACCCCAAAAAATGTAAATTTGCCCTTTCTTAAAATACGTACAAGAGATGAGTAAGCCAAAACCGGCCAAAGCAAAAGCCACGGTAGCCCCCCGGCCACAGGCCAGCAGGCCTAGTGCGCCCGCCCGACAGGTCGAACTGATTTTCAACAAGAAGAACTATGTCCTGCTCGCGGCAGCGGCTGCCCTCATGCTATTGGGCATCCTGCTGATGGGCGGCGGGGCTATGCCCGATCCCAACACTTGGGATGACTCCGTTATTTACAGTGCCCGGCGCATCACCCTGGCGCCCCTCCTCATGGTGGTTGGGATGGGGGTAGGGGTTTATGCCATTTTCAAGAAGTAAACCCCTCCCGCTACGCTTATGGAATTCCTCCATGCCATTGTCCTGGGCATCATTCAGGGCCTTACCGAATTCCTGCCCGTTAGCAGCAGCGGACATTTGGAGTTGGCCAAATTCTTTTTAGGCGACCGGAGCATGGCCGAAGAGAGCCTTCTGATGACGGTCGTTTTGCATTTTGCGACCTCCTTAGCCACGCTTTTGGTGTTCAGGAAGGAAATCGCTGAAATCTTCAGGGGCCTTTTTCAGTTCCGGTACAATGAACAGACGGCTTTTTCCCTGAAGATCATCGTCTCCATGGTCCCGGCAGCCTTCGTCGGCTTGTTTTTCGAAGACCAGATAGAGGCCCTTTTCAACCGGCAGATCTTGTTGGTGGGATCCTGTTTGGCCATCACCGGCCTGCTCCTTTTGTGGGCAAACCGCAGTATGGACACTACCCGACCGGTAGGGCTGCGCAATGCCTTTTTGGTGGGCATCGCCCAGGCGATCGCGATCCTGCCCGGCATCTCCCGCTCCGGGGCGACGATTTCCAGTGCCCTGCTGCTCGGCATAGACCGCGAAAAAGCCACGCGCTTTTCTTTTCTCATGGTCATCCCCCTCATCTTTGGGAAAATGGCCAAGGATATGCTGGACGGGGGACTGACGGCCAGCAGCGAAAAAGCGCTGCCCCTGCTCGTCGGTTTTGTCTTTGCGTTCATCACCGGCTACTTTGCCTGTACCTGGATGATCCGATTGGTCAAAAACAGCCGGCTGTCGTATTTCGGGCTATACTGCCTCGTCGTGGGCATCTCCACGGTCCTCTACGTCACTATGATCCCCCATTCCTAACCCATCCCCTCGGATATGAGCGACGACGATTCCGGGCCTATATTGCCCGACCATATTGAGGAAGGGGCTATGCTGCTGGTCGACAAGCCCCTTTCCTGGACTTCCTTCGACGTAGTGGGCAAGCTCCGCAGCCGTTTGAAAACGCATTACCGGCTGCGGAAGATAAAAGTCGGGCATGCGGGTACCCTCGACCCCATGGCCACCGGCTTGCTCATCCTCTGCACGGGCCGGGAGACCAAACAGTTGGACAGCTACCAGGGATTGCCAAAGGAATACACCGGCGTGATCACCCTGGGGGCCACCACCCCATCTTACGATACCGAAACCGCTGTGGACCAGACCTTTCCCATTGCGCACATCACTGAGGAACGCATCGAAGAGGCCCGACAACGGTTTATCGGGGAGATCGAACAACTGCCCCCTATTTTTTCAGCCATCAAAGTGGATGGCCAGCCGCTCTACAAAAAAGCCCGGCGCGGGGAAAGTATACAGGTGGAACCCAGAAAAATCAGCATCTACGCGTTCGACATCACCCA
>JBEGMH010000329.1:0-8812 GCA_041183125.1 Bacteroidota bacterium | reverse complement strand
AGGATTTTAACCCCGGTGGTGCGTTGGGACTGATAGCCGATGAAGGACGTTTCGACGTCGTATGTTCCCGGGTCTATGTCCGGGAAGTTGTAATTGCCTTTCGCGTCCGTTTCCGTACCGGTGATGAGCACGCCGTTTCTATAGAGCGCCACCGTGGCAAATTCGATGGGTTCTCCGGTATCTTCATCCGTGACTTTACCGGATAAAGCCGTTTGGGCCGTCAGCACGAGGGAGGGCAAAAAGAAGCAAAGTCCCAGGAACAGCTTTCGCAACATAAGGGTATGATTTAATGCGCATCACAATGTTACGCAAAAATGGGTATTTCCGGAAAAGAAAGACAAGAATAAGGCTATAATCCTCATCCCGACACAAAGTATTCCACGGCCAGTTCGTAACCTTTGAGGCCAAGCCCCACGATACTGCCCACGCATTTGGCGGACAAAAAGGAGTTTTGGCGGAAAGCCTCCCGTGCATGGACGTTAGAGATATGTACTTCGACCACAGGGGTTCGAATGCCTCCGATGGCATCGGCCAGGGCGACAGACGTATGGGTGTACGCTCCCGCATTGAGGACGATGCCGTCGTAGCTGAACCCGACCTCGTGGAGTTTGTCGATCAGGGCACCTTCATGGTTGCTTTGGAAGTAATGCAGGGTGACCGTTGGGAATTCTGCCTGCAAGTAGGCGAAGAAATCTTCGAAGGTCTCCCGGCCGTAGATTTCCGGTTCGCGAACCCCTAACAAGTTGAGGTTGGGGCCGTTGACGATAATGATTTTCATACGCTTCGGGCGAGGGGGTTAATTGGCCAATTCAGATAAGAACTTGATGCGCACCAACTGGATTTCCTCCATGCGGATATCTTCTTCCTTCAGGGCTTTATAGGCTTTCTCTACCGAGTCTTCGGTGGAGGTCAGGAAGTAGTCATAAATTTCTTCCCGGGTATATTCGTCCACTTGTTCGTCCAGGTAATAGTCAATGTTGACTTTGGTACCTGACAAGACGATGGCATAGAGTTCGTCGAGCAGCTCGTCCATGCTGAGGTGGTTAGCGGCGGCGACATCCTCGAGCGGCATTTTTCGGTCAATGCCCTGGATGATATTGATTTTGACTTTAGACTTGTTGGCGACCTGTTTGACTACGAAATCGGTAGGGCGTTCGATTTCGTTTTCCTCCACGTATTGGCGGATCAGTTCCAGGAATGGTTTGGCGTAGCGCAGGGCTTTCCCTCGGCTGACCCCGGTAATTTGGGTCATATCTTCGAGGGAGACGGGATATTGCGTGGCCATATCTTCGAGGGAGGGGTCCTGGAAGATCACATAGGGCGGGATATTCTGGCGCTTGGCTTCCTGGCGGCGCAGGTCGCGGAGCAGTTTCATCAGCATCTCGTCGAGTACGGCCGTTCGGCCGGTATCTTCTGACGTGTCGGGCAGTTCTTTTTCGTAGTCAATATTCAGGGGGATTTGGATGGGGTGTGGATGTGCGGCGTACTCTATCCCTTTTGGGGTAAGTTTGAGCAGGCCATAGGTTTCGATATCCTTGTACAAGAGGTCGTTGAGCAAGGCATGCCGAAAGACGGAGCTCCAGAAATTTTCGTCTTTGTCCTTACCGACGCCAAAGCGCTTTTTCCGGGTAAACCCGAAGTCTTTGATTTCTTTCGTTTCGACCCCCATCAGGAAATCGGTGAGTACTTTCATGTTGTAGTTTTCGTCGAGGTCTTTGACGGCCTGGACAGCTTGCTGGATTTCCTTGCCCGCTTCGAACTTTTGTTTAGGGTGCCGGCAATTGTCGCATTTGTTGTCGCATTTCGATTCGTCGTAGGTTTCGCCGAAGTAGTGGAGCAGGAAACGGCGGCGACAGGCAGTCGTTTCGGCGTAAGCCATGACCTCCTGCATGAGTTGGGCGCTCATTTCGCGTTCTGCCACGGGCTTGTCGCGCAGGAATTTTTCCAGTTTAAGAATATCCTTATAGGAGTAGAAAGCCGTACAACGCCCTTCGAGGCCATCCCTACCGGCACGGCCGGTCTCCTGGTAGTAGTTTTCGATGCTTTTGGGCATATCGTAGTGGATGACAAAGCGCACATCGGGTTTGTCGATGCCCATACCGAAGGCGATGGTCGCCACGATAACGTCCACGGATTCCATGAGGAATTCGTCTTGGGTGCGGGAGCGCGTTTTCGCATCCAGTCCCGCGTGGTAGGGAGCTGCTTTTATATCATTGACCAAAAGGGACTTAGCAATTTCTTCCGCCGTTTTTCTACTTTGGACATAAACAATACCGGACTGTCGGTGGACGCTTTTGATGATTTGTACAATTTGCTTCAGCGTCTGTTCCGGTTTGCCTTTTGGGCGGACTTCGTAGTAGAGGTTTTCGCGGTTAAAAGAGGAGAAGAACGTTTGTTCGTGCTTGAGGCCCAGGTTTTTGATGATATCCGATTGTACTTTGGGCGTAGCGGTAGCGGTCAGGGCGATGATGGGCGTAGTGGGATGGATAGCATCCAGCATGGCGCGTATGCGTCGGTATTCCGGGCGGAAATCGTGCCCCCATTCGGAGATGCAGTGGGCCTCGTCCACGGCGACGAAAGATATGTTTACCTGTCGGAAGAACTCGATATTTTCGTCTTTGGTCAGGGTTTCCGGTGCGACGTAGAGCAGTTTTGTGTGTTTGTCCGCGATGTCCTGCTTGACCTGTTTCATCTGCGCCTTGGTGAGCGAGGAGTTGAGGAAGTGCGCCACCTCATCGTTTTGGCTATACCCCCGGATGGAATCCACCTGGTTCTTCATCAGGGCGATTAGAGGGGAGATGACGAGGGCTGTCCCTTCCAGCATGAGGGCCGGCAGTTGGTAGCACAGCGACTTTCCCCCTCCCGTGGGCATAATCACAAAGGTATCTCTTCCTTCCAGTAAATTCTGGATGATAGCCTCCTGGTTGCCTTTGAAAGAGTCAAATCCGAAATGGAGGTGTAGGGCCTCCTGCAAAGATTCGTGTTTCACCATCATGGCGCTAACGTTGATCCGATATTTTCACATACTTTTGCACTCCGGGCGAGCCCGGGTTTTTCCCTTGTTCAGCGCGGGCATTTGTCGAGCGATTTTTGGAATAGGGATGAAACGGGGCAGGGGGCGGAATGTTTACAACTGCTTTAAACAAAGCCTTTAAAGATACTAAAAAATTTCTTGTGCTTTGCAAACCCGCTCTTGTTTTATGTTTGAAAGGCTACAAATAGCCGCTAGCCCTAAAAGGGTGCCCAAAATACGAAAAACTGTGGATCAAGAAGCGCTAATTTTACATACGGCCCGACGCACCTTGCAAATTGAAGCGGAAACACTGGCTGCTCTCCCCTCGGCACTGGACGCTGACTTCATATCGGCGGTCCTGGCCTTGTATCGCACCCACGGCCGGGCTATCGTCACCGGCATAGGCAAAAGTGCTATTGTAGCGCAAAAAATAGTGGCCACGTTGAACTCTACGGGTACGCCGGCCAGTTTCCTGCACGCTGCCGACGCCATTCACGGAGACCTGGGCATGGTGCGCCCGGAAGACATTGTCCTCTGCCTCTCCAAGAGCGGTGAAACCCCTGAGATCAAAATCCTGGCCCCGCTCGTCAAAGGGCTTGGAAGCCTGCTCGTAGGTATGGTCGGACGCCGGGATTCCTTTTTGGGTATACAAGCCGACCTGGTGCTGCTCACGCCGGTAGCCCTGGAAGCCGACCCCAACAACCTGGCACCGACAGCCTCCACCACCGCTCAAATGGCTATGGGAGACGCTTTGGCCTCGGCAATCTTAGCCCTTCGCGGCTTTGGTGCGGAGGACTTCGCCCGCTTCCACCCCGGAGGTGCTTTGGGCAAACAGCTTTACCTGAGGGTGAGCGACCTCTATCCGCTCAACCAAACCCCACAGGTAGCCCCCGGAGACAGCATCCGCCATACCATTCTCGAAATGACCTCCAAACGGCTCGGCATGACCGCCGTGGTGTCTCCCGACGGACAATTGGTGGGGGTCATCACCGACGGGGACCTGCGCCGGATGCTCGAAAAACAGGGCGATTTCTCTCACCTGACCGCAGCCGATATCCTATCGCCCAACCCCAAAACTATCCCGCCGGATGCCATGGCCGTACAAGCCCTCGACTTGATGCGCCGCAACAGCATCACCCAGGTGCTCGTCGCCGAACCCGATACCCATCGGTACCTGGGCGTAGTACACCTCCACGATCTAATCCGGGAAGGGCTGCTATGAAAACGGTCTGGTGTATCGCGTGTGCCGGAGCAATTGCCCTGGCCTCGGGATGCGAGCGCACTCCCCATGCGATCACCCCTGCTTTTTACCATTGGAAAACCTCCCTGCAGCTCAGTGCTGAAGAGGAGCGCTATCTACAACACGTGCAGGCCGGACGGCTGTACGTCCGCTTCTTCGACGTGGATTGGGATGCCGGATACGGGGACGCCGTCCCGCTGGCCGAAGTGCAGATGGATACGTTCACCGAGCCTGCGCTGGAAATTGTCCCCGCGGTATTCATCACCAACCGAACCCTGGAGCAGCTCCCGACCGGCCAGATTCCCCGCCTCGCTACTCGCATCCTGAAGAAAATCACCGCGATCAAATCCCGTTTCCCAGCCAACCCTATCCCTGAAATACAGATAGATTGCGACTGGACAGCCGGTACCCGCGCCGCTTACTTCCAACTGCTGCAGCATATCCGGAAAGGGACAGCCGCAGAGGGCCTGCGCCTATCGGCTACCGTCCGCCTGCACCAGTTCAACGGCTATGCCCAGACGGGGGTACCGCCCGTGGACCGCGCTATGCTGATGTGCTACAACACCGGCGACCTGGAGGCCTGGGACGAGGAAAACAGCATCTACCAGGAAAGCGATGCCCGGCCTTATCTGGATCGCCCTACCGAGTATCCCCTACCCTTCGACGTTGCGCTACCCGCTTTTCGCTGGGGGGTTTTGTTCCGCGACGGCCACCTAATCCGGCTCATACACGGTCTGGACCCGAGCGATCTACAACGGGCCGCCTTCCGGCAAACCGGCCCCCAGCGCTACGTGGTCGAAAAAAGTACGTATCTTGACGGGTATTACTTGTACCAGGGCGATCGTATCCGGCTGGAAAGTACAGGGCTGCCCGACATGCAAAGCGCCTTCGGCCTGGTCAAGCCTTCGCTAAAGCCCGGCATGGCGTTCGCACTGTCGGTCTATCACCTCGATACCACGCTCGTTCAACGCATTTCTCATGGTTCTATGGCCCATTTTTTTCAAAAAAACCGCTAAGCTCCGCCAGGCAGCCCTCGTCGGGTTGAGGGTGTCCCTCCTCGGCGTGTGTACCCTGCTGCCCGCCGTTGGCGGGGAAGGGCAGTGCCTGCCCGAAGTCAAAAGGTTCCAGGGGTATTCCTTTTTAAACCCTCTCCTGATTGACCCCGCGCTACCAGGTGCTCCGTATGTACTTGATTTTGAAACCCTTTATAATCGGTATGGCCGACAAGACCGCCTGCAAACGGATGAAAATATAGCCGAATGGCGTGCCCGCTTCTGTGATATCCCCCTCGAGGAGGACGTGCGCTCCCTGATCTATAGCTTTTCCGCACTGGATTTTCAGGATATGCGTCTATCTGCCACCCTTCCGAATGTCCCGCTGAATCCCGACCTGCGCCAGAACACCTTTGCCCGTTACCTGGTGCGGCACAAATGCGTAGAAACCATTGATTATCTTATTTTTGCTAAAAATTGTGAGGACTACGTCACACACAGCAAAGATCCCTGGGAAACGAAACAGGACCCCAACCGGGCGCTGTCCATGGACCGCCTGATAGACCAGGGGCTAAAAATATTCCTCCGGACCAAATCGGATTACATCCGGCTCCGCTACGCGTACCAGATCATCCGCCTGGCGCACTACTCCAAGCAGTACGAACGCACCCTGGAACTCTTCGACTACCTCATGCCTAAGATTGACCACGACCCCAGCAAAATCGAGTTCTGGATCTTAGGCCACAAGGCCGGTGCCTTGCTTCAGACCGGCAAACCCGTGGAGGCCTCCTATCTCTACGCCCGTGTTTTCCTCAACAGCCCGGGCAAACGCGAATCGGCCTTCCGCAGCTTCCACATCCGGAGCGATGAGGAGTGGAAACAGTGTATGCTGCTTTGCCAAGATGACCAGGAGCGCGCCACCCTCTACGCCATGCGGGCGTATATGCGCGACAGCAAAGCGCTCGAAGAAATGGAAGCGATCTACCAACTCGACCCCGCCAGCCCCTACCTCGAGGTATTGCTCGCCCGGGAAATACGCCGCCTCGAACGCCATCTTTTAGGACTGGAGTTCAATGACAAGCGGGATAAAAACAAGCGCTACTTCGGGTTGCCCAGTGCCGAGGCCCGGTACGAGCTCGTCGGCCTGCAAGCCTTTGTACGCAACGTGAATGCCCGGGGCCAGACCCCGAACCAGGCGTTGTGGATTCTCGGGCAAGGCTATTTGGAGTTTTTGGCCGGCGACACGTATGCCGCCCGAAAATCCTTTCTCCAGGCAAAAGACATCACCGACGACCCCGTGTTAGACGAACAAATCGAGGCCCTCAACTTGGCCAACCAAATCTCAGCCTTTCAGTTCCCGTCAGAAGAAGTGGACGAGTTGGCCGCCGAAGCCAAACTGGACAACCCCTTGTTCTCCCGCTACCCCAGCTTTCCCGATTTCCTCGAAGACAAGATGAGCTGGCTCTACGAGAAATTCAAACGCCCCGGAAAAGCCTTCCTCGTCCGCTATGATATGGGCCAACTGAAAGCCAACCCCAAGCCCGAACTGCTCGACGACCTGCAACAATTAGCCGCACAAAGCGATCTTACGCGCTACGAACGCGACCTGCTGCGCAAAACCAAAGGTGCCGACCTACAGAACGACCTGATAGACCTGAAAGCCACCCAGTTTTTCAACGAGGGCAATGTCGCCGCCGCGTTGGAAACCTACAAGCAAATGGACCGTGCCAACTGGGATGCCTACGGTCTTTACAGCCCTTTCGTGGAGCGCTTTACAGAGTGCATCCACTGCCGACCCCGGGATACCTCGGGCATCATCAACAAAGGGCAGTTGTTCGAAAAACTGCTCGACCTGGAATACCAGGCCCTGGCCAACCGCGAACAGGGCGGGCGCTACTTTTATCAGCTCGGCTTAGCGTACTACAACATGTCGTATTTTGGGCATGCCTGGAGAATACGGGACTATTTCCGCAGCGGCAGTAGCCTCAAACGGGCCAAGTCTGCCCGTGACCCCGACCTGGTACCCGACCCGCGCTTCCCTTTTGGCAACCGCGAGTATTTTGATTGCTCTAAGGCCATGGAATACTTCGAATTAGCACGCCGCACCAGTCCGGACCCCGAGCTGTCTGCCAAAGCGGTTTTCATGGCAGCCCGTTGCGAGCAGAACGCTTACTTCGCCAAGAGAGCGCCCAGAACCTATCAATATTTCGACGTCCTGAACCGCTATTATTTCAATACCCGTTTTTACAAAATAATCGTTCAGGAGTGCAAATACTTCCAAACGTATGCCGCCAAATAAACTGTTGTACCCATTGGCCCTCCTCGGTGCTTTCGGTCTGCTGGCCTTAGCCCCGACCAGGGGCACCGCCCAGGGCGCCACGCTCCCCCCGGGCAGCCTCGAAGAAACCCTGCTCGGTCGCTTTGAGATCAAGGCCAATCCGTCGGTGCCCTTTCACACCGGCCTCAAGCCGTTTAACCGGGCAGAAGTGGTCGCTTATGCACAGCTACTCGACACCGTGCTCAGCGCCCCAAGCAAAAAAACACGGGCCGACCTGGCGTACATTTTTCGCAACAACAACGAATGGGGTTCGCCCGACACTACTGCTGCGCAAGCCGACACCAAGCCTTTGCTCGGCTTCCTGTACCGCAGCCCGGCGAATTTTTATGAGGTCAATACCCCCGATTTCACCCTGCGCGCCAACCCGATGCTCCAGTTTAAGTACGGTGCCCAGCAAAACGAAACCGAACCCTGGTTCATCAACCAGCGGGGGGTAGAGCTGCGGGCGGCTATTGACCAGCGCGTCTTTGTGTATGCCAATTTCGTAGAAAACCAAGCCCAATTCCCCTCTTTTGTGCGGGAACGCTTTCTCCGCGATGCAGCCCTGCCCGGGGTGGGCAGGGCCAAAGACTATTCCGGCTTCGGTGTGCGCAACGGCTATGACTTCATGCTGAGCCAGAGCACTATCGGCTTCCAACTGACCCCGCATATCGGGGCGCAGTTCGGACATGGCCGCAATTTCTGGGGCGAAGGATACCGGTCGCTCTTTTTATCGGATTTTAGCCACGACTACCTACACCTGAAAATCAACTGGAAAATCTGGAAGCTCCACTACCAAAACCTCTTTGCCGAACTAAATGCCGGTTCCAGCAATGGCCCAGACGGTCTGGTGGCCAAAAAATACATGGCTTCCCACCTGCTCAGCGTATATCCGCTCCCCAACGTGCAGGTAGGACTTTTTGAAGCGGTTATTTTTAACCGGGAAAACCATTTCGAACTCAATTACCTCAACCCCCTTATTTTATACCGGGCCGTAGAGCTTGCCCTGGGTAGCCCCGACAATATGTTGCTCGGCGTCCATGGCAAATGGAACTTCCTACAGCGTTTCCAGGTGTACGGGCAGTTTGTGTTTGACGAGTTCCTGTACTCCGAGCTCCTCGTGAAGCGCCGCGGCTGGTGGGGCAATAAATTTGCCATGCAGACCGGTCTGAAGTACGTGGATGCCTTTGGCGTGGACCACCTCGACCTTCAGCTTGAGCACAACCTCGCACGGCCCTACACCTATACAC
>JBEGMH010000328.1:0-2767 GCA_041183125.1 Bacteroidota bacterium | reverse complement strand
GGCAGCGCTTGCCCACCACCACATCATGCCCGATGTGCACATGGCAATCGAGCTTTGTGCCCGCTCCTATGATGGTATCTCCGGAAACCCCCTTGTTCACCGTGCAGTTCGAACCGATTTCCACGTCATCTTCCAGAACGACCCGACCCGTCGAGCGCCATTTCCGGTATCCTTCCGGTGTGCGCTTGAAATAAAATGCGTCCGTACCTATCGTAGCGCCCGACTGTATGACCACCCGCTCCCCGATACAGGTATGCTCTTGTATGGTCACATTCGCATGAATATGACAATCTCTCCCGATCACTACGTGCGGCCCTATCACCACATGCGGCTCTATCACCGCGCTGGGATGGATGTCCGCGTCGGGGTGTATCCCCTGCCGCAATGCTTCGAATGGCCGGAACTCCAGGGCAAGTTGGTTGTACGCTTCAAAGGGCGCTGCGCACAGGAACAGCGTCTTTCCCTCCGGGGCAGCGATCCGATCGTTAAGGATGACAAAAGAAGCAGAAGAAGACAGCGCTTTGTCAAAGTATTTTTGTACGTCCACAAACGTAATATCCCCCGGCTGCACTTGGTGAACCTCATTGATACCCCGTGCCAGCGCATCCGGGTCGCCAATGATTTCCGCTGAGATACGCGCAGCGATATCCCGCGCAGGGATAGGTATTGGAAACTTCATATTGAATTTTTGAGCCTACAGCCATACAGAATGGCAGCCGCGCAAAAATAGCGCTTATATAGAACAATACGATAAACGGGCTTGTTTTTCCTACTCTCATAACGTCCCGACATAAAACCTCGCTTATGTGGAAAGCCCTATTGCGCAATCCCTATATTTCCATGATGGCCCTCGCTTGGAAATATGCCCGCGACAAGAAGAGGGTGTACCTACAGGTTTACGGTATGTTCCTGATGAGTAACCTTACCGACGCGGGTATTCCCGTCATCTGGGGCCTTTTTATCAACGAACTGCAAAAAAAAGGGGTGGACGCGCTCCGCTCCGCCTGGATATACGCCGCTGCCTATCTCGGCCTGCACCTGCTGAGCTGGGCCTTCCATGGAACAGCGCGCATCAAAGAACAAAACCTCGCCTTCCTGCTCAGCCGGAACTACCTCCAGGAGCTCTACCACCGGGCACTGCACCTGCCTGTTAAATGGCATCAAGACCACCACAGCGGCGCCACCATCAACCGCGTGCGCAAAGCCTATGAAGGCCTGAAAGAATTTTTTGAAAATGGCTTTATCTATATCCACGCCCTCGGGAAATTTTCTTTCTCCTTCCTCGCTATGCTCTATTTCGCCCCTACTTTCGGCCTCGTGGCCGTCGTCCTGGGCATATTGGCGGTTATGACTATCCTGCGGTTCGACAAACCCTTCCTACGGGCGCTTGACGAGACCAACGAAAAAGAGCATATCGTCTCCTCTACTTTGTTCGACAGCCTATCTAATATCCTGACCGTCATTACCCTGCGGTTGGAAAAACGCATGGAAAGCGGGTTGTTGCAAAAATTGATGGACGTATTCCCGCCGTTTCGCAGAAAAGCCTTAATCAATGAGTGGAAATGGTTTACCGTAGATATGATCGTCAAGCTCATCTATGCGGTGGTCATCGTCGGATACGTCTATGAAAACTGGAAACCCGGCCAACTCTTCCTCATCGGGGGCTTGGTCACCCTCGTCAGCTATGTGGAGCGCTTCACCAGCGTATTTCACGATATTGCCTGGCAGTACACAGAAATCGTCCGGCACCACTCCAACGTACAGACCGCCCGACAGGTCATGCAGGCCTATGCCGAAGGACATCGGCCAGAGGAATACAGCGCCCTTCCCCCCGACTGGCAATCCATCCAGATACAAAACCTGTCCTTCCATTACGAAGGGAACGACGGGCACCCACAAGGGATTCAGCGCCTGAACCTGCAACTACACCGCGGCAAACGCATCGCCCTCATCGGGGAAAGTGGGAGCGGTAAAAGTACCCTCCTGGCCGTCTTGCGCGGCCTCTACCCGCCCGAACCCAGTGCAACGGTTAGAGTGGACGGGCGAGCCGAAGGCCCATTGGATATCATTTCCAGCCATGTCACCCTCTTCCCCCAGGAACCGGAAATTTTTGAAAATACCATCGCCTACAACATTACCCTGGGACTGCCTTTTTCAGAAGAAGAAATCAACCGCATCTGCGATGCCGCGCACCTCAGCGAAGTCGTCGCCCTACTGCCACAAGGCCTGCAATCCAATATCCAGGAAAAAGGGGTCAACCTCTCCGGGGGCCAAAAGCAGCGGCTCGCCCTGGCGCGCGGTATCTTGGCCGCCCGCGACAGCGACCTCGTCCTGCTCGATGAACCGACCAGCAGCGTGGACCCCAAAACGGAAATCCTGATCTACGAAAAACTCTTTCGCGAGTTCGACGATAAGGTAGTGATATCTTCCCTTCACCGCTTACACCTGCTCCCGCATTTCGATTATATTTATGTAATGGCCCATGGCCACATCGTCGCCGAAGGGAGTTTCGAAACCCTAAGGGCAAACAGCCCGGTTTTTCAGGAGATGTGGCAGCACCAGGAAGCACTGAAAACAATGGCATAGCCTCCTCTTTTTTAGGGGCTTTTGATGCAATGTATTACTTTTGGGGACTCAAACCACTTCTTATGCAGACCGTCCTTACCCGTACCCAGGAGTTGATCGAACTCGAAGAGCGCTATGGCGCCCACAACTACCACCCGCTTCCGGTTGTCCTCTCCAAGGGCAAGGGAGTACACGTGTGGGA
>JBEGMH010000327.1:0-22297 GCA_041183125.1 Bacteroidota bacterium | reverse complement strand
CCGAAGCGCTCAACGAGGACCGCAGTTTGTTGTTTGACGGCAAAAATGCCGGACAGTAGGACGATGAGCCCTAAGAAAGCGAGGATAATCGGGAATGCAAACATACAGGTTTGGATTTTGTTAAAGTTTCCCCCAATTTACTTAAAAAAGGGGAGTGGGGAAAGAGAATCGGCCTTTTTGCCTGCAAAAAGCGACAAAAAGGCCGATTGTATAGACAAAGCAAACAGAGGGCTTACGCCATTTGCTTGAGCTCGGAGGCAAGTTTGACCAGGGTGTCCTTGGCATCCCCGAAGAGCATACGGCTGTTGGGGTAGAAGAACAGCGGGTTGTCAATACCGGCGTAGCCGGAGCGCATGCTCCGCTTCATGACGATGACCTGCTTGGCTTTCCAGACTTGCAGCACCGGCATACCGTAAATAGGGCTGCCCGGATCCGTTTCGGCGGCGGGGTTGACCACGTCGTTTGCCCCTACGATGATGACCACGTCCGTGCTCGGCAAAGCGGCATTGGCGTCATCGAGGTCGAGGAGCTTGGGGTAGGGCACATCGGCTTCGGCCAAGAGCACGTTCATGTGGCCGGGCATGCGGCCGGCGACGGGGTGTATGGCATAGTTGACCTCCACGCCGTTTTTGGAGAGCAAATCGTCCACTTCTTTACAGACCTTCTGCGCTTGGGCGACAGCAAGCCCATAGCCAGGCACGATCATCACGGAGTTGGAGTAGTGCATCATGATCGCCGCATCGTTGAGGCTGACTTCGCGGATGGTCTGGTCCCCTTTGGCGGCAGCACTCGACGCACTTCCTCCCCCGAAGCCCCCGACGAGCACATTGAGCAGGGAACGGTTCATGGCGTTGCACATCAGGAGGGTGAGGATGGTGCCGGAAGCACCGACCAGGATACCGCCAACGAGCATGAACTGGTTGTTGTAGATCATGCCCGCCGTAGCCGCGGACAAGCCGCTGAAGGAGTTGAGCAGGGAAATCACGACCGGCATGTCTGCCCCGCCGATGGGCGCGACAAAAGAGACGCCGTAGTACTGTGCGAGCAGGATCATGGCCAGGGTGATCCAGGGTGCCGTATCCGCCCCCTGCACGTAGATGATGCCGCTGAGCACGATGACCACGCCCAGGATGCTGAGGTTGAAGATGTGGTGCCCTTTGGGGATGACGAGAAACGTATCCTTGACCCAGCCCTCTAATTTGATCCAGGCCAAAAAGCTGCCGGTGAACGCAATACCCCCGATGAGGATGGCGAACAACAGCACGAGTATCTCGGCACTGCCGTAAGGGCGTACCCCTTGGTGCATGTGTACGAGCTCTATGGCCCCTAAAACGACCGCACAGGCGCCCCCAAAGCCGTTGAGGATGGAGACCATCTGCGGCATAGAGGTCATTTTTACGCGGCGCGCCCATACGGTGCCGACGACGCCCCCGATGAGGATACCAGCGATGATCCAGCCGTAGTTGTTGGGGCCGATTTTATAGGCGGGGTCGAGCATAGCGGCCACGATGGCTATGGCCATGCCCCCGGCGGCGATGAAATTGCCTTTGCGTGCCGTATCCGGGGTGCTCAGCAGCCGGAGGCCCCAGACGAAGGCCAGAGAACCAATCAGATAGGCTATATTGATGAAAAATGTAATATACATGGCGTACGGGTTTGAAGGTTATTTCTTTTTCTTTTTGAACATCTCCAGCATGCGGTCGGTCACCACAAACCCGCCCATGGCGTTGAGCATCCCCAGGATTACCCCGATGAAGCCTACGGAGAGCGAGAGATAGTCATCGGCCTGGCTTTGGCGGATCAGCAGGATGGCACCGAGTATGACCACCCCGCTGACGGCGTTGGCACCCGACATGAGCGGGGTGTGCAGCACGGTGGGCACCTTGGAGATCACCTCGAACCCCAGGATGATGGTAAAGATCAGCAGGTAGATGAACAGGATATTGTCGTTGATGAATTGAACGGTCGTTTCCATGGCTTAGGCGTTTTGTGCTTCAGGGAGCGGGGTGATCAGGGCGCCCCGGATGATCTCGTTGCGGGCGTCCAGGTTGAGTTTGCCGTCCTTGACAAATGTTTTTACAAAATTCAATACGTTGTTGGAGTACATGACGCTAGCGTCCTGTGGCATGAGGTTGGCTAAGTAGGAATTCCCGAGGATGGAGACTTTGTTGACCTGGATGAGGGCGTTGTCCTGTGTGAGCTCGCAGTTTCCGCCCGTCGAGGCGGCTAAGTCCACCACTACCGAGCCGGGTTTCATCTGTTCGACGGTCTCTTTAGTGAGCAAAATGGGGGCTTTGATCCCCCTGACCTGGGCGGTCGTGATCACGACGTCCGCTTTGGCAGCCCTGGCCTGTACTTCTGCGCGTTGCCGGGCTAAGAACTCATCCGATTGGGCGACGGCATAGCCGCCTGCCGCGGTATCGTCCGCTGCGCCTTCGACTTCGACGAACTTGGCCCCGAGGCTTTCGACCTCTTCTTTGGCGGCGCGGCGCGTATCAAACGCCTCCACCTGTGCCCCCAGGCGGCGGGCGGTGGCAATGGCCTGGAGGCCGGCCACCCCGGCACCCAGGATCAGCACACGGGCCGGTTTGATGGTGCCTGCGGCGGTGATGAGCATGGGAAAATAGCGCGGGAGCAGGCGGGCCGCTTCCAGGACGGCTTTATAGCCCGCTATGCCGGCCATGGAGGACAGCACGTCCATGGATTGTGCCAGGGTCGTGCGCGGAATCATATCCAGGCTAAACGCCTGAAACCCCTTCTGCTGCAGTTGGGAACCAATTTCCTTGTGTACAAAAGGGGCGAACTGCGAGATGAGCAAAGCTCCTTGCTTCACTTGCCGGAGGTCGTCTTCCTGCGGAGGATGGATAGACAAGAGTATATCGCTCTGGCTGAGTACTTCGCTGCGCGGACAGACCGCAGCGTGTGCCGCATACAGGGCATCGTCAAACAGGGCCGCCTCTCCTGCACGGCTTTCGACCAACACCTCGAGGCCCAGTTGGACGAGCTTGGGCACCGTGTCGGGTGCAAGGGCTACCCGCTGGTCGTCGCGTTCTTTTAAGATTCCAAATTTCATAGCCTTCTTTTGAGCGGGAAATTAAGTATTCCCTTTGGCCTTTACAGTATAGAAAGGCATGAAATTTGGTTTTTCCAAAAGAAATTGGTGAAAGGGTCTTCGGGTGGACAAAAAATACCTCTTTTTCCCACTTCGCCGACCCCTGGCACCCAGTCTATTCTTTCTTCAACGCGGAAGGGAAGGCTTTGCGGAACTTGGCCACTTTAGGGGCAATGACGTACGAGCAGTACGGGTTGCCGTCGCCTACCTTGCTGAAGTAGTCCTGGTGGTACGCTTCTGCTTCCCAAAATCCGGTAAAGGGCACAACCTCGGTGACGATCTTGTCGTCCCAGAGTTGGGGCGCGACTTCTGCCCTGGATTTTTCCGCTATCTGGGCCTGCTCGGGGCTGTGGTAGAAAATGACGGAGCGGTACTGGGGGCCCACGTCGTTCCCCTGCCGGTTAGGCGTCGTGGGGTTGTGGGTGTTCCAGAAGATCTCCAGGATTTTTTCAAAGGAGATGACTTTGGGGTCGAAATGCACCTGCACTACCTCGGCATGGTCGGTGGTGCCGGAGCAGACGGTCTTGTAGTCGGCAGTGGCGGCAGTGCCCCCGGAATACCCGGATACAGCGGCATAGACGCCTTCCACATCTTCGTAAATCGCTTCTACGCACCAGAAGCAGCCACCGCCCAGGGTGGCGATTTCAGCACCGGGCACGGCGGGGCGTACTTTGGTCGTATCGGGGATGCTCGTTTTTTTGTCTTTCATGGCAGCATTGGTTGGAGAGGTACAAGAATAGAGCGCCAGGCCACAGAGCAGCGCGGGCAAAAGGGCGATTTTTTGGAAAGTATGCATGTTGGTTCTATTTTACAGGTTGCTTAGGGGCGGGTTTATATGGCCGGTACCGCCTGGCTCTGAGCGCGCACGATGCCCAGGAACCGGTCCAGGGCTTTCCGCTTGGGGTCATCCAGCGAATAGCTGATATTTTTCGTGTAATATTCTTGCAGGTCAAAACCGGGGTATGGACTGGGGATGAGGTACATCAACTGCGGCAAATCGGCCAGGCCGAGGGCAAAGGAGCGGTTCAGTTCGGCGGTGAAACCGGGGTCCAGGTCGCGGTTGGCCACCCAGGCCGCATAGACGAACGGCAGCCCGCTGTGCTTGGTCCAGGCTTCGCCGAGGTCGTAAAAGAAAGGATAGTGGTGCTCGTACGCTATCGCCCGGTCGCCGATGATCAGGGCGGCAGTGTCCCCCTCCACGAGCGCTTCAAAGCCGGGCTTGGCGGGCAGCAGCTCCGGGGAGAGGTCCCAGTGCGCCGACAGCAGGTACCGGCACAACTGTACAGAGGTGCGCGAGTGGAAGTCCAGGTAAATACGCCGGATTTCCGCAAGAGGGCGCTCGGAAAAGATGCCCACGGTGCGCACGGCCCCTTCCGAGCCGATGCAGTAATCGGACACGATGCGCGGGGTGGGCAGTTCCGGGATGATGGCTACGGGCACCAGGCCCAGGTCTGCCTCGCCGTCCACGAGCTTTCTCGCGCACGCGGAGGGGATGTCCAAGTGCAGGTCAATTTTCTCGGAAAGGCCGCTTTTTACCAAGCCGAACAGCAGGGGCTTGGTGTTGAGGTAGCTGACGGCTGTCATCCGGATTTTGCTCATAAGGCGTTGCTTGTACGGGGGAGTTCCAAAACAGCGTCCAAATGCCGGGTATCGTTTTTTAGTTCCAGTTCAAACCGCCCGCCCCTGTAATGCAGCAGGTAAAGCCCGGTGTTGGCATGGGAGAAGTGCTGCATTTCCGAGAGCGGCAAATCGAGCAGCAGGCAGAGCAGGCAGCGCAGGGCACGGCCATGGCTGCACACGAGCAGGTTTTTCTCCGTGCGCTCCCGGAGGTGTCCGACGAAGGGGCGCATCCGCTCAGCAAGGGTCCACGCGCTTTCGCCATCGGCAAAAGGGACGTGGTAGTCGCCGGCTGACCAGGCCTTCATCACCTCGCTGAAGTAGCGGGACATCGCCGGGTCATAGGGCTGGCCCTCGTGCCGCCCCCAGTTCATCTCGTTGATCTCGCCGAACTGCTCCCAGGGGAGCTGTTTTTGGGCGATGAACGGGGCTACGGTCTCGTGGGTGCGCTTCAGCTTTGACGTGAGCACAGCTTCGAAAGGGATGTTCGCGTAGTATTGGTAAAAAGCATCGGCCTGGCTGCGCCCTGTATCGTTGAGGCTGGTATCCACCCCGCTGCCTTGTACAATCCGCATGCGGTTGTAGTCCGTCTCCCCGTGGCGGATGAAATAAATCGTTTTTTCAGACATATTTTGTAAACATATTATGATACTGTGGGGGCAAGCGGGCAGAGATACTCTTGGATGCCCCCCCAGTAAAAGTCTATTGAACCACCGGTAAATCGAGATACCCTCTGAACGCCTGGTCCTCTTCGAAGACGACATCCTGGTAATCCTGGAGTACGCGGTAGAGGGTGTCGCGCTCTATGGGGCGTCGGTTGACCTGTCGGATCAGGTTGACCAGCTCGCGGGTACTCATGGCCGGGTTTTGCTCTTCGGAGCCGGCCATGGAATATATTTTTGTCGTATCGTCAATCGTGCCGTCAATATCGTCCACGCCAAAGGAGAGGGCGATTTGGGTCGTGCCGCGCCCGATCATGGGCCAGTAGGCCTTGATGTGGTCGAAATTGTCGAGGTAAATGCGGCTGATGGCGTAGTTGCGCAAATCCTCGATGACAGAGGTTTCGGGCAGGTGGGACATTTCGTTGTCCTGGTTCCGGAACTTGAGCGGGATGAAGGTCTGGAACCCGCCGGTCTTGTCTTGCAAGCGGCGCAACTGTTCGAGGTGGTCAATGCGGTGTGCGTAGGATTCGATGTGCCCGTACAACATAGTGGCGTTGGAGCGCATGCCGAGCTCGTGCCAGATTTCATGGATGCGCAGCCACTGCTCGCCGCTGCACTTCCCCCCTGCGATCTGCTCGCGGATGTCCGGGTGGAAAATTTCAGCCCCGCCGCCCGGCAGGGAATCCACGCCGGATTCCTTGATGCGGCGCATGCCTTCCTCGTAGCTCACCTTGGCTTTTTTGAAAATGTAGTGGTACTCCACCGGGGTCAGGGCCTTGATGTGCAACTCGGGGCGGTGCTGGCGGATGCGCTGGAAAAATTCGACGTAAAAGTCGAGGTCGTATTGGGGCAGGACGCCACCGACGATGTGTACTTCCGTGACGGGCAGCCCGTCGTACTTGCGCACGATGTCCATCATGTCGTCCATGCTGAGCTCCCACCCGTCGCTGCGTTGCTTGATCAGGCGGGAGTAAGAGCAGAAGGTGCAGGTGTAGAGGCACACGTTGGTGGGCTCGATGTGGAAATTGCGGTTGAAAAAAGTGTGGTCCCCGTGTTTGCGCTCCCGGATGTGGTTGGCCAGGGCACCCAGGTAGCCCAAAGGGGCTTGCTCAAATAAAAACAACCCTTCCTCCTCCGAAATACGGACATTATCGCGTACCTTTTCAGCTATCCGCAGAAGGGCGGGATCCAGGGTCGGGTCGTGGAGCAGGGTGGATAAAGTTGGATGTGCGCTCATGATGATTGTACAACAGATTTTGTGGTGTAACAAAAAACAGGTATATTCAGTTTTGTTTTGCTCCCTCTGAACCAGTCTAAAAAATACAACACCTATGAAAAGAATCGGCAGCGCGCTTTTAGTCTATGTCTTTGCCTGCTTTCCTGCCGTCGCCCAGCGATCGGGCCTGGCGTACGAACTGGATACGCTGTTCCGCGGCTGGCGGGAACGGGAAAACCTGAGTGGGGAACTGCTCATCGCCCATCTGGATTCCATCGTCTATCAAAGGGCGGAAGGCTACGCCGATGCAGTGGGCAATATTCCCCTAAGAGCGGGTATGCCGTTCAACCTGGCTTCGGTGTCCAAGCAATTTGTCGCGATGGCCGCGATGATGCTGAGCGAAGAACGCCGCCTCGACCTCGACGGCGATGTGCGCTATTACCTGCCGGGCTTCCCCTACCAGGGGCTGAGCGTCCGGCATCTGATGACCCACACCTCCGGGCTTACGGAGTATTTTGACCTGTGGGAAAAGTATGCTTCCAAAGAGCGCCCCTTTACCAATGCCGACCTGCTCGAGTTGTACCGGGACAAAAAGCCGCCCCTCGATTTTGAGCCGGGATCGGAATACCGCTATTCCAACACGGGTTATATTGTGCTTGCCCAAGTTGTAGAGGCGGCAGCAGGGGTGCCGGCCACTGATTTTATCAATAGCCGCATCATTCGTCCGCTGGGGCTGAAAGCGACCTTCCCCTACCATTTGGCCATGCCCCGCTTCCCTTACGCGGAACGGGTACTCGGCTTCGCATGGCAGGAGGGCAAACCTGTCCCCGCCGATCTCTTTCAAGTGGACGGGGTATTCGGGGACGGCAACCTCTACGCCTCGGCCAGCGATCTGCTGCGCTGGAGCCAGGCGCTGCGCCGGCACGAACTGGTCAGCGCCGCTACGCAGGCAGAAGCCTTCAAACCCTTTGTCTTGAACAATGGAGAGCAGAGCCTCTACGGGTTTGGCTGGAGCTTGCAGGGCGACGGCATCTCCGTGGCCCATACCGGCGGCTGGGTAGGGTTCCGAACCTTCATCCTGCGCGACGTGGAGGAGGGCTATGACGCCATTTTCCTCTCCAATTCATCCTCCGACGACCGCGCGGGAAGGCTTCGGCAGGTGCGCGCTATCCTCGACCGATACCGCAGTACTTGTATCACCGACGTCCAGATCGCCGACGGGAGCGGCGGGGCACTCTACAACGGCGCGCTGCGCCTGCAGGGCAACCGCATCCTCGAAGTAGGCCCCTCGGTGAAGGCAAAACGAGGCGACCGGGTGGTAACCGGCCACGGAAAAGTGCTGGCCCCCGGGTTTATGGATACCCATAGCCACCACGACCGGCTCATGTTTGAAAAGCGCCCCATGCCCGAAGTCGTGAGCCAAGGCATCACGACCATCGTCGTAGGCCAGGACGGCGGCTCCCACTACCCCCTGCGGGAGCTCTGGACCGCCCTGGATACGATGCCCGTAGCCGTCAACGTAGCTTCCTACGTCGGCCATAATACGATCCGCCGAAAGACGATGGGGAATTTTACCCGCCAGGCCAGCGATGCGGAAGTGGAGAAAATGAAAGCGATGCTGCAACAGGAAATGGACGCCGGTGCTATCGGGCTCTCTACCGGACTGGAGTACGACCCCGGGATCTACTCCTCGCGCGACGAGGTACTGCAATTAGCTAAGGTGCTGAAAGCCAACGGGGGGCGTTATATCAGCCACATCCGGAGCGAAGACCGCTACTTGCTGGAAGCGATTGACGAATTGCTGACGATTGGAAAAAAATGTAGGATACCCGTGCAGATTTCGCACTTCAAACTCGCGATCGTCAGCCAGTGGGGGAAAGCGGACAGCTTGATCCAGGTGTTGGAGAAAGCCCGCAAACGCGGGATCAACGTCACGGCAGATGTATATCCCTACGAGTTTTGGCAATCTACCATGCTGGTGCTGTTCCCGGAACGGGATTTTACCGACCGCGAAGCCGCCCGTTTTGCGCTTAGCGAGCTGACGACCCCACAGGGGATGTTCATCGCCCGCTACGAGCCCGATCCCTCCGTCGAAGGCAAGACCCTGGCCGAAGTGGCCGCCGCCCGCGGCCAGGCCCCCGAGGACCTGTACCTCGAACTGGTCAGCAAGGTGCTGGACGATCAAGCGGACGAAAGCGTGATTTGTACCAGCATGGACACGAGCGATGTCGGCAAGCTCAGCGCCTGGGCCTGGAGCAATATCTGCAGCGATGGAACCCTGAGCGGCACCCATCCGCGGGGGGCGGGCAGCTTCCCTAAGGTGCTGCGCCTCTACCAGCGCGAGAAAGGGCTGTTCAGCTTCCCGGAAGCCATCCGGAAAATGACCTCGTTAGCCGCTCAAAATATGGGGTTCAACGACCGCGGCATGTTGCGGCCGGGCCTTTTTGCCGACCTCACCCTTCTCGACCCGGAACAGGTCAGGGACCGTGCGACCATGCAAGACCCGGGAGCCCTTTCGGAAGGCATCCTGCGCGTCTGGGTCAACGGCAAAGAGGTCTGGCGCGACGGGAGCACGACGGGCAACTTCCCCGGTGTGGCTATCCAACGCGCAGCGGCTGCCCGCTAACGCTTATCTGACCAGGCACTGCCGCCGGGATAGGGCACCCGCAGTTTCTCCTGTCCGGCTTTGTAGAGGAGCAGGGAAAGCCGCGCCGCTACCTCTGCTTCGCCCGGGCTGCCCTGTGCCAGGAGCTCGGGGCGGTAGTACTTGGGCACAAAGTGCGTGTCGAAGTTACCGGATAGAAAAGCCGGGTGCTGGAAAACGAACTTGCCGAAGGGTAGGGTAGTGGAGACGCCTTCGATGCGGTATGCTTCTATAGCTTGCAACATGCGGGCGATGGCAGCTTCCCTGTTTTCCCCAAAGGTACATAGTTTGGCGATCATAGGGTCATAGTAGATGGGCACCTCCATGCCCTCCTCGAAGCCATCGTCCACGCGGATATGCTCGCCAACCGGCGGCCGATAGACGCTGAGCGTCCCGACGCTGGGCAGGAACTGGTCGAGCGGGTCCTCTGCATAAACCCGCAGCTCGAGCGCGTGGCCCAGGATGCGCAAGTCTTCCTGGGCAAAGGATAGGGCTTCGCCCCGTGCGATGCGGATTTGCTGCTCGACCAGGTCCAGCCCTGTGATGAGTTCCGTGACCGGGTGCTCTACCTGGAGCCGGGTGTTCATCTCGAGAAAATAAAAGTTGAGCTGCTGGTCTACCAGGAACTCTACGGTTCCCGCACCCAGGTAGCGGGCTGCCCGGGCCACCTTGACGGCAGCTTCGCCCATCGCCTTGCGCACCTCCGGCGTGAGCACAGCGGAAGGAGCTTCTTCGATCACTTTCTGGTGGCGGCGCTGTACGCTGCATTCGCGCTCAAACAGGTACAACACGTTGTCGTGGCCGTCTGCCAAGATCTGTATTTCAATATGCCGGGGGGAGTCCACGTATTTTTCGATAAATACAGAGCCGTCGCCAAAGGAAGAGGTCGCCTCGCTGATGGCACGGGCCATTTGATCTGCCAACTCCGACGCTTCCTGTACCACGCGCATCCCCTTGCCCCCGCCCCCGGCAGAGGCTTTGATCAGGATGGGGAAACCAATCTCCCGGGCGATGCGCAAGCCCTCTTCCGGGTCGCTGACCGGGTGGTCCACGCCGGGCACCATGGGGATGCCATAGCCTTTAGCCGCTTCCTTGGCGGCTAACTTGCTGCCCATGAGCTCTATGGAATAGGCGCTCGGACCTATAAACACGATGCCGTTGGCTTCGCACAACGCGGCGAAATGGCTGTTTTCGCTCAAGAAACCATAGCCGGGGTGTATGGCATCCACCCCGCGCGCTTTGGCGACCTCAATGAGGTGCTCCGCCCGAAGGTACGATTGATGCGAAGGCGGCGGCCCTATGCAAACAGCTTCCTCTGCAAAGCGGACGAATGGGGCGTGGCGGTCTGCTTCCGAATACACCGCCACGACGGAGATGCCCATCCGGCGGGCCGTGCGCATTACGCGAAGGGCGATCTCGCCCCGGTTCGCTACCAGTATCTTTTTCATAATTGCTTATAGTTCATTAGAGACGACCTCTAAATGCTTTTTTATTCAATTTATCCAAATAATATTTTTAAATACATTATTTTTCAAAATAAAATTAAAAAATAAATACTAATTTGTCTTTTTTTGTCCAAAAAAACAAAACAACAGACTGGATACAGGGGTCGGCAAGCAGGAAAAAAGGAGGCATTTTTATCCATGCGACCGAAAAAAGGCACTGCGGGGACAAAAATGGCCTTTTTAAGCCCTTGAGGATTCCTCTCTTAACAAGTCTGACCTAAAATGCGGCTTAGTTGTTTTACCTTTGTAGCAAATATAGGCAAAATTGCCGGGATGAGCAATTAGGCCGGGATTTGCAGAACAGCAGTGCCAATATATGGGTTCCAAAATAGTAGAATTGCGGGTAGAAGGTATGGACTGCGCCAACTGTGCAGCCAGTATCAGCAAATACCTCGAACGGAAAGGCCTCAAAGAAGTAGCCGTCAACTTCCAGACCAAGGAGGTCCGCTTTGCAGAAAACACACAGCTTCTGTCCCTGGAAGAAGTGAAAAAAGGGATTGGCAAACTCGGATATACGGTGGTCGAAGAGCATGCTCCGCCAAAAGGGTGGACCCTGGAGCACAAACTGCTCCTCTCCGCCCTGTTCACCCTGCCCTTGCTGCTCGACCACCTGCTGATGGCAGTAGGGCTGCACCTCGCTTTTTTACACCAGCCTCTCGTACAGTTGCTGTTGTCGCTGCCGGCCATCGCCATCGGCGGGGTCCATTTTGGCCGGAGCGCCCTCAGTTCCCTGCGCAGCGGCGTCCCGAACATGGACGTGCTGATCTGGATCGGGGGGGTGGCAGCCTTCTTGTACAGCATCGCCGGGCTGGTCCTGCAGGAAGCTGACTACCTGTTTTTTGAAACCGGGGCCTCCATTTTTACGCTGGTATTCCTGGGGAACTGGATAGAGCGCCGGGCCGTCGGCCAAACGACGACGGCTATCGAGGAACTGGCCGCGCTGCAGGTGCAGACCGCGCGCCGTATCACGCCTTCGGGCATCGTCGTATCCATAGATTACCGGGACATCGAAAAAGGCTTCCTCCTGCAGGTCAATGAAGGCGACAAAGTACCCGCCGACGGCGCGATCCGCTCGGGGGTAGTGACCGTGGACGAGTCTTTGCTCACGGGGGAAAGCCTTCCCCTGGAAAAACAAGCCGGTGAACGCCTGTTCGGGGGCTCGTTGGTCCTGCATGGGAACGCACAGCTCGAAGTGGACGCCGTTGGATCCGCTTCGCTCGTCGGCCAGATGATTGACCTGGTCAAAACCGCCCAACAGGACAAGCCGTCCATCCAGCGCATGGCCGACCGCGCCAGCGCGGTATTCGTGCCCCTCGTGCTCGGGATCTCCCTGCTTGCGTTCTTGCTGAACTTTTTCGTCTGGGACCTCTCTTTTCAAAAAGCGCTCATGAACAGCATCGCCGTGTTGGTGATTTCTTGCCCTTGTGCCATGGGCCTGGCTACCCCTACCGCGGTGATGGTGGGCGTAGGGCGCCTGGCCCGGCACGGCATCCTGGTGAAAGGCGGGCAAACCCTGGAAACCTTTGCCCATATCCGCAAAATCGTGTTCGACAAAACGGGGACCCTCACCACAGGACAGTTCAAAATCCAGGATATCGCCTACCACCACGCCAACCACGGACTGGTCAACGGACTGGTCTATCAACTGGAAAAACATTCCTCGCACCCCATCGCGCAGTCGCTCGTGGAAGAACTGGAAGGCCGTTTTAACGAAGCCGATATCCCCAAACTTACCGCATTAGAGGAAAAAGGGGTCGGCGTCAGCGCGCAGGGCAGTGATGGAAACTCCTACCGCGTGGGCTCCCGTAGAATTTTTTCTGCAGTCGAAACAGGGGAGGCACCTTCCCCCGCTTCCGTGTTCCTGACCCGCAACGACCAGATCATGGCAGAATTCTACTTAGAAGACGATATCAAAGAGGACGCCGCCCCGACGGTGCGTGCCCTTCAACACATCGGTATCGAGCCTCTGATTATCAGCGGCGACCACCGGGACAAGACGGCCCGGGTGGCTACCCTGCTGCGCATCAAGGAGTACTACGCCGAGCAGTTGCCAGCAGATAAGTTGCACCTCATCGAGCAGTTGTCCGAAGAAGCCCCCACGGCCATGGTGGGCGACGGCATCAACGACGCACCGGCCCTGGCCCGCGCAACGGTGGGCATCACCCTCGGCAACGCCTCTCAAAGCGCTATCCAATCCGCTCAAATCGTACTGCTGAACGGCCGCCTGGACTATCTGACCAAAGCACACGCTATCTGCCGCCATACCGTCCTCACCATCCGCCAAAGCCTCCAATGGGCGTTCGCGTACAACATCATCGCCATCCCCTTGGCGGCCATGGGCCTGCTAAACCCCATGTGGGGCGCCTTGTTCATGGCTTTTTCGGACGTGGTGGTCATCGGCAACGCCATCCGCTTGAAACACAAGTTTATCCCGGAGCTGGGCCACAAAGGATAGCCGGCCCCGGCACCCCTCGTACCGATCTTCTTTCACACAACGAATACACACCCATCATGGAACAACCTGTCAGTGAAAAAACCATCCGTATCTCGGTAGGCCTCGATGCGTCCAACCACCCCGTGCAGATCAACTGGACGGCAGACGACTCCGCGCAGGCCCTGCAGGCCAGCAAGGCTATGCTGCTCGCCCTCTTCGACCGGGAAACGCTGGAAACCCTGAAAATAGACCTCTGGACCAAAGATATGCAGGTCGTGGAAATGGACCGATTCTTCTTCCAAACCCTGCGCAGCCTGGCCGATACCTACTTCCGGGCCACTCAAAACGCCCCGCTGGCTACCGATTTCCAACGCTTTGTACAATACTTTGGGGAAAAAACGGAAATCCTGCCCAAAGGAGACCATTGAGGGGTGGTCCCAGGCAAAAAAAAACCCTTGCTTCACACAGCAAGGGCCTCTAACCCAAACAAATAAACACAAAAACTACTTTAGCAAAGCAAATCTATATAATCGGCTTGAAAAATCAAATTTTTAAGCGGGGTAAAAAATCAATTTTTTCTATGGGCTTCGCAAAAATTGTGTGGCAAACGTTTGGTGTTCTTTGTCAAAGGCGATACAGGGCGGAGCTTTTTTTTCTGTCTAAAAAGAAAATGTCCGGAATGTCCAGGTATTTGCCAACAATTGCGTAGCTTTTCCGCAGAAAAAAAGTCGTATGCGGAAAATCAATTTCACCCTCACATCGCTCTTGACCATTGGCCTGATCTGGATACTGGACACCCACCATCCTTTTGGAAGCAGCCTGCCCCGCCTGGGTATGTTGTTGAGCCCCGGACAGGGCTTCTGGCAGCAGGCAGAGCCCTCGGGCGCCCCAGGCCAGCGGGACTTTGCCGTTCCCGGGGTGAAGGCAGGGGTCGAAGTAGTTTTTGACGAGCGCCTGGTGCCCCACGTCTTTGCAGCGGGCATCAACGATGCAGCGTTTGTACAGGGCTACCTCACGGCCTCCCTGCGCCTGTGGCAAATGGACCTCGCGACCCGGGCTGCCGGCGGGGAATTATCGGAGCTGTTAGGCGAACAGACCCTGGAATACGACCGGCTGCAGCGGCGCAAAGGCATGGTCTTCGCCGCCCAAAACTTCGTGGAAGCCACGAAGCAAAACCCGGAAGAGATCGCCGTGCTGGAAGCCTACTCCAACGGGGTCAACGCCTATATCCAAACGCTGTCGCCCAAGGAATACCCCCTGGAGTACAAACTGCTCAACGCCGCCCCAAAGCGGTGGAGCCCCCTGCGCTCTGCCCTGATGATCAAACGCATGGCGGAGACGCTGGCATCCCGAAACCTCGACGTGCAAGCTACCAATACGAAAGCGCTGATCGGCGAGGAGCTGTTTGCCTTCCTCTTCCCGGAGGTCAACCCTAAGCAGTCGCCCATCATCCCCGCCGATGTAGCGTGGGCCTTCCAACCGCTCCCGGCGGAGCGCGATTCCACAACCGCTTCCGCCCGCATGATCGGGCAAATCTGGAAACAGCCTATCCTGCCCACCCCGCCGCCTTTCCTGGGCAGCAACAACTGGGCGGTGTCGGGCACCAAAACGGCTTCCGGCAACCCTATCCTGTGCAATGACCCCCACCTCGACCTCTCCCTGCCTTCTATCTGGTTCGAAATCCAGTTGATGACCCCCCAGCTCAATGCCTACGGGGTATCTATCCCCGGATTGCCGGGTATCCTGATCGGGTTCAATGAACACATCGCCTGGGGGGAAACCAACGTCGGACAAGACGTGCTCGACTGGTACGCCGTGAAATGGCTCGACGAGGCCAAAACGAAATACCTGCTCGACGACCAGCCCGTGAACGTGCGCACCGTCGTCGAAGAAATCAAAGTCGCCGGCCGGAAAACGCCCGTCCTCGATACGGTTAAATATACCGTCTGGGGCCCTATCGTCTATGACGAGCCCGCCTCGCCCTACCGCGACCTGGCCATGCGCTGGTTGGCACACGACAAACAGGAAAAAAGGCCGTTCTACGAAATCGGCTCCTTCCTCCGCCTGATGGAAGCCAAAAACTACGACGAATACTCCGCCGCACTGGTCGGCTACGACGTACCTGCCCAAAATTTCGTGTTCGCCTCCCGCGAGGGCGATATCGCGATCAAAGTCAATGGCAAGTTCCCGGTGCGGGCACCCCAGCAGGGGCGCTTTGTACAAGACGGCAGCTTCTCCGGCAACGACTGGAAGCAGTTTATCCCGCGGGCGCATATCCCGCAGGTCAAAAACCCCGCCCGCGGCTTTGTCTCTTCCGCCAACCAGCACTCGGCAGCGCCGAACTATCCGTACTACTATATCGGGGAATTTGACGATTACCGCGGACGGATCCTCAACCGGCTGCTCGACAGCATGGACAACATCACGGTCAAGGACATGATGGCGCTGCAATACAACAGCTACAGCATCGTCGGCGAAGAAGCAGCCCCCCTGATCTTGAAATACGTGAAACCCGCGAATGCCGAACAAAAGGCCCTGTACGACATGGTGCAGGGATGGGATTACCGCTACGTCCGGGAATCCAAGGCGCCCGTAGTCGTAAAAGCAGTGATAGACAGCACGATGAAGCTCGCTTTCGACGAGCTCAAGAGCGAGGGGGAAGAACCGGAATTGCTGATGCCGGAGCTTTGGCGCCTCTTATCGTTGTTGGAGGAACACCCCGGGCACGCGATTTTTGACCGCCAGGGCACCGCGCCGAAAGAGGACGCGGCCGCCGTCCTGCAAGAGGCGTTCGCCCAAGTTGCGAAAGAATGGCACGGGCCTCTGGTAAAGGAAGGCAAAGACTGGGGCAGGGTAAACGGGTCGGCGGTCAACCACTTATTGCGGCTCCCCGCTTTTTCCCGCACCGACCTTTATGTGGACGGCTACAACAACGCCCTCAACGCCACGCGCAAGGGCAATGGCCCAAGCTGGCGCATGGTGGTGGAACTGGGCAACCCGGTCAAAGCATACGGCGTCTATCCCGGCGGGCAGTCGGGCAACCCGGGCAGCCCTTTTTACGAATCTATGATAGACCAATGGGCACAGGGCCAGTACAACGACCTACACCTGATGAAAGGTGCGGACGACGCGCTGCCCAAGGTGTTGCAACGCTGGAATTTTAAAAAGGGGTAAAAGGGCGCAGGTTTTTCACCTTTTTTCAGGGGTAACCCCTCGGGTGTGCGGCTGTAAAATTTGGAAAACCCGACTTCAAACGAGCCCCCTTCGTCCTCGCAGAACGTTCCGAACCGTTCCCCATTCTGTAAACCAACGATCTGAACCACCGGTGTCCGGCGGCGTCAGGTATAAAAAAGGAAAGGATATGTCTTTTGTTCTATTGACCTTCGCCATCGCGGTACTGGCTTTTCTCGCGCAACTCGCGCTGCCCTGGTGGGCTATCGCTATCGCCGCTGCTTTGGGTGCCGCTTTTTTAGGCAAAAGCGGCTGGCAGTCTTTTGGGGCTGGTTTTTTGGCTATTTTTGCCCTTTGGGGGATCCAGGCATTTTTGATCAGTTCTGCCAACGAAGGGCTGTTAGCGGCCCGTATGGGCGTGCTGCTCGGAGGGGTGCCGGGCGGGGGTATGCCCTGGTTGAGCGGCCTTGTCGGCGGTCTGGTCGGTGGATTGGGTGCTTTGTGCGGTTTTCAGGCCAGGCATTTGGGAAAAAACCAATAGTTTCCCTATATTGCGGGCTTGTTTTTTCCATACAATTCTTTCGCTTTGTCTGACAGCCTGGTAATCATCCCGACGTACAACGAAAAAGAGAACATCGTCTCCATGATCGAAACGGTGTTCTCGCTGCACCATCCTTTTCATATCCTCATCGTGGACGATGGCTCCCCGGATGGCACTGCCGGTTTGGTACGGCAGCAGCAGCACCTTTTCCCCGACCGCTTGTTCTTGTTGGAGCGGTCCGGCAAGTCGGGCCTGGGCAAGGCCTACATCGCGGGCTTCCGCTGGGCGTTGGCGCATGGGTATGCGTACATCTTTGAAATGGATGCGGACTTCTCGCACAACCCGAAAGACCTGGAGCGCCTCTACGCTGCGTGCGCCCGCGGGGCAGGGGTAGCCGTGGGATCCCGTTATGTGCGGGGCGGAGGGGTGGTCAACTGGCCCAAAGATCGCCTCTTCCTCTCCAAAGGTGCTTCCCTCTACGTCCGCATGATAAGCGGTATGCCGGTAAAAGACCCCACCGCAGGCTTCGTGTGCTATCGCCGGGAAGTACTGGAAACCCTGGACCTGGATAAAATCCATTTCGTAGGCTACGCTTTTCAGATCGAAATGAAATTCGCAGCCCGGCAGTTGGGGTTCCGCATCGAGGAAGTGCCGATCGTTTTTACCGATCGCATCGCAGGTGTCTCCAAAATGTCCAAAAAAATCATCACAGAAGCCATCAAAGGCGTCCTGCAGCTCCGCTGGAACAGTTTTTTCTCTTCTTACGCCAAATCTAAGTAGCGGTATCCCCACTTTTTCCCACTTCGCAGAAACCTCGCGACCAGTCTATTTTTATACACCCCACCGCGAATCGTCGGGTACCATACCCATACAGCCACAACGGTCGTACCCGTAGGGACAGGGCCTGCCCTGTCCGCACCCCACCGCGAATCGTCGGATTAGTGCCCATGCGATACAACGGTCATAGGGGCTTGTGAAAAAAAACCTTTTCACACAAGCCCTGGCACCCAAAAAACAGCATTTTTCCATATTTAGGCTATCCCGGACACCGTGACACAATGCACGGCAGGCCCTTTTTTTCATAATTTTTTACCTGACTGAAATAAAAAGTGGGAAAAAGTGGTAAATAGTGTAAATTGTCTATACTTTTGAAAGTGAAAATGAAAAGGTGTACCCATGCAAAAGCTCCTGGGGGAATACGAGTGCAAACTCGACGAGAAAGGCCGGATGCGCTTGCCCAGCGGGTTGATCAGTCAACTCGGGGAAAGGGAGACCTACGCCTTTGTCATCAACCGGGGCTTTGAGAAGTGCTTGATGCTCTATACCGAAGAGGTTTGGGACCAGATCACGAATGACATCAACGCCTTGAATTTATACGTCAAAAAGAACAGGGACTTCGTCCGCTACTTTTACCGGGGTGCCAACAAGGTGGTGATGGACAGTGCCGACCGCATACTGTTAGCCAAGCGCCTGTTGGAATACGCCGAAATCGAAAGAGACGTGATCCTGCTGGCCTATAACAACCGGATAGAGATCTGGTCGGCTGAGCAGTACGATCAGTTGTTGGAAGAAGAGCCCGACGATTTTTCCGGCCTGGCGGAAGGGGTGATGGAACTCAGTGGCCTTTCTAAACCCGAGCCCCAATGAGTTATCACCAGCCCGTCATGGCGGCAGAGGCCCTGGAAGCGCTGCACATCCACCCCGACGGGGTGTATGTGGACGCTACGTTCGGAGGTGGAGGCCACGCCCGGCTGATCCTGGCAGCGCTGGGCAGCAAAGGCCGGCTCATCGCCTTCGACCAGGACGAGGACGCATCGGCAAACGTGCCCGACGACCCGCGCCTGGTGTTCGTGCCACACAACTTCAGGGACATGAAGAAGTTCCTGCGGCTGCATGGCTTCAAAACAGTAGATGGTATCCTGGCCGACCTGGGGGTGTCTTCCCACCAGTTCGACGAAGCGGAAAGGGGGTTCTCCTTCCGCTCGGACTACCCGCTGGATATGCGCATGGACAAGTCGGGCAGCCTCGATGCCGTCCGCGTACTCAACAGCTACCCAGAGGAAGAACTGCTCCGGGTATTGAGCACCTACGGGGAAGTGCGCAACGCCAGAACCCTGGCCAGGCGTATCGTGGAAATGCGCGGGCACCGGGAAATAAAAACCACGCCGGACTTATTGGCCATCCTGGAACCGCTCGTCCGTGGCCAACGCGAGCGCTACCTGGCACAGGTCTTTCAAGCCCTGCGGATCGAAGTAAACGACGAAATGGGCGCGCTCGAGGCTTTCCTCGGACAAGCCATAGAGGTGCTGAAACCGGGAGGCCGGCTGGTGGTGATTGCATACCACTCCCTGGAAGACCGCCTGGTGAAGCATTTTATGAAAACAGGCAATGCCGCCGGTGAGCCGGAAAGCGATTTCTACGGCAATATCCACCGGCCGTTCCAGTTCGTCGCCAAGAAAGCGCTCGAACCAGGGGCGGCGGAGATTGCCCAAAACCCCAGGTCGCGAAGCGCCAAACTGAGAACCGCTGCAAAATAGACAGGTTGTATGGCAAAACGAATGGGAATAGGAAAGTACTTCGAATTGAGCTACCTCACCGGGGACCTGCTCCTGAAGAACCTTTTGTTTTTCCTCTTCCTGGGCTTCCTGGGTATCGTCTATATCGCCAATGGCCGCTACGCAGAGGGGAACGTACGGGAAATACAGTACCTGCAACGCGAACTCAAAGAACTGCGCTGGTACTACCTAGCCCTGGAGTCGGAAAATATGTACAACAGCCGCCGAACGGAAATGGCAAACCGCCTCCGGGAGGAGGGCCTCATGGCCGCCCCTTCAAAGCCCCGGCGGATTATTGTGGACAAAAAGTCGTACCGGGATGGACATTAAAAACGAAGTCCTCTATCGGGTCTATTTCCTGCTGTTCGGCCTCATCTTGCCGGCTGCAGTGGTCATCGTGTACCGCACGGTCCAGATCGCCGTTGTCCAGGGGGAGGACTGGCGTGCTTTGGGCAAGGACAACAACGTCAAGTATCACGAGATCAAAGCAGACCGCGGCAACATCTTCTCGTCCGATGGCAGCTTGCTGGCTACCTCTATCCCGTATTTCGACCTCTACTTCGACCCGGTGGCCCCTTCCGACCGGGATTTTGCCAATCATATTGATTCGTTGGCCTACGCCTGGGCCACCTACATAGACGACACCTATACGCCGGGTGGGTTGGCGCAATACCTCACGCAACTGCGCCTGGATTCGACCCAACGCCGCTTGCCGGTGAAACGAAAAATTTCTTTCGCGGAAAAAAAGCGCATCGAAAACTTCCCGCTGTTCCGCCTCGGGCAGTTCAAAGGAGGCCTTATCGCCGAACAGCGCAGCGACCGTCGCCGCCCCTTCGGGCTGTTGGCACAGCGCACCGTGGGCTATGTGCGCGAAGGCGCGAAACCCGTGGGCCTGGAAGGCTATTTCAATGTTTATCTGGAAGGCGAGCCCGGAGGCCAGTTCATGGTGTGCGTGGATCGCCGCAACGATATCTGGATCCCCACAGAAGACCTCTCGGCCATAGACCCCCGAAGCGGCGACGATGTGGTTTCTACGATAGACATCAACCTGCAGGATATCGTGGAAAACGCCTTGCTCCGGGCTATGAACTACCACAACGCGGAGTGGGGCACCGCCGTACTGATGGAAGTCAAAACAGGGGCTATCCGCGCTGTCGCCAACCTGGGACGTGGCGGAGAGGGCTGGTGGGAAACCTACAACCACGCGGTGGGCACCGCCGTAGAGCCAGGCTCGACGTTCAAAATGGCCTCCATGCTGGCCATGCTCGAAGATGGCCTGGTACAGCTCGACGATTCCGTGGACATCGAGCGGGGCAAAACGCAGTTCTACGAGGATGTCATGGTAGATGCTTCGACCGACAGCGAATATTACGACTCCATATCGGTGCGCCGGGCCTTCGAAATGTCTTCCAACGTCGGTATGGCCAAGCTGGTCCAGAACAGCTATGGCAGCGAAGGACAGGCTACGCAGTTCATCAAACGCCTTCGCCAGTTCAACCTGCACTTGCCTACCGACATAGAAATAGAAGGGGAAGCCGCTCCTTACCTCAAGGAGGCGTACAGCCAAAAAGACCGGTGGAGCGGCACGACCCTCCCCTGGATGGCCATAGGGTACGAAACGCGGATCACCCCGCTGCAAATCCTCACTTTTTACAACGCCATCGCCAATAACGGCATCATGATGCGGCCCTACCTGGTATCCGAAATCCAGCGCAACGGCAGGACCCTGGAAACCTATCGGCCAACGGTCATCAAACGCCGCATCGCTTCCCCTGCCGCCATCCGCCTGGCCCAGGAGCTGCTGCATGGGGTCGTGCAACGGGGTACCGCCGCTAAATTGGCCACCGACCGCTATGCCTTCGCCGGCAAAACGGGTACCGCCCAAACCAACTACCGCCGTGTCAGTGGCGACCGCATCCAAATCGGTGGGTACCGCGCTTCTTTTGTGGGGTATTTCCCGTTCGAAAACCCCAAATTCTCTTGTATCGTGGTCATCCATAACCCAAAAGAACACGGGTACTACGGCAGCGATGTCGCAGGGCCGGTGTTCCGGGAAATCGCCGATAAATCATTTTTTGCTACCCTCGATATCCATGAACCGGTCAATGCCCGACCGGCCCCCGTGCTGGCAGGAAACCGACTGCCCAGTTTTGACTTCGGCAACCAAAAGGACCTGCGCGAAGTACTGGACTACCTCGAACTGCCCGTGTACGGCGAGCCGCCCACGGACATGGCCATGCTGCGCGCGCGCTCCGATTCCCTTTTGTTAGAACGCAAAACGATACCGGAGCGCCGCGTGCCCAGCGTAGTGGGTATGGGGCTGAAAAACGCGCTGTACATACTCGAAAACCTGGGGCTCACCGTGGAAGTGGATGGGGTGGGGAAAGTAGCCCTGCAATCTATCCGTCCCGGTACGCCCGCCCTGCGGCAGACGATCCGAATCACGCTGAAATGACCTGTATGCACCTGAACGACCTCACCGCGAAGCTCACCGCACCTGAAACCAGGGGCCCCCTCGACCAGACGGTCAGCGGGCTGGCCTTTGATTCGAGGAAGGCGGGCCCTGGAACGCTCTTCTTCGCCGTGCGGGGCACCCAGGCGGATGGGCATGCGTTCATACAGGCTGCGATAGCGCAGGGAAGCAGGGCCGTCGTCTTGGAAACCCTTCCGGAGACCTTGCACCCGGAGGTGGCCTATATCCGGGTGGCCAACAGTGCCCAGGCCCTGGGCCAGGCAGCGAGTGTGTTCTATGGCAACCCGTCGTCGGCCCTCCGCCTGGTCGGCGTCACGGGCACCAACGGCAAGACGACGACGGCTACGCTCCTCTTCCGGCTCTTTAG
>JBEGMH010000326.1:0-2921 GCA_041183125.1 Bacteroidota bacterium | reverse complement strand
ACCGTAGCGCTCAGGTTTTTGGCCTGGCCGATACTGCCGTTGCCGTAGCCCATGGTCAGGGAGGAGTAATCGCCGAGGCCTTCCGCTTTGAAGTTGACGTATTTGACGTCCAGGCGTACCTTGCCGATCATAGACGCTGCGTAGAGGTCGCCATAGCGGTGGGTGACGTCGAGTTGGTTGGTTTCGGGCAAAAAGACCTCGTAGTTGATGGTATAATCGCTGCGGTTGGTATCGAACCAAGACCACCAGGAGCGGCTGGCCGATTCGATCACCGTAACGGCCTTGGCGTAGTTTTCGCCATTGGAGAACTGGATCTGGATGCGGTCGAAGACCTTGTCGGCGTCGGCGGAAGAGTAGGCTTTGACCACGATGTTTACCGTGATTTTCACGCGGTTCTTGTCCCAGGTTTTGACGTCTACTTTGCCGTACTTGTTGCTGAGGTAGGTCGTCCCGTTTTCGGGTATGGCGAACTCCTTCTGGATGGTTTTCGTATAGGGTTCCTTTCCTAAAAAATGGGTTCCCGGCTTGGCCCACAAGAGGGTGGGCACCAACAGGAGCGCGCAAAGGGATGCTTTAAATACTGGTTTCATGATGAGGTGGCTTGAGTTGGGTTGAATCAATGCGCATGGAGCGCTCCATGACGAGTTCGAGTATCGCTATTTTCGCTTGATAGCTGCGGATGAGGGCGGCGATGATCTCCGCTTCCCGCCCTTTCGGGGCGGCGGCGAGTTCTTTTTTGAGTTCCTCCATGACCGAGTCGAGCTGTGAGAGGTCGCGCAGGACGGTCTGGTCGGTACCGCGTGTGGTGACGAGGGCCGTTTTCTGGCGTATCGTGCGCTGATAGAACGCTTCCGCTTCCAGGAAATCGGGGTTGGAGGCTGCCAGGATACGGGACGGGTCAGCCGGTCGCATGAGGAGCGCCCCGGCAGCCCCTCCGATGAGCAGTAGCGCGACGGCGGCGGCCAGGGCGCTGAGCGGACGCAGGCGGCGGTAGCGCGGGCGGTGCAGTTGCTGTTCGAGCTGCGCCCATACCCGGGGCGGCGGCGTTTGGTCGTCAAATTCTTCCCGGTGTGACTGTAGGAAGACGAGCAGGGGATCTTTCTTTTCCATAATGCTTATTGGTCGGATGGTGGTGCGTATAAGAGTTCTTTGAGCCGTCGGCGGGCGCGGCTGTACTGGGATTTTGAAGTAGCTTCGCTGACGCCCAACACCTCGGCGATTTCCTGGTGGTCATAGCCTTCCAGGGCGTAGAGGGAAAAGACCACGCGGTAGCCGTCGGGCAGGTCCTGGATGGCTTTTTTCACTTTGTCCACTTGTAGCCCTTTGTATTCAAAGTCGGCCTCCCCTTCTTCCTCGGTCAGGCTGCTGTGCCATTCCTCGAACGTTTCCAAGGGCAGGCGGCGTCGCTTGAGGAAATTGATGCAAGCGTTTACGACCACCCGTTTCATCCAGGCGCCGACCGACGATTCGAAGCGGAAGGAGGCTATTTTGGCAAACACGTCTGCGAAAGCATTTTGCAGCACGTCTTCGGCATCCAGTTCATCGCGGACCATGCGCAGGCAGATATTGTACATGGGCTTTGCGTAGAGCCTGTACAATTCGAACTGCGCCTGCCGCCTGCCTTGCTGGCAAGCCTCGACGATGTCCCGGTGCGTATCTTGGTAGTTCAACGTGTACTCAAAAACGTTTGCTTAACAGACTGGTCGCGAGGCATCAGCGAGGCGGGAAACAGCCATTTCCATCCTCGCTGATGTTCCTTACAACACGTTCTTATAGACAAGAGGTTTTGCAAAACGTTGCACCGGGCATTTTGCCCTTTGCGAGGGGCCTATTTTGGGTCCTGGTCCAGGCGTTCGAGGCCTTGCCTGGGTTTTTCGTAATCCGGGGCGAGTTTGAGCGCCTGTTGGTAGTCGCTGCGGGCTTGCGTAGCGTTGCCCTGCATTTCGGAGGCTAGTCCGCGGTAGAAATAGGCGCGCACATGGACGGGGTCCATGCGGACGGCCAGGTCAAACGCACGCCAGGCCTGGGGGATGGAGTCGAGGTCGAGGCAGAGCAGCCCTGCGTTGTAGTGGGCTTCGGCGTTTTGGGGGTCGAGGCTGCCCATTTTACGGAACAAAGCCAACGCTTCGCTGAGCTTGCCCTGTTCCTGCAAGTAGTAGGCTTTGGCATGCAGGGCGGTAGCAGAGTTAGGGGCTATGCGCAGGGCACTGTCGAAGTAGCGGGCTGCGATTTTATTCCCCAGGGCTGCTTGTAACTGCCCCAGGTTAATCCAGGCATCGAGGAGTTCGGGATCGTTTTCCACGGCGGTCTGGAAGGCGTTGATCGCGCGTGCGGTATCACCAGATTCCTTGAAGTTCATACCCATCATGAAATAACCCTCGGCGTTTTGCGGATCGAGTTGTAGTACGCGGTCTATGGTTTTGAGGGAGGCCTCATGCTGTTTGAGGATGAGCTGGAACTCGCAGAGCTTGAGTAAGGAAGGGATACGCTCGGGGTAAAAGGAGATGGTTTTTTCCATCGTTTTGATGGCTTCGCGGGAGCGGAAGTAGTCCAGATAGACATCGGCGAGCAGGTGGAGGCATTCGACGTTGGCAGAATCGAAGCGCAGGGCCTGTTGGAGGTCGGCGATGGCCTCATCGTAATTCTGCAGTTCGTAGTACCGCGCTGCGCGCTCGTAGTGGAGGGAAAGCGCCGTGGGGTTATCGGCGATGGCTTGGGAGAGTTGGTCGAGTACAGGGTCTCCTGTGGCAACCACTTTGGGGGATGCCGGGTTCTCTTTATTGGGTTTGCAGGCGAGCAGCGACAGGCCGAGCAAAGAGAGGACTATGGGAAAAAAAAGGGAGGCGCGCATAGGTTTCTGATTTTCGCTCAAAATTAGGTCAGGATGAAGGCAATTTTAGCAATATCTGTATTTTCTGTGG
>JBEGMH010000325.1:0-27196 GCA_041183125.1 Bacteroidota bacterium | reverse complement strand
TCGTCACATAGCCGTAGGTGACGGCGTCTTTGGGCTTGTAGCTCTGCACATTGCCGTATGACACCCGCATGGTGAAGTTGGCATCCGGGTAGGTGGCCTTCATTTTCAGGGGGTCCATTTCAAAGAGGCCATCCATATACTTGCGGCCCAGGTCTTCGTTTTTCGCTGCAAATTCGTTGAATTTCGGCACGACCATTCCCTGGTAATTTTTGATGAACGCGCTGGCGACAAAGAACGCCGGGTCCTTTTTAAGCACTTCCAGGGAGGGCTTTTCCTTAAACGCCGTCCATTTTTCGTTATCGAGCATCATGCTGTTTTCGAACACATCCTCTGCCACGGCGCTGAAGGGGCTCTTGTCCAGGCTGCTGTACTGGCGGAACAGCGCGGAATAGAACCCCTCCGGGTGCTGTGCCGGTTCGATATCGTTGAGGAACATGAGCAATACACTGGCCAGGATTTGCTGGTCGGCTTTGAGGTTGTAGTTTTCGCGGTAGCGTTTGCGGGCTGCGTCCACGGCTTCGATAGCCCGTTTGAGGGGATCCTGGGCGTTGTCCTGGCGCATGAGCGCCGCTTCGAGCTGCAGGAGCCCCCCAGAGGCCTGGATCAGGCGGCAGCCCATGATGCCTTCGGAAAAGTACTGGCGGTGCATGGCATACGGTCGCCACGCGTCGTATGCTTTGGCAAAATCTGCCATGACATTCTCGTACTGCGGTTTGCCTTTGGCCCAGTTGGAAAAAGCATCTTCCGTTTTCTTTTTCTGTCCGTAGATATCGTATTTCAGGAGTTGTTTGGTTTCCCCGTCATAGAACTTCCAGTAGTTGGCCACGCTGGCGTACTCGGAGGCCAGTTGCAGTTTGATAGCGGGGTCTTTTTTCATTTCCTCAAACATATATTTGAGGCGCATATCGCGCAGCTTGACCAGGGTAGGGTTGTTGATGTCCGTACTCAGTTTCACGCCGTAGGAGGTTTCATAGCGGTTCGTGCTCCCCGGGTAGCCAAAAATCATGGCATAATCGCCATCGGCGAAGCCTTTGATGCTGACCGGCAGGAAGTGTTTGGGTTTGAGCGGCACGTTGTCGGCACTATAATTAGCTGGACGGCCATCTTTCGACATGTAGACGCGGAACACGGAAAAATCGCCGGTATGGCGGGGCCACTCCCAGTTGTCGGTATCCCCGCCGAACTTGCCGACGCTTTCGGGGGGTGTCCCTACGAGGCGCACATCTTTATACACATCATAGACATAGAGCAGGTATTGCCGGCCCCGAAAAATGGGCACGACAACCGCTGCTTTGAACTCGTCCCCGCCGGTAGCTTCTGAGGCGATTTTCTGGGCGGCTTCGTTCATTTTGCGCGCTTTATCGGCACCCGTGGCATTGCCGAGGGCTTCTTCGACGCGGGCCGTTACATCGTCAATGCGGTTCAGGAAGCGCACGGAAAGGCCTTTAGAACTGATTTCCCGGCTTTTGTCGGCGGCCCAGAAGCCATCGCGCAGATAGTTGTTCTCGACACTGGACGCGGAGGCGATGGCCCCGTAGCCGCAATGGTGGTTGGTAAACAGCAGCCCCTGGGCGCTGACGATTTCGCCGGTACACCCTCCGCCGAAGATGACGATCGCATCTTTGATAGAGGCCTGGTTCATACTGTACAGTTGTTCCGGCTTCAGTTTCAGGCCTTTTCGGACCATTTCTTTATACACTTGTTCGCCTAACAGCATGGGCAACCACATCCCTTCGTCTGCTAGGGCCCTGACAATCGAGAGGGCCATAAGCAGCGCAAGCATTGTTTTCTTCATATTTGGTTTGATTTGTTTGTGAGGGAAAAATACGAAAAATCCGGCTGTCAAGGCTTTGTTACCAATCGGATTTCGACCATTTTCGACAACCAGTCGGGCTGTTCGGGGGAGGCGGTATTCGATTCGAGGTCGAATTCCCCTTTAGCTGCGGCCTGGGAGGATCGGGTGCGCATTTTGACGGGCGGTTCGAGGCCAGACTGGCTCAGGTTGGCCAGGGCAAACGGCGTTGTACTGATGACGAGCTTCAAGAAGAACGTCTCTTCTTTCCAGTCGAAATCGCGGATAAAGTCTTCCACTTTGAATACCACTCCGTTTTGGCCAAAGCCCGATACTTCTTCGCCCGGTACTTCCAGCACGGCCACGTCCCCTTCGATTTTGGTGGATACCCCGTATAACTGGCTCAGGTACAGCATACCTACATGCAGCGGTTTGTGGGCTACTTTACCGGCTTTCGTCGTTTTCAGGCCCAGTGTTTTCATGGCTTTATCCCAGTAGGAACTCCCCTCGCCCGGTAGGGCCCGCGCTATCCTCGCACGGATTTTCACGATGGGGATTTGCTCTTTGGAAGTTGGCTTGGGCATTCCAACCCGCAAGACGGGGCGCGGGATGGCTTCCTGTACATTCGCATCGCCCGGCACGTCGCAGTCGAACACCTGCGCAGCCCCTTCAAAATTGAGCTCGAAGCGGCCCTGTGCATTTTTGACTGCGAAGCCCGTCTGGTACTCCACGGCAAAGCGGATACTGCGCGCCAGGTTCCAATTGGCGGAAGGGGCGGGGTTCTGCAGGCGCTGCACGAAATGCCAGTGTGCGATCGCGCCCAACTGGGCAGCCACCTTGCGGACGTCGCTTTCGAGCAAACCAGCAGTCTGGGCACATACCGGCCGGGCTTTTTCAGGATCAGAAGGCTCCCACATGGGTGCAATGAGGAAACAGTTGGCCGAGGCCAGAAGCTGGTAATTGGCTATGGTGCGGTCTTCTACGAACTGCACGTTGCGGTCTTTGAAGAGTTGGGGTTCTTTTTCCCGGACTTTTTTCAGCAGCGCTACCCCTTTTTCATGTCCGTGCAGCCAAACATTGAGCGGTTGCAGGTACAGCCCTTTGATAGCTGCCTGGAAGTAGGTGGCGCTGTCCTGGAGGCTCGCATTGCCGACCGACAGGATGCTCTCCGCCGGCTGTACAGCGGTGATTTTGCCCTTTTCCACCTTCGCGCCCTTGGCGTCGAGCAAGGTCACTTCCAGTTTGCCCGCCGCCGATGCAGCCGGAATGCCATGAATAGCCCCTTTGTCGAGGATCCACCTGCGGTTAGTAGCGTCCCAATGTACCCCGGCGACCGCCTGGGCAGCCGATGCCCCTCCGCGCAGGAAGGTTTCGTAGCGGAGGGTATCCGCATCACCGGTACTGCTCAAGGATGGGTTGACGACGTACAATTCCGGCGACTGGTCGAAGCGCTGGCGCACCTGGAACAGGAGCCGACTATGCAGGTCGTGGAAACTTACTGCCCCGGCGCTGTTTTGGAGCACCTCGAGTACCCCCGACGTAAAGATGCCTTTCCCATCCATTTCCCATGCCGACTGGCGGGAAGCGCAAGCGGCCAGGTGTACGTGCAGGCCCTGCGGCAGCACATCGTCCAGGGATACCGCGCTGCTCACCTCCGTTTCGCTGATTTCTTTGGAAAAAATAAAATCCCCCCACTTGCGCTTCGGTGCTAACACGGAAAGCCGGCTTGCAGCCCCATCTAGCACCGCCATACGCTGGGTTCCGTCTGCCACATTGCGCGTGACGCCCCCCGAATGGCAGGAATCGGTCATCAGTATGATACGCGCCTGCGTTTTCTCGAACAAGCGGCGGATGAGGTAGCGCAGTTCTTTGTCGGCCAACCCAGGCATGCCATCTGCCATGGTATCGTAGCAGCACAGCGTTTCTATACCCGGGCGGCCGTTGTTGTGGCGCATCAGGGCGGGCGGCACCTCCTCGAGGCAGCCATGCCCGGAGAAATAGAACAAGACGGTATCCCCAGGGGCAGCTTTTCCGAGATGCTCTTCAAAAGCGTTCACGACCGCCATTTTAGAAGCCTGCTCATTGGGCAAAGTTTTGAGCGACAAACGGTCCTTCAAACTGGCCTTGAGATAGTTCCCCAGGCGTTCGACATCGTTCACGCATCCGTTCAGAGGGCGTATCCTCGGATTTTTATAGGTGTTGACACCTACCAAAAGGGCATGGAATTTGGACATATAGGATGTTTTTAAAGGTTTTGCTTTTTTGTAAAAGTGCTTTCGGACGATCACTCCCGCAGCAGGAACGCTGCCGGATAGCTGCGATTTTCGCCATCCTGGTAAATGGCGTAGGAATAATTAGTGCGCAGCCCGAAGGCCCCATGGTGCCCGTCTTTTCCGAGGGCCAGGACCCCCACCTGGATACCTGCGTTTTCGACTTGCTTCGGGAATTTGCGGGCGATACGGGCCACGGCTTCTTCGCAAGCTTCCTGCGGGGTAGCGCCCCGGCCCATGAGTTCGACGATGATGAAAGAGCTGAGCGTTTTGAGCATGAGCTCGCCTTGGCCGGTGGCGGTGGCAGCACCGATTTCATTGTCCACGTACAAGCCCGCCCCGATGATGGGGGAATCGCCGACACGGCCGTGCATTTTGAACGCCCATCCGCTGGTCGTGCAAGCCCCACAGAGCCGGTTCTGCACATCGAGCGCCAGGATACCGATGGTGTCGTGGGTAGGCGGGGTGTAGTTGGTCTCTGTTTTCCATCTTTCCCAAGCCTGGCGGGCTTCTTCCGTAAGCAGGTTTTGTTTTTGAAAGCCTTCGGAAAGGGCGAACTGCAAGGCTCCTTCCCCGCTCAGCATCACGTGGGGCGTTTTTTCCATAACGCGGCGCGCCACGGAGACAGGGTGTAAAATATGTTGCAAAAAAGTGACGCTTCCCGCATCCGAATGCTCGTTCATGATACAGGCGTCCAGGGTGACGTGGCCATCGCGGTCGGGAAAGCCCCCGTACCCTACGGACGTATCGTTAGGGTCGGCTTCCGGGATCCAGGCGCCCTGTTCGACGGCATCGAGGGCATAGCCCTTATTGTTGAGTACTTCCCAGGCGGCTGCGGTAGCCTTTCGGTTGTCCCAGGTAGCGATCGTCACTGGCCCCCCCTTGCGGGAATTCGGGTTGTGCTTTTTGCGGGCCACCCCTGTAGCCCCGCTTTTTTTAGGGGTTAAAAGACCGAAACCTGCCGCTAGCGCAGCCAGGGCAGAACGGTGTAGAAAATTTCTCCGGTTATCCATTATAACAGTGTATTAGGTGTTTCTCAAAAATTCCCGCGGTGTTTTTATATGGGTCATTTCCCCTGCCCGGTCGCGGCAGGTACGGCCTCTCCCGAATGGCGCAGCGCTTCGAGCAAGCGTTCCGCCACTTCGCGGGGATTGGCCCATTCGGTATTGCACATAACGGCTACTCCAAGGCCCTGGTTGGGGTAGCAGGCGAAGATGGTGCGCGTCTTATTTTGGCTTCCCGTATGGGCGACGAACAATTCTGCACCCTCCCCTTTCACCTCAAAGCCCAGCGCGTAATCCCGGTCGCGCTGGCGCTCCCACAGGGTCTGGTACGATTCCGGGGCCATGAGTTTGCGGTGGATAAGGCCCTGTACGTACTTTGTGAGGTCAATGATGTTAGAAGCATAGCCGCCGCCCGGGATTTTCCAACTGATGTCGTCGTCCTGCCGCGGACGGATGTCCCCGGCGAAGTTCCGGTAGTACCCTTTGACTTCGAGTGGGTTTGCATCAAACGTGTAATCAGGCTTTAGGGACTGCAAGCCCAGCGGTTGGACGACATAGTTGTTTACCATATCCAAATACCCCATTCCCAGCGCGGTATGGCCTATTTGATCCACTACCGCACCTGCCAGCACGAATCCAAAGGTCGTGTATAAATACGTGGAATCCGGTCTAAAAACCAGCGGTGCCTCCCGGAACAGCTCAACCGCAGCAGCGGCATTCCAGGCAAGCGTATCGGGTTGGTAGGTTTCCATTTTCTTCTTCCAGCCCGGATAGAGTTGGTCCATTTCGTTGTAATGCCCAATCCCGCTGCGGTTTTGCAGCAAGTGGCGGACGAGGATAGCCGAATCCGGCCAGTTGGGCACGTAAGCCCTGGCTACGGTATCCAGGTCCAGCAGGCCCTGTTCCCGTAGTTTAAGCGCAGCGATAGAGGTCAGGGATTTGGACATAGAAGCCCAGCGGAACTCCGACTCTATGCCCACCGGTACCCGGTTTTCCCAGTCGCTGAAGCCATAGCCTTTTAGAAAAGCGACTTTGCCCTGCCGAACCACCCCGACCGACATGCCGATGATATCCTGGCGCCCCAGTTCCTGGCGGGCGATGCTGTCGAGTCGAAGCGCTAATACCGAGTCCAGGGCTTGCTCGATTTGGGCACCTGCGGTGTAAGAACTAAACAGGAGCACCCCTACCAGGATGCCTACAAAAGGGCGGTTGGCTTTTTTCTTCATGATGATGAGCAGTTAGTTGAGACAGCCTCCAATGGTGTACGAACGCAGGCGAGAGGGGAATCGCCATATCTTTTACCATTTTTTTGCGCCCTACGGATCAGTTTTTACAAAAAACTGCGTACCCCGGCACAAAATAAGCCATAAAAGTAACCAAAAACTTTTTTTTCTTGTTCAATGGACTTGTTGCGAGGGGTCAGCGAGATGGGAAAAAAGAGCCATTTTTTATCCACACGAAGGCTTTTTGAGGGAGTATAGCCGGGCTATATGACTGAAAAAAGGCACAGTGTGGGAAAAAAAGGGCCTTTTTGACCCCTCGATGATTCCCCTCGCAACAAGTCTAATAGGCTTTTGAGAGTCTTTTGATGCAGCCTCTTACCACCCGTCTAAACTGACGTATGCAGCAGCCTCTTCTTACCTTTACCGACATCGGTATGTACTGCCCCCCCGCAGATGTGTACATTGACCCCTGGCGGGCAGCACCCCGTGCCTTGATCACGCATGGCCATGCCGACCATGCGCGCTGGGGGCACCAGCACTACCTTTGTACGAGTGCTGCACAACCCGTTATCCGGCACCGGATAGGACCAGCGTCCATACAGACCCTGGAATATGGCGAGCCCCTGTATATCCACGGCGTTCGTTTTTCCTTCCATCCTGCAGGGCACGTGGTTGGCTCCGCACAGATCCGCGTGGAATACAAAGGGGAGGTATGGGTCGTTTCCGGCGACTACAAATTAGAAGACGATGGCTTGTCGGGGGTATTTGAGCCGCTGCGCTGCCATACCTTCGTCACAGAGTCCACCTTTGGCCTTCCCGTTTACCAGTGGAAGCCTCAAGAAGCCGTATTTGCCGACATCAACGCGTGGTGGCTCAACAACCAGGCCCAGGACAAAGTCAGCGTTATCACCGCCTACGCCCTTGGCAAAGCCCAGCGCATCCTCAAGGGCCTGGACACTTCCATCGGGCCGGTATATACCCATGGGGCGGTCGAACAAATCAACGAAATCATCCGTGCGCAAGGCATTTACCTCCCCCCTACCCGCCAGGTACTGCCCGGTATGCGGCGCCAGGACTACTCCGGGAGCTTGGTCATAGCGCCTCCCGCTGCGGTAGGCAGTGCCTGGATGCGCCCATTCAAATCCGTATCCCTCGGCGTAGCGTCGGGGTGGATGGCGCTGCGGGGTGCCCGCCGCCGCCGAAACGCCGACCGCGGGTTCATCCTGAGCGACCATGCCGACTGGCCCGCCTTGAACCAGGCCATCCGGGAAAGCGGGGCACAGCGCGTCGTGGTCACCCACGGCTACACCGAAATTTTCAGCCGCTGGTTGGAGAGCCAGGGCTACGAAGCCAAAGCTGAAAAAACGGAATTCGAAGGCGAGGTCATAGACCCCACCGAAACCGATGCAAAGGAATAACGCATGCAGGCATTTATACACCTCTTCAACGAACTCGACCAGACGACCCGCATCAACGAGAAAATCGAGTCGCTGGCACGCTACCTGCGGGAAGCCCCCGAAAAAGACAAGCTCTGGGCAATCGCCCTCCTGAGCGACCGGCGCCCGAAACGCAGCGTTACCACCACCGCCTTGCGCGAATGGGCAGCCGAGCGGGCCGCCATCCCACCCTGGTTGTTTGAAGACGCCTATCACACCGTCGGCGACCTCGCAGAAACCATCGCCCTGCTGCTCCCTCCCCCTGCCCAACAAGCCCATCACCCGCTGAGCTACTGGATAGAATACGTGCGCGACTTAGCCGATCATGACGAAGCAGAACGCAAAGCGCGCATCCTGGACGCCTGGGACCAACTCCCACAGGACGGGCGCTTTTTGTTCAATAAACTAATTACCGGTGGCTTCCGCATCGGCGTCTCCCAGCAAATCCTGGTGAAAGCATTAGCGAAATACACCAGTCAGGAAGAAAACATCCTCGCCCACCGCCTCATGGGCCAGTGGAGCCCGGAAACCCATAGCTTCCAGGAGCTCATCCTGGCCAACAACCTGCAAGACGACCTCTCCAAACCCTATCCCTTCTACCTGGCCTACCCCCTCGACCAGGAACCCGAAGCATTGGGCCATCCTTCCGAATGGATAGCCGAACACAAATGGGACGGTATCCGCGGACAACTCATCGTACGAAAAGGCCAGTTGTTCATCTGGTCGCGCGGGGAAGAACTATTGACCGAAAAATTCCCCGAGCTGCACCCACTGGCCCAGCAACTGCCCGACGGCACCGTGCTCGACGGCGAAATACTGCCCTTTAAAGAAGGCAAAACCCTCCCCTTCCAGGTGCTACAGACCCGCATTGGGCGCAAAACCCTCACCAAAAACGCCCTGCAAAACGCCCCCGTCATCCTGCGCGCATACGACCTCCTGGAATACGAAGGCCGGGACCTACGCCAGGAGCCTTTTCACGAACGACGCACCCTCCTCGAACAGCTACTAGCCCCCCATCCCGCCGGCGAGGTCCTGCAACTCTCCGAACAAGTGCCCTTCTCCGACTGGGAAGACTTGCACCAGCAGCGCGCCAGAGCCCGCGAACACGCCAGCGAAGGGCTCATGCTCAAGCGCAAAGACTCCGAGTACCGCTCCGGCCGCCGCAAGGGCGATTGGTGGAAATGGAAGGTAGATGCCATGACCATAGACGCTATCCTCCTCTACGCCCAGCAAGGCCACGGGCGAAGAGCCAACCTGTATACCGACTTCACCTTTGCCGTACAGGACGGCACGCGCCTGGTTCCTTTTACCAAAGCCTACTCCGGCCTCACCGATGCGGAATTTGAGGAAATCAATGCCTGGATCCGAAAAAATACGATAGAGCGCTTCGGCCCTGTACGCAGCGTAAAGCCGGAACTGGTGTTCGAAATCGCTTTCGAAGGTATCCAATCCTCGACCCGGCACAAATGCGGCATCGCCCTCCGCTTCCCCCGGATGCACCGCTGGCGGAAAGACAAACCCGCCCGGGAAGCCAATACCCTTCAAGACTTGCAGGAACTCCTCGAAAAGTTCGGCAGCTGAACTAGTGGTGCCCGTAATCCCGCTCCCCGGCCCGGATGGCGAGCGGCAAGCGGTTGCCCGCCGGCGGGAGTAGGCAGGTCGCATACTTAGTAAACGCACAGGGAGGATTGTACGCCTTGTTGAAATCAATCACCGTTTTGCCCCCGGCATCCGCTTTAGGAGCCGATAAATAGCGCCCCCCGCTGTAGGTCTCCTCGCCGGAAGTCTCATCGGCAAAAATCAAAAAATAACCCCCCGGCTCTTCCAACGCTTCTAGTTGGAACGTTTTTCCTTCTATTTGAAATTCCAGTGTGCCCGCAGATGCCTGCTCCATAGTCATGCCCAGCACGTTTTGCATCCGCACCGTACGGCCCGAATCCGCAGGAATCAGAGTGGCTTCGAGTTTCCAGCCCAAATCCAATGGGTAATGGGGAATGGAGTCCATCTTGGCGATGTTCACGCTGTTGCGGTCCCAGAGGCGGATGCCGTATTTGCCCCCGCGCTCCAACAGCACCCAGTCGAGCGAACCCCAGGAATAGACCACAGGCGGTACGCCGTCTGCCAGCTTCAATACCGCTTCACGAACGACCGCACTACTGTCTTTTTCGTGTACGTTTGTTCCCGGCAGCACTTCCATGCGCACCGAATCGCCCTCCAGAACAAACCTACCCATTTTCCCGGGCGCGACGACCGGAAACAGAACATCGTTCTCCGGTGCCGACCCAAATGTATTCGTCCCTTCTTTCAGCCAGTATAGGCCCACCAGGGCAAGCCAACCATCGGGCGCTTTGAGCTCGGCTACGCGCTCAGCATGCCACTCCGACCAATCCTTCAGGTATGCAGGGTCGGTGGGCTTCTCCCGCTGGCAAGCCAAAAATACCAATAAACCTACGGCAGCAATAGTCATCTGTACGCGCATGCTCTTATCGTTTAGGGTGATCAGACGGGTGGCAAGGGCCATGAAAAGCCGGTCGGCACCAGCCGACCGGACGTCATGTTATCCTTGTACACACAAAATTGGGCAATTTTTACTATACGTGTATGAATTTAGTATCTTTCCCAAAAAACATCTACCTTATGAAACAAATCAGCGCCATAACGCTCCTCGTACTCTGCATCCTGGGCCGGTTGGACGCCCAGCTCCCTTCCATCGCCGATAAAACGAAAAATATGAAGGCCTATACCGGCTACTTCAACTACTATTGGGACGACAAGGAAGGAAAAATTTGGATTGAAATAGACAAATGGGAGAGCGAGTTCCTGTATGTCAACTCCCTCACCGCTGGCGTGGGCTCCAATGATATCGGGCTCGACCGCAACCAGCTCGGAAGCGACCGCATCGTCAAGTTCGTGCGCAGCGGCCCCAAAGTACTGCTGCAACAACCCAACTACGACTACCGCGCGGTGAGCGATAACCCCGATGAGCGGCGCTCCGTCGCCGAAGCCTTCGCCTCTTCTATCCTCTGGGGCTTTAAGGCCGAAGCTGAAAGCGAAGGCAAGGCACTCGTTGACTTCACGCCCTTCCTGCTGCGCGATGCCCACGGGGTGGCAGCCCGCCTGCGCAACGCCCGCCAGGGCAATTACCAGGTGGACGCTTCGCGCTCCGCTGTATATCTCGAAAACACCAAGAATTTTCCTAAAAACAGCGAATTTGAAGCAACCATCACCTTCAGTGGGGATCCGCAGGGCGCTTGGGTCCGCTCGGTCACCCCTACCCCCGACGCGATCACGGTGCGCATGCACCACTCCTTCATCGAACTCCCCGACCGGCAGTATACGCCCAGGGCCTACGACCCCCGCAGCGGCTTCAATGCCATGAGCTTCGCCGACTATGCCACCCCCATAGACCAGCAGCTCGTACGGCGCTTCATCATGCGCCACCGCTTGGAGAAAAAAGACCCCAAAGCCAAACTCAGCGAAGCGGTAGAGCCCATCGTGTACTACCTCGACCGCGGGGCGCCCGAACCCATCCGCTCCGCCCTCATAGAAGGCGCAAGCTGGTGGAACCAGGCGTTTGAAGCTGCCGGCTATAAAAACGCTTTTCAGGTGAAAGTGCTCCCCGAAGGCGCAGACCCCATGGATGTGCGCTACAATATGATCAACTGGGTACACCGCTCCACCCGCGGCTGGTCCTACGGCAGCTCTGTATCCGACCCCCGCACCGGGGAGATCATCAAAGGACATGTGTTGCTGGGCTCCCTGCGCGTCCGGCAGGATTTCCTCATCGCCCAGGGCCTGGTGGAAGCCTACGCCAACGGGAGCGTCGCCGACCCACGCCTCAAAGAGATGGCCCTGGCCCGCCTGAGGCAACTCTCCGCCCACGAAGTAGGGCATACCCTCGGGTTGGCCCACAACTTCGCCGCCAGCTATAACGACCGCGCCTCCGTCATGGACTACCCACACCCTTACATCACCCTGGATGCGCAGGGCAAGATAGACTACTCCAAAGCATACACCAGCGGTATCGGCGAGTGGGACAAGCGCATGATCATCTACGGCTACCAGGATTTCCCGGAAGGTGTGGACGAAGCGGCCGAATTGCGCAAAATCATGGCGGAAAGCATCAAAATGGGACTGCTCTACCTGTCTGACCAGGACGGACGCCCCTCTTACGCCGCCCACCCCTTCACCCACGTGTGGGACAATGGTAAAAATGCCGCCGAAGAGCTCCGCCGAATGGCCAAAGTCCGCGAAACAGCCCTGGCGACTTTTGGGGAGAAAAATATCCCCGTCGGTGCCCCTATGTCCACGCTGGAAAACGTACTCGTACCCCTCTATCTGGCACACCGCTACCAGGCAGATGCCGTCGCCAAGTCCATCGGTGGGGTCCATTATACCTACGCCCTGCGCGGCGATGGGCAGGTTACCAATACCCCCGTTGCCCCCGCTGCCCAACTCGACGCCCTCAATGCCCTGCTCGAAACCCTGGACCCCCGCTTTTTAGCCCTTCCCGAGCGCATCATCTCCCTCATCCCCCCGCCACCACTGGGCTATTCCCGCGACCGCGAAATGTTCAAAATCAATACCGGTATGACCTTCGACCCTCTGGCTGCCGCGGAGAGCTCCATCGCCAATACCATCGGCCTCATCCTCGACCCTATGCGCCTGGCGCGCGTACTCGAGCAACACGCCCGCGACCAAAAACAGATGTCGCCCAGCCAGCTCCTCGACCTGCTGTTCGAGGGCATCCGACAGCACAAAACCACTGATGCCATGCAGGAGGAAATCCAGCGCATCGTGGAAAAATCAGCCCTGCAACACCTGCTCCAACTCGCGGGCGACCGTGCCATACAACAGCAAATTTCCGCTGCGGCACTGCTCAAAATCAATCAACTAGAAGTGAAATACAGCCTTGAAGGCACCACGGGGAGCACGGTCGGTGCCGCCCATAAAGCCTATCTGCTGGAGCAAATCCGCCAGTTCAGGGCCAACCCGGGCGAGTACAAAGTACCCGCCATGCCCGAAATGCCCGACGGTGCCCCCATCGGCTGCTCTGAGCACTAATATCCCGCTTGTTGCAGGGTGAGCCGTCGTACTGAAAAAGCACTTTTCCCAGCTCGACGGCTCACCCTGCAATAAGTTCTTATCGCCTCCACCCGCGAAAACATACCCTTCAAGCCTCTATACCATGAAACCACTTGTTCCCGTATTCCTACTCTTCTCGTTGTCCTTTCAGGCCTGCCAGCCCAAGGAAGAACCCGCAGACACCCTGTACACGAACGGCGTAGTCTGGACGGGTGACCCAGACCGACCCTCGGCCACCCTCCTGGCCGTCAAGGGCGAAAAAATCTTGTACGTGGGCGATGACGCTGCGATACACCAAGGTAAAAACACCAAGGTGGTGGACCTCGCCGGCAAGTTCGTCTGCCCCGGCTTCATTGACAACCACACCCATTTCATGAGCGGTGGTTTCCAGTTGGCCAGCGTCAACCTGCGCGGGGCAAAAACACCCCGGGAATTTATCCGCACCCTGGCCGAATTCGCTAAAAACCTACCCGAAGGACAATGGATTACCGGCGGCGACTGGGACCATGAAAACTGGGGCGGCGAGCTCCCCCGCCGGGAGTGGATTGATAGCGTCACCCAGCGAAACCCCGTGTTCGTAAACCGGCTCGACGGGCACATGGCCTTAGCCAACTCCCTCGCCATCGAACGGGCCAGCGCCGACAAAACCATGCCCGACGTAGCCGGCGGGGCCATCGTGCGCGACGCCCGCGGCAACCCCGCCGGCGTGTTCAAAGACGAGGCGATGGCGCTCATCCAAAAAGCTATCCCCGAAGCAGATGAAGCACAGCTCGACGCCGCCCTCCAACGCGCCATGGACTACATGCTGTCCGTGGGCGTCACCCAAATCCACGACGTCAGCTCATTAGGCGGTTGGAGCGACCTGGAAACCTTTCGGCGTGCGCGGAAACAGGGCAAACTCAACCTCCGCATCTACTCCATGGTGCCCCTCAGCAACTGGGCAAAAATGGCCGATTATGTAGGGGATAACGGCCGCGGCGACGACTGGCTGCACTGGGGCGCGCTCAAGGGCTTTGTGGACGGCTCCCTGGGCTCCACCACCGCCTGGTTCTATTCGCCCTACCAGGACGAACCCAACACGAGCGGCCTGCTCGTAAACGACACCCTCCAACTGCGCCAATGGATCCTCCAGGCCGATTCCGCCGGACTGCACGTGGCAGTACACGCCATCGGCGACCGCGCCAACGACTGGCTGCTCAACGTATATGCCGAGGCCGAAGCCCTCCACGGGCCCCGCGACCGCCGTTTCCGCATCGAACACGCCCAGCACCTGACCCGCAGTGCCATCCAGCGCTTTGCAGAACTCGGCGTCATCCCCTCCATGCAGCCCTACCACGCGATTGACGACGGCCGCTGGGCGGAAAAGCGCATCGGCCCGGAGCGCATCAAAACGACCTACGCCTTCCGCGACCTGCTCAATGCCGGAGCCAACCTAACCTTCGGTTCGGACTGGACGGTGGCCCCGCCTTCCCCTCTCGAAGGCATCTATGCCGCCGTGACCCGCCAAACCCTGGACGGAAGAAACCCGAACGGATGGGTGCCCCAACAAAAAATCAGCCCCGAAGAGGCCCTGCGCTGCTACACCGTCAACAACGCTTACGCCGCCTTCCAGGAAACCAAAACCGGAAAACTCAAACCCGGCATGTATGCCGATTTTGTGGTCCTATCAGACAATATCCTCAAAATTCCAGGCGAAAAAATACGGGGGGTGAACGTACTGCGCACCGTCGTGAACGGGAAGGAGCGGTTTGTGAAAAAATAGACTTGTGGTGAGAGGTCGTCAGCAAGCTGGAATAGGTATGAAAAACGCTCTGGCTGGACGTAACGCTCGCTCCTGTCTAATCCTATTCATCACATAACAAAGGGCGCAAACGGGTATCCCGAAGCACCTCGGAATACGCCATCCAGCGACTGCCCCCTCCGGGTACGTGTACTTTGACCCTTTTCCATACCAAGCGCACACCATGACTATAGTCCACATACCAGTTCACATGCCCCACATAGAGCGGCTGGATAGGCTTTCCGTCGGGCTTATGCCAGCCATAAATCGCCACCCGATCCGGACGGGGCGTTTTACTAAGCACTACGTCCTTCTTGATTCCTGCAATCAACCCTCTGCGGCCCTTGCGTTGTCCTTCGATAATGAGGTGATGATGCCACATCGTGACCGAGCTGTCCCTAAAGGCATACATTGGCACCGGCTCCAGGCGTACCGCTGCTTGCGCCCATACATCATCTACTATTTTTCGGGTAGGTAGAAAGCAGTCCAAGGTATCGGCAAGTTGCTGGGCTGCCATTGGCGTAAGGGGTACCCGCACCCAATCCTCCCGATTTCCCACCGATATATAATCCTTTGAAACATAGTATTGTGCCCATATCGCTTGCCCTGAGATAGAATCTGCCACAGATACCCGAATCCGCTTGAATCGTTTTAGAAAAGGAGGCACATTGCCATCCAGGATTGCGCGAACTGCCAGAGAATCCCGGCTTTTCCAGCCCATAGAGGCCGCTTGTCTGAAAAAGTCGCTACCTCCGAGCGCAGTCCCCCCCTCAGGCCAGGATATGCATTGGGCAGGGGTACACGACCAGGACAAAAATAGGTGGATTCCCATCGCTACTACAAAACAAAATATTTTTACACCACGTCCTACAACCTTTACTATAAATAGCTTTTTCATTTTTTTAATTTTTTATATGGAAAAAACCCATTTTTGACAAAAAAACATTTTTTTTACTCTCACGGACGGAAAATACGGTGTCAATCCCTGAAAGAAATAGATTTTCTGCCTCCGGCGGCTGCTCTGAAGAGAAAGTAAGAGCGCCCCAATACACTGGTATTAAAAACAACTAGGCTATGCGCAAAACCATCCTTGCCCTTTTTCTTTTGTCGGCGAACCTCGCGTTTGCCCAACCTGTGCTTTATGACCTGGTGATCAGCGGCGGGCGCGTCATGGACCCCGAAACGGGCCTGGACGCTGTGCGCAATGTCGGCATACGCGGCGACCGCATCGTAGAAATCAGCGCCACGGCGCTCAAAGGCGCGCAGGAGATCAACGCTACGGGGCTCGTAGTGTCCCCGGGCTTCATTGATTTGCACGCCCACGGCATGACCAATAAAGCCCATGAATATCAGGCACATGATGGGGTGACGACAGCTCTGGAACTCGAATCCGGCGTACTTTTCCTGCGGGAGTGGCTGGCAGGCAAGCAGGGCAAGACCATCGTCAACTATGGAGCGTCCGTCCCACATGGAGCGTTGCGGGCCATGGCCATGGGAACGTATAGCCATTATTTCGCGCAGGCTCAGGAAATAATACGCAAAGAAGGCCTCGAAAGCCTTCAGCTTTCCAAACTGGGCATCAACCTCGCCCGCGCCAACTATATGCCCCTGGAAGACCATCAGATGGAAGCGCTCCGCACGGCCATGGAGTACGAACTCCAGGCGGGTGCTTTGGGCATCGGGGTTCCCGTGGGGTATTACCCGGGTGCGCGGCCAGGTGAAATTTTCAAGGTGTACAGCTATGCCGCCGAAAAGAAAGCCATCGTTTTCTCCCATACCCGCGGTTTTGGCATGCCCGGTATCCAGGAAGCCATCGCCAATGCTACCGCGAGCGGTGCTCCCCTGCACATAGTACACGCCAACAGCCTCTCCCTGGCGGATATTCAGGTCACCCTCGATATGGTTGCCGCTGCGCAAACACGAGGCCTCGATATCACCACCGAAGTATATCCCTACACCGCAGCCTCTACTTCCATCGAGTCCGCTATCTTTGATGAGGGGTGGCAGGAAAAACTCGGCGTCAGCTATGGCGATATACAATGGGAAGCCAGTGGGGAACGGCTCAGCGAAGCGTCCTTCCAGCGCTATCGCAAACAGGGCGGAGTGGTCATTATGCACATGATGAAACCCGAGTGGATAAAAGCAGGTATCCAAGACCCCCGTACCTTAATCGCTTCCGACGGTATGCCCTACGCACCAGGTGCACACCCGCGCACAGCGGGTACCTTCTCCCGGGTACTCGGGAAGTACGTGCGCGAGGAAAACACCATAGGGCTCATGGAAGCGCTTTCAAAAATGACCCTCATGCCTGCAAAGCGCCTGGAGAACATCGCTCCTTCCATGCGCCAGAAAGGCCGTCTGCAAATAGGTGCCGATGCCGATATCACCGTTTTCGACCCCACGCAGGTCATTGACAAAGCCGATTTTAGTACCCTCCGCTTTTCCCAGGGGATCACGCATGTACTCGTAAACGGCACGCTGGTGGTAAAAGAAGGCAAAACGGTTGAAAACGCCTTCCCTGGCCGACCGGTACTGGGCAAGTACCGAAACTGAGGTTCTGCCGTCCTCCACCCGGCCTTTATCGCCCAACTGCACGCCTTTTTCAGGTATCGAGCAAATCTTCGATGCGCAAACCCGTCTTTTTTTCGATTTCCCCGTGGTATTTAGAAGAAAAATCGCTGCTTTTCAATAGATTATCCAAATCCGTTTTATCTAGTTCCAGCGCTTCATAAAACCGGGTGAATGCCTTCACCACCTCGTCGAAGCAATCGGAGATAAAGGATATTATTTTTCGGGGAATATCCTTGCCCTTGGTTTTAAGGGGGTTATTTTCTTCCAGCAACCCTTGTATTTCTTCGATGAAGCCATCGAAGCCGCTCTTATGGAGGGCATACATATAGCCGGCAAGGTAGTAGGTGCTCTTTTTAAAAATCGGTAGGTCGCCCACATACAGCCCCGATTTTTCTTGGATCAACTGCCGGACACTGTCGACTAGGATAGACGAGAGCAATAATTTGGAGGATAGGGCATCCAAATACGGCGTATTTTCCAGATCGTCGTTTCGGTATAGTTTTTCGTACTCTACCTTTTGAAAGACCCGGCTATGGCCCATCCTGGAGCGCAGGTTCTGTGCGGCGAACCAAAAAACAGCCCGATACGCCAAAGCGGCATTGGGCATGCCTACGATCCGATCTGATTTACTGTTTTTGGCCTCCCCTTTTCGGTCGTATATATATCCGAAGCGTTCGATTCTTTCCCCAATAGCTATCTGAATAGGGTCGTTTGAGAGTAGGGAGTAGGTTTTAACTGCATTTTGGTTATTGGTGGCCCGTATGATGTTCATCTTGAAATCCGCCTGGTCCGGGCTGATCGCGTATAGTTTCACCAATACATTGGAGGCTCTGAAATCATCTTGGGTGGCCTGCCCGTATTTTGCACTGTACAGGGCGTTGACCGTTTGACAGCCATTGATAATCTGCATGTTTTTCAGTTCGATGGGCAGCTTTTTGTCTTTTCTCACATTTCCCAAGCTGAATTCATCGCAGATGATGCTGATTCCATTGTTCATGTAGGGAAACCAAATGCTTTCCGGGGAACAAATCGTATGGATGATATCTTTGTTCACGGCAGCCCGGTCGCCGAGGTACAAGCGGATATTCTCGGCGTATAGCTGGTTGTGGTGGTATTTGTTCTGGAGATTTATAAACTCGTTCACGTTACAGATACCCACAAATACCTTTTTCGGTAATCCGATTCCGCTTTTAGAGGAATTGTCTTCGAAACGGTATGCGTATGCGCCATCCATTTCGAACTCCAGGAATTCGTTCTCGACGGATATTTTGCCATGTATAGCCAAGTCCAGGATATCTTTTACCCCATATACTTGTACCTTGAAGTTGTGGTGTTGTTTATCGCTGAGAAAGCGGTTCATGACGGCCTCGATAGCCGCTTTGTTTGCCGGCGTGACCCCTTGGGCATTGTTGATGAAGTGGCAATGTATCATGGCCTTGCGCCCTCTTTTTCCTCCCAGGAAATCTTGTACTTTGTCGTAGATTTCTTTCAGCACCTTGTTTTTCAGGTCATCCTCGCCCATGAGCGCAGGGTGTACGAAAACATTGTTCATCAAAGTGGCGAACTGGTCCAGTTCTTTGGGTGAGACGGCATTGTTTGGCCCTTCGTGCAATTTGAACTGAAAAAGGTGCAGGTGCTTTTCGTTAGTGCGCTCCGTTTCTATAAAGGCGTATGCATCTACCTGCATTTCCGGCCTGCCGGAAATGCTCTTGTCCGTGATGTAAAAGTCCTCAAAAAAGCCATCTTCGGTATAATCCATAGCCAGGGAAGCCGCCATGGCCATGTACAGGATGTGGTCGGCTTGTTCCCCCACCAACGCTGTGGACTTACCCGCCTGGATGACGAAATGCTCGTTCCTGCGCCTGAAATAATCCAGCTCCGTGCTCAAATCAGGGTTGTGGCGTACTATGTCCATCATATCTTCCCAGGCTATTTTTTTTTACAAGATTAGCTATTTTTCAAGCAATACGCAAACCCGGTAAAGGCCCGCACGGGTCATTGTACTGATTTTATACCTTGTTCGGACGGATAATGGAACTTTTCTCTGAATTCTAACCTATATTTGTAAAAAGGCATTTATCCATGCACCAACCGGAACCAGACGAACGCCCTGAAATACGGGAACTGTTGCTCGCCTTTGAGGCCAGGATGGCCACAGGGCAGCCCTTGCATTTTACGGAACCGGAGTTTGGGCTTTTGGCCGGTTACTTTGAAGACGAAGGCCAATTGGACCTGGCCCTCGAGTTGTTGGACCTAGCCCTCGAGTTATATCCCTTCCAGCTCGATATTTTTCTGCACAAAGCCGAGCTGCTCATCCGACGGGAAGAGCCCCAGGAAGCGCTGGAACTGTTGCAAAAAGCCCTATTAATAGCTCCTAATGAACTGGATATCTTTCTTTTGCGTGCCGAAGCACTCGCTGCTATGCATCGCTATGACGACGCGATGGCAGAATTGGAGCGCGTCCTGCCCGATGTGGAAGGCCCGGCAGACCAATCCGATATCTTTTACTTGAAGAGTTTGGTCTTCGAAAAGATGGGCGACTACGACGAGATGTTCGCCACCCTACAAAAAACCATCCGCCTGGACCCGGGCCATCTTCAGGCGCTCGAACACTTCGGCGTTGTAGTGGAGATCATGCACCGATACGAGGAAAGCATCGCTTTCCACAGTGCCCTGTTGGATGAGAACCCCTATCTTTCTATCGCCTGGTTCAACCTGGGGCTGGCGCAAGCCTACGAAGGCTTGTACGACGATGCCCTGGATTCCCTGGAATACGCTTTCCTGACCGACCCCAAGTTCGAACACGCCTATTGGGAGTTCATAGATGTATGCTTCGAAGTGCAGGACTACGCACGAGCCATGGCGGTGCTCGAAGATATGCAGGAACACTTCCCCCCTGACGGCGAATCGCTGACCCGCATGGGGCAATGCTTGTTCATGATGGAGGACTATGCACAGGCACGCCGCGTCCTGCGCAAAGCCCTGAACATAGACCCGGCACAGGACGAAGCCATGTTTTACCTCGGCAAGTGTTATGCCATCGAGGAAAACTGGACCAAAGCGATGTCTTGCTTTTCCCGCGCCATCCACATCAATGGGGAACAGGAGTCCTACCATGCGGCAAAAGGCGCCATCCATGCCATTCTGGGCAATGAAACCGCCGCAGAATACAGCATGCGGCAGGCCATAGAACTGGCGTCCGATGAGCCCATCTATTGGCTGCACTTCGCCGCTTACCTTCTGGAGCGGAACCAGGCTGAAAGGGCGTGGGAACTCCTGTGCGAGGCAGCCCAACACACCGGGGAACCCGATATCGAGTACGGGAAAGCCGCCTGCCTTTTTGCCCTTGGAAAATCGGCGGAGGCCTTTCCCATCCTCCAGCATGCCCTGGAGGCCGACTTTAGCGCCCACATTGTGTTTTTCCTGCTCATGCCGGAGCTAAAGTCGGATCCCCGCATCCAGGCCTTGATTACCATAAACAAGCATGGACGCTACTGAATAGGGCGTATTTTCATCCGCACGTCTTCCAGTGGGCGGTCGCGTTGGTCTTTCGGGGCATTGGCGATTTTGTCAATTACGTCCAACCCTTGGATTACCATACCAAAGACGGTGTAGTCCCGGTCCAGGAAGGGCGTGCCGCCTTTCTCCAAGTACAGTTGGCGCTGCTCCGTAGAGTAGCGGAACCCTTTGCGGGCCTCGATCTGGTCTAACTGCGGACCCGTCAACGGCTGCCCGTGAACGATGTAGAACTGCGAACCGGAAGAACGCTTCTCCGGGTTGACCTGGTCGCCGGTACGGGCGGCCGCAAGGGCGCCTTTCACATGGACCAGCGTGTCCACAAACTCAGCGGGAATGGTATAAGACGGCCCGCCCATGCCCAGCGGCTGCCCTTTGGGCGCGTTGCGCGAGTTGGGGTCGCCCCCCTGGACCATAAAGCCTTTGATGACCCGGTGGAACAACAAACTGTCGAAATAGCCCTCCCCGGCCAACTTGAGGAAGTTGTCCCGGTGCTGCGGGGTGCTGTCGTAGAGCCAGACCAACATGTTGCCGAACTCGGTCTCGATTTCCACCAGGCAACGGTCTGGCGCATCTATCTGGATTTTCTCTTCCATAGTTCTCGTTTTATTTCCTGATTTAGCGATGAGGGTTACGGTATAGGTACCCGATTTTTTATAGGTATGCACCGGCAGGGAGTCCGTAGACCGGTTGCCGTCCCCGAAGTCCCATTCAAAAACCTGGGCCTTTTCGGAGCGGTTGTCGAACCGGATCTCCGCAGGTGCTTTGGAAGCCCCCGTGTAACTGAATTGTGCCACCGGGCGGGAACAGGACAGGGAAAAACAACCCCAGCCTAACAGGAGGGCGGTGGCAGGCCGTAACGGATGGATAGCGGTAAGCAACTTCTTCATGGCGTATGTCGTATCTCGATTTGCAGAAACAATTTTAAGGCGCAAAAAATATTTTTTTGAAATAATATTTTATTTTTTTGAAAAAAAACAATATTTTATTTTAAAAAATCAATGGACTGGTTGCGAGGGGTCAGCGAGGAGGGAAAAAAGAGTCATTTTTTATCCACACGAAGGCTTTTTGAGGGAGTATAGCGGCCTTAGATGACCGAAAAAAGGCACCCTGTGGGAAAAAAGGGCCTTTTTGACCCCTCGATGATTCCCCTCGCAACAAGTCGAATACCCTCGGCTACCCAAAGCTTTTTTGGCAGCCGTATGCGGGGCCTTTTTCGGGTAGGGGACGGAAAGAGCGGGAAAAAATGCCAGATTTGCTATCTTTAGCCCCGGCACCGGAATTTGTTCACCCGAGGCAACCCGTCTTTTTTGAGACAGCCTCTAAAAGACCACAGCATACCGTCGTGATTGCATTCGAACGCTTTGAATTAGAGAATGGGTTGAAAGTACTGCTCCACGAAGACCACAGTACCCCCCTGGTGGCCGTCAACGTCCTCTACGACGTAGGCTCAAGGGACGAACAACCCGATAAAACCGGCTTCGCCCACTTGTTCGAACACCTGATGTTCGGAGGCTCGGTACATATTCCCAACTTCGACGACCGACTGCAGAAGGCCGGCGGGGAAGATAATGCATTCACCAATACCGACTATACCAATTTCTACGAAGTATTGCCAGCCGAAAACCTCGAAACCGCGCTCTGGCTGGAATCCGACCGCATGCTGCGGCTGGACTTCAGCGAGGACGTACTCGACGTGCAGCGCAAAGTCGTCGTGGAAGAATTTAAGGAAACCTGCCTGAACGAGCCCTTCGGGGATATATGGCACCTGCTCTCCGAGCTCGCCTACCAAAAACACCCCTACCGCTGGCCGGTCATCGGCCTGAAACCGGAACACATCGAACAGGCACGCCTGGAAGATGTAGAGTCCTTTTTCTACCGCTACTACCGCCCCAACAATGCCATCTTGACCATTTCCGGCAAATTAGACCCCCGCAAAACCCGGAAACTGGTCGAAAAATGGTTCGCCGATATCCCGCCCGGGCCTATCCCGACCCGCAACCTGCCCGAAGAGCCCCGCCAGGAAAGCTATCGGCGCAAAACACACCACGGCGAGGTCCCTGTGGACGCGCTCTACATGGCTTTCCGGATGCCGGGCCGCGCCGACCGCGCTTTTTACCCCGTAGATATCCTATCAGACGTGCTCTGCAACGGGGAATCGTCGCGCCTCTACCGCCACTTGCTCAAGGAAAAACGCCTGTTTTCGCAAATAGATTGTTATGTCGTCGGGCAGTTTGACCCCGGCCTGCTCCTCATCGAGGGGAAAGTATCGGAGGGCATCTCCCCCGAACAGGCAGAAGCCGCCGTATGGGACGAAATCCGGGAGCTCCACAAAGGCCCCGTCCCGGAGCGGGAACTCCAAAAATGGAAGAACAAAGCGGAGAGCAACCTGCTGTTCTCCGAGCTGAGCGCCCTGAGCAAAGGGATGAACCTGGCCTACTTCGAAGTGTTGGGCGATGCCGACCTGATCAATACCGAAACCGCCCTATACAACGACATGCAGGCCATCGAGGTGTTCGACGCCGCTACCACCATCCTGCAACCCGACAACTGCTCGACCTTGTACTACTGCCGGAACCATTGATTTTTTCACCTCATACCCAATAGTTTATGCGTGCAGCTTTTATCCGCCTCTGCCTTATGGCTTTCCTGCCCGCCCTGTTGCAGGCCCAGCTCCCTTTCTCCATGGAGCAACTGAAATCTTATCCCTTTCCCAATGAGCTCACCGCGTCCTCTAACGGGGCACGCATCGCGTGGGCTTTCAACGAACAGGGGCAGCGCAATATCTACGTGGCGGAAGGCCCGGCCTTTGCCGCCCGCCGCCTCAGCAACTACCTCAAAGACGACGGCCAGGAGCTGAGCAGCGTCGCGGTTTCGCCCGATGGAAAATGGGTGGTCTATATCCGCGGGGGCGACTTCGGCTCCAACTGGGACGACGCCCAGCCGGTGAACCCGACGTTCAGTCCGGTCCCGCCCAAGGTACAGATCTGGAGCCTCCCCTTCGCAGGGGGTGAGCCAAAATTATTGGGGGAAGGGGAGGAGCCTGCGATTTCCCCGAAAAGCGATGTCGTCGCGTTTGTGAAAGGCGGACAAATCTACACCGCCCCGATAGATGGCTCGGCAGCGGCGAAACTGCTCTTCTCCGCGCGCGGCAACAACGGTTCCCCTACCTGGTCGCCCGACGGCAGCCGGCTGGCGTTTCAGTCCAGCCGTGGCGACCACGCGTTCATCGGGGTATTTACGCACTCCGATACGCCCATTCTGTGGCTGGACCCCCAGTACAAGCGCGACGCCTCGCCCCGCTGGTCGCCCGATGGCAAAAAGATCGCCTTCGTGCGCATGTCCGGCAGCGGAGGCGCCCCGGATTCCGTCCTGGCCCAGCGGCACATCCCCTGGGCCATCCACACCGCCGACGCCGGCACCGGAACGTCTACCAAGCTCTGGGAAGCCCCTAAAACCCTGGCCGGCTCCGTGCCGACCACCCACGGCGGCCCCAACCTCCACTGGGCAGCAGCAGGGCGCATCGTCTTCCTCTCCTACCACGACGGATGGCCCCACCTCTACTCCATCCCCGAACAGGGCGGGAAAGAACTGCTCCTCACGCCGGGCAGCTTCATGTGCGAGTACATCAAACTCAGCCCCGACGGCAAAACCCTGGTCTTCGCCGCCAACGCCGGCAAAGACCCCCTGGACATAGACCGCCGCCACGTCGTTAAAGTCTCCGTTGACCGCATGGACATGCAGGTCATGACGCCCGGCGCCGGCCTGGAATGGACCCCCGCCGTGACCGGCGACGGCAAAACCATCGCCCTCATCAGCGCTACCGCACAGCGCCCGCCCATGCCCGCCGTCATGCCGTTCAACGGCGGTGCGATCAAACTGTTGGCGCAAGACCGGCTCCCCAAAGACTATCCCTCCGCCCCCCTGGTCAATCCCAAACAGGTCGTCTTTCAATCCCCTGACGGATATACGGTACATGCCCAACTCTTCGAAAAACCCGGCGGTGACGCCAAAAAACCAGCTATCGTCTATATCCACGGCGGGCCGCCCCGCCAGATGCTGTTGGGTTGGCATTACTCGGATTACTACTCCAACGCGTACGCGATGAACCAGTACTTAGCCCAGCAGGGGTATGTGGTCCTCTCCGTCAACTACCGCCTCGGCATAGGCTATGGCCACGCCTTCCACAACCCGCCCCGCGCCGGTACCAATGGCGCTTCCGAGTACATAGACGTCAAAGCTGCCGGCGATTGGCTGGCCCAGCAAAGCCAAGTGGACCCCGCCCGCATCGGCGTCTATGGCGGCTCCTACGGCGGCTACCTGACCGCCCTGGCCCTGGGCCGCGACTCCAAGCGCTTCGCCGCCGGCGTGGATATCCACGGAGTACACGACCGAACGGTCGAACGCACCCGCAACCTCCTGCTGCCCGACCGCTACGAACGCGCCCCCGACGCCGGAAAAGCCCTGCAAGTAGCTTGGGAATCCCATCCCGTGGCCTACGTGGATACCTGGACCTCCCCAGTGCTCGTCATCCATGGCGACGACGACCGCAACGTGCGCTTCAGCCAGAGCACCGACCTCGTGTACCGCCTCGAAGCGAAAGGAGTACCTCTCGAAACAATGGTCATCGTGGACGATACCCACCACTTCATGATGCACGGCAACGCCGTGCGCGTCAATAAAGCCGTCGCTGATTTTTTTAACCGCCGCTTAAAGTAGCGCCGCCACCCCTTCCCGAAGGATATCCAGTGCCTGGTCCACCTCCCGCCGGTGCGTGCGGAAGCTGAGCACCGCAAACCGGATCCAAAAGGCACCGGATATCCGAGTGGAAGAGAGGTACGCCCGCCCGTCCTGCTGGACGTAGTGCAGCAGCGCTTCGTTGAACGCATCGGGATCGCCCGACGGAGGGATATAGCGGAAGATACAAATAGACAGGTCCGGAAAAGGGCCGGTTTCGAAGCCCATAGCCTGCAACTGCTCCCAGGCGTGGCGGCAGAGCAGTACTTTTTCCTCTAATGCGGCGCGGAAAGGCGCCACGCCAAAAACCTGCAGGGGAAGCCACAAGCGCAGCCCCCGGAAATGACGCGTCAACTCGGGCGACAAATCGGCCGGGGACAGCTCCTCGTCGGCCTCCAACGCGTCTTGCAGGTAGTGCGCGGTGTAGTGGTGGGCCCTGAACTGGGCTTCCACATTGCGGATCAGCACAGCCCCTAGCCCGTAGGGGATGAACAAGCCTTTGTGCGGGTCAATGGCCAGCGAGTCCGACCGTTCCAAGCCTTTGAGCAGGTGCTTTACGTTATCGGCCAATATAAAAAAGCCACCGTAGGCCCCGTCCACATGGAACCAGAGCTGCTCTTCCTGTGCAATGTCCGCCAACGCATCGAGGGGGTCTATGGCCCCGGTATCCGTGGTGCCGGCAGAGCCGACCAGCATGAACGGCCTGAGCCCTGCGCGTCGGTCGGCGCGGACCATCTCCCGCAGCGCGTCGGGCTGCATGCGGTAGTGTTCGTCCATGGGCACGTAGCGGACAGGTGCTTCCCCCATCCCCGCCATGCGCAGCGATTTTTGGACACAATGGTGGGTCTGCGCACTCAGATAGACCGCTGCCTTGTCGTAGTCTGCCGCCTTGAGGCCATGCGCCTCCCGGGCGGTCGTGATCGCGATGAGGTTGGCGATAGACCCACCCGACGCCAGGTTGCCCAGCGCACCGTCCGGATAGCCTACCACCTGGCACATCCAGCGGAGCAGGGCGTTTTCTACCCGCACGGCCCCTGGGTTGGCGTAAAAAATACCGGCATAGCGGTTGGACGCCGCTGCTAAGTAATCGCCCAGGGCCGCAGGGAACACCCCTCCGCCCGGCACATAGCCCAGGTGCCCGCCCGACGCCGGGTTGATGCCGTTGTGCATGACGCCGGCATCTATCGCCGCAAGCACCTCTTCAAAGGGGCGCGGCCCTTCCTGGATAGGCGTTTCGCGGAATACCGCACCGCCGTCTGTGTCCGGGGAGTACACCTTGCTGCCCGGAAGGGCTTCGATGAGGTCGCTCACGAACTGCGCTGTCTGCGCCGACCACGCCATCCGCTGGGCAGCGCTCGGCTCGAGTTGCCGCGCTATGGATTCCAGCCGGTCCAATTCCCTTGTGTCCATCGCTTATTTTTTTCCGTTGTGCAAGGCCAGTTTCGCCACAAAATCGTCTAACATCAGGCGGGTATCCAGTTGGGTATAGACCCGTATGTTTCGGGCAGAGAGGTGGGTGTCGTACCATCCGGCATCGCTTATTTTGGGGGCGGGCTTCAGGATGTACTTGCTGGAAGAAGGATCCGCTTCGAAAGAAGATTGCAGGGCGGTCAGCAAGACCAGAGGGCTGTCGCCCAGGATATAGGTTTCGCCGATGGGCAGGCCGTAGCGCTGTGTCCCTTGCATGACGTCTTCGACCTTTGTTGCCAGGTAGGCCCCGATGCTCCCTTTGTCCTTGATCTTGTACAGCAGTTCCGCGTATGAAAACAAAGCCTGCCGGTA